>JBASOJ010000036.1:0-34246 GCA_049658145.1 Coriobacteriia bacterium
TCTCTCGCGTTCTTCGCATGGGCAGTCTCCCGTAGGGCACCTCGGCCTCCTCGCATCCGTTGACGAGGTCGAGTGTGACGGTCGCGCCATGCGTCGCTTCGCTACAGCCTCAGATCCGATTCCGCCCCGAGGGCCGAAAGTGATCGGCTTGCGGGCGGAACGGGTGATCGGCTTGCTCTGGAATCAGTGATCGGCTTCGAGCGGAATCCCTGATCGGCTTCGGGCGGAACGGGTGATCGGCTTGGACCGGAATACGCATCATTTGCCTGTCGGTAACCTGGATACCATTGCTGTAGAGGAGACATCCAGTCTCTGTTGTCGGTTCCTCAGAACGTGACGCCGTGTCTGATGTCGGAGTGAAGTGCTACGGTTGTTGGTGGGCGGAATGAATGGGGGCGACGTGACTGAGGATAAGACCGTAGACAGCGAGGCTATGCCTCTGGGTCTGGATGCTCTGCTTGATGTGGTTATCGCATTGCCGATGTCCATGAGCAGTCGTGAGGCACAACGGGGCACGGGCGTATGTCTGCGAGACATTACATTCGCTCGACTCAGCGAGATTGGGACACGCAACCCAACGAACGCCGCGTTTGTCGATGAGATAGTCCCGACCATCTGGGCTGCCTCACGGGGTATGGCGGTCGGGCGCGACCTATTCGCCACTAAGGTCAAATACCTCAACGAACAGGAAGC
Organism: Coriobacteriia bacterium; assembly: GCA_049658145.1. Lineage (GTDB taxonomy): Bacteria > Actinomycetota > Coriobacteriia > Anaerosomatales > Anaerosomataceae > UBA6100. The sequence goes on from JBASOJ010000036.1 coordinate 694, forward strand.
CGACACCGTTGGCTATCTGGATGCTCTTGCTGGTCTCGCGCCACTCAACAAGGACGGCTGGCTCTTCCGACTGCTGCCACTACTGCCACTTGCTGTGACCGCAGCAGCAGGTATCAAGAAGTGGGGCTTAAAGGGCTGGCTGTCGCTCATCGCCGTGGGCGTGCTTGCCGTGTTCGTAGTCGACATCGTGCTGAAGGTCATCAGGTGGGTCTTTGCTAGTCGCGCACGCAAACGTACACAGGATGAGATGGGACGCTACTGGTCGCAGGCGCTTGACCAATACAGAGCCGTGCTTCGTGACTTCCTTCGCTCTGTAGTGAGAACGAGCGAGCGATATTACCCAGACTCGGCGATGCGCCAGTTCGAACTGGCGATAGGAACGAAGCCTAAGAGTCTATTGATGACCGACGAGGAAGACATCAGGGCGCTAGACGCGCTGATTGACCAACACATCTCACTTCGACCGCTTGATACATAGGACTGGGGGAACGGCTATGGCATCTGTTCGCGTCTATATATTCAACGTCTATCACGGCTTCTGCGCTCTGGTGAAGGCACCGAACGGCTACGGCTACCTCATTGACTGCGGTCGATGGGACAACTTCTCTCCCGCTCGCTATATCAAGGACAACATTGGGCTGACCAGTCCTGACGGCATACACCCGTTGGGACAACTACTGGTCACGCACCCTCATGACGACCACATCGAGGACATCTCAAACGTCAAATCGTTCCTTGCGCCGAAGACACTGCTGAGAGACGCCACCTACGACTGGGATGACATCAAACAAGAGGGTGGCGACGGGGACTACGAGAACCTCGACACCTATGTGACCTTCCAACAGCAATACAACCAGCCCGCGACACCCACAGACTGGTCAGGCGTGACATTCTCTTCCCCCGCTCACCTGTCACCAGAGGACGCGATGGGCTTGACGGTTAGTGTGGTCAACAACTCAAGTCTCCCGCTCTTCGTCGAATACGCGGGGGCAAGGTTCTTGTTCACGGGCGACCTTGAGACGGCTGGCTGGCAGGAACTTCTGAAGAAGAAGGCGTTCAAGGACGAGTTGGACAAGGGTGTCCACTTCTTCGTCGCATCGCACCACGGACATGACTCGGGCTATTGCAGCGAGGTGTTCGACGCGATGGGCGACCCACTCGTGAATATCATCTCTGCGAGACACGACGACGGTAGCGTCTCATCCCAATACAGCGCACGAGCCAAGGGCATCACCTTGAACGGTCAGACGCGGAAGACCCTGACCACCCGTAGCGATGGCACCATCCTCATTGAGGTCTCGTCGGACAGCAAGTACGACATCTACACAGAGCATCTTGCCAACAACGAGTAGTCGCCAACATCAGATGTTGTGACATCGAGAGGCGGGAATGGTCTTGTTCGCAGGCGACTACCAGATATGGCATACCTTCGGTACTTGGTTCGTTGATGACTTTGACGATGGACTTGATGCTGTCGCTGCCGCGCTGGTTGAGTCGGGTGTCGCCGAAGTAGCCCACACATCTGATGGGCACGTCTATTCGCGGCAAGACGACGAGGTCAAAAAGACGACCTGCGCCGTCCGAGTAAGCCCGTCTGGTCACACTGCCTTCGTTGAGTGCGAACTACTCGGTAAGGGTCTCTACTCGTCCGAGGGCGTGTACCAGTTCGCGGTCATGTCCTACCGCGAGAACTGGTTAATGAGTGGCTATTTGCATGAATATGCACCGTTCGTTCGGGTGCTGCTCAATCCTGTTGTGATAGAGAACGATGAGCAGTCTGTGGTTCTCTACCCGCAGGTGAAGTTATATGGCAACGGGGTCGCATTGTTGCACTTCCGACTGTTTGCGCCCGAAGATGGCAGCGACGGCGAGACTCTGGTCAACTTCCATCTCAATCTATTCCAAATGGATGTCACGCGGCTGCTCGTGCCGCCCTCGATACTGCTGGAATATGACGCGGCGACCGCACTCTCATCTGTTACATCACGCCGTCACGCGAAGAACGTGTTGGAAGCGTTTAAGCAGCACATCGCTGGTCATGTAGACCGAGCGACGCGGATGGACATCGAGGACTTCTCGTTCGGCTTGGTCGAAGTGCCGATTGACCAATACATCGGGGAAGAACCTTGCACCTTCGGGTTCGTCCGCGAGTTGTATATGCAGGCTATCTCACACGCGATTGCGCCCAAGCGCAGCGTGTTTAGAGAACAAGGCAACTACTGGGCTTCCCGTCCGACTGTCTTCCTGTTTGACTATACGCGGCAACCCGAGAAGTTCCGCGAAGAGGATGAAGTCCTCAACCGTGAGTTCGCAAGCATCCTTCTGCGAGTCCCGAACGTAAGCCCACAGACGGCGGCAAGAGCGCACCTCGATAATCTTCGGCTGTTCGATGATTGCCGTTGGTATATCGGCGAGGCGGTCAACCTGCTCGCGGTATCAAGCACATACGAACAGTCAAACACCGATGAACCCGACCCTAACCACGGACAACTTGTGTACGACAAGATTGTTCAGGTCGAGGCGATGGAGTTCATCAGGTACACGCACCGCAAGATGCTTGAGAATGCTATGAAGTCCAAGAGCAGTCCTGATGAGACGCAGGCTGACTGGCGAGCGGTTCAAGATATGGAGTTCGTCCTCGCAGACCCATCTAATGTTGGCGAGGTCACGGACACTATTCACCACTACGAGAACGTCACAGGCTTGGGCGATATCCGTAGACGGATTGTCCAGAGCCTTGAAGTCCAGTCGCAGTACGCCACCTATCGTAAGAGCCAGTCGCTTACCGCACTTGGCATCGTCGCCACGCTGGTGCTTGGTCTGTCCTCGCTGCCAACCCTGACCAACGAAGTCGTCATCCCCATACTCGGCTTACTAGGTGTAGCCGCCTGCTCGCTGTCGGCGGGAATGAAGTTGTTGTTGATGTTGGCAACCGCAGTGGTGTTGTTCGGCATGGCGTTCATCTTGTGGCGGGCAGTCCGTAGGCGCTACAGCAGGTAGCACTAGACAAGGAAGAACGACCAGCGAACTCTGGTGTATTTACATTCGCTCAAGCATCGCTCTCGGTGGTTCGTCATCCTCATCCAGCCACGCCTCAACTTCATTGTCTAGCCCAAGGCGAGTGATTGCCGCTTGCAGTCCCAGAACTGCTTCGCCTGTATCAATGTCCACGACGGTTGCACATTCACGGTCGGTATCAATGAACTCGTTGATGATGCCGTCAAACATCGCTGCTTGTTCTTCGCGCTGCTTCTCGGCACGCCACTCACTATCTATCAGGGAACGACCCCTTGAATCGCCCCGGGTTCAGTGGAGACTCGATTCCTTGGGTCCGACTGTAGCGTTCGCTGCCTGCTCGAGCCAGTAGAGACCCTCGAACTCGGCCGGTGGTGTGTCTCCGATCGGTTCCAGCAGCCGCCTGTTGTTGAACCAGTCGACCCACTCCAGCGTGGCGTACTCGACGTCCTCGATGCTCCTCCAGGGTCCGCGCCTGCGGATCACCTCGGTCTTGTAGAGGCCGTTGATCGTCTCGGCCATCGCGTTGTCGTAGCTGTCTCCCTTGCTGCCGACCGAAGCCACAGCACCGGCCTCCGCGAGACGTTCCGTGTAGCGGATCGAGAGGTATTGCACTCCGCGGTCTGAGTGGTGGATCACGCCTCGGGCGCCGTCACCGCGCGCCCACACCGCCATCTCGAGCGCGTCGAGAGCCAGGTCGCTTCGAAGCGAGCTCGAGACCCGCCAGCCGACGATCATCCTCGAGAACACGTCGATGACAAACGCGACGTAGACGAAGCCCTTCCACGTCGCCACGTAGGTGATGTCCGCGACCCACAGCTGGTTCGGGCGCGTCGCCGTGAAGTCGCGCTCCACGAGATCAGCCGGCCTGTCCGCCCGACCGTCGGCATGGGTCGTCACTTTGAAGGCACCCCGGCGCACGCCGGAAAGCCCCAGCTCACGCATCAGACGGGCCACGGTGCATCTGGCCACGGGGATGTTCTCGCGCACGAGCTGCTTCCAGACCTTGCGGGCGCCATAGCAGCCGTCGTAGCTCGCGGCGTGCACCCGCTCGATCTCCGGCTTGAGCTGCTCGTCGCGCAGCGCCCTGGCCGAGGGCGGACGCGTCTTGGCGGCGTAGTAGGTTGATGGGGCGATCGGCAGCTGCTCGCAGATCGGCTCGACCCCGAAGCGCTCGCGGTTGGCGTCGATGAACTCGGCTACCTCTTCTGTTGGCGGTCGAGCTCCGCCCCGAAGAAAGCCGCGGCACTCTTGAGGATCTCGTTGGCGCGTTTCAGCTCACGGTTCTCGCGCTCGAGTTCCTTCATGCGGGCCCGCTCGTCGGTCGTGAGCCCGGGGCGCAAGCCCCCGTCGGTCTTGGCCCGCCTGACCCAGAGCCGGAGCGTTTCCGGACTCATCCCGAGCTTGCCGGAGATGGAGCGGATCGCGGCGTACTGCGTCCCGTGTTCCTCGGTGTGCTCGAAGACCATCCGGACGGCCCGTTCACGCACTTCCTGTGGGTAACGCGTTCTTCTGTCCATGACCCCATCCTCTCAAACGATGGAGTCTCCGGGAAACCCGGGGCGATTCACCTATATTCTTGGTCGTGCTTCCCCTTGAAGTTGACCATTCGTATCCCCCGTCGTTTGCCTGACGGCTTCTACGATATCCAAGACACGTTCAAAGAGACAGCGATACGAAGAAGCCCTCTGTCTACAAATGGGCAGGTCATCACTCGCCCGCCTTCACCGCCGAAGTCTATGCGCGTCTCATCAGGCAGGTTCACGACAAGGCGGCTGACAAGATGCGAGAGGCTGTCATCCCAGAGAAGCAGGTAGACCTACTGAATAAGTAGGGAACCTTGCCTACGAATGCTAAAATCACCAGAGTTCATGGGCACGTAGTTCAGCGGATAGAATAACGCTCTCCTAAAGCGTAGGTCGCTGGTTCAAGTCCAGCCGTGCCCACCACAGATAGCACAAGAAGGAAGAGGTCAACTGCCTCTTCCTTCTTCGTTTGTTGGTGTCAGACGGGTTGTCTTCGGTGCTGTATCCTGAGCGTGACAAAGATGGTGTCCAGAACCCACTTCAGCCACAATGTAGCCACGGATTAGCCACTTCAGCACTCTAAGTCCGAGAGTGCCAACACCAACAACACATCTACGTGCGGTTATTGTTCAGCGTAGGCACCAAAGAACAAGTATTCCTAAACCTGGTGTCGGAGGTTCGAATCCTCCAGGGGGCACCACGGACACGATTACGGGAGTGCACCGCCACCGGTGCGCTCCCGTTGGCTGTCCCCGCCTCCGAAGGTGCCTCGCACAGGCAGGATTCAGCAGTTTTCAGACGAATATCGTGGTGGACTAGTCTGCCCACACGGAGGAGGTGTTCGGTGCCCGACAGCGACGAGAGACGCTACTACTCGCACATCAGGGCGCTGATGGCCGGCACGAGCGAGGGCATGATCGCGATCGCGCCCGACCGCACGGTGCGCGTGATCAACGAGGCCGCCTCGGCCATGCTCGGCATCACGCGACCCGAGTGCGTCGGCGCCCACATCGACCGGCTCGGCGTCTGCGGGCTCAACAAGACGCTGCTCGAGGCGCTCGAAGGACAGTCCCCCGCCGTCTCCCGCTGCGAGCTCAACGGCAACGACTACACCTTCACGGTCACGCCGTATGTCGACGGTATCGCCTGGGGCGCTGTCGTCACCATCCGTGACAACACCGAGATCCTCGCCGTGCGCAGGCGCTCCGAAGCGATTCTCACGAGCACGAGCGACGGCATCATCGTCTTCGACCCCGAAGACCGCATCAACTTCGTCAATCCGGCTGCCGAGCACATCCTGGGCAAGGGAGCCGAAGCGCTCGTCGGACTCGTGACCGACACGTGGAACCTGTTCAACCTGGTGGCGGATCCTGAAGGCACGGTCCGCGAGACCGGCACGCAGCTCCGCGAGGTTCGGATGGAGGAGCCCGAGCACCGCATCGTGGACGTCCGGGTGGATCCGGTGACCGACGACAAGGGCGAGTATCTCGGCGCCGTGACGAACATCCGCGACGTGACCGCGGAGCGTGAAGCGACGCAGATGAAGAACGAGTTCGTCTCGACGGTCAGCCACGAGCTACGCACGCCGCTCACGTCGATCAAGGGCTACATCGACCTGATCCTCGACGGCGAGGCCGGCGAGGTCAACGAGATCCAGCAGGAGTTCCTGTCGATCGTGAAGGAGAACTCCGACAGGCTCGTGGAGCTCATCAACGACATGCTCGACATCTCGCGCATCGAGAGCGGACGCATCGTGCTCAAGGTGCAGCCGCTCGACGTGGCCGAGCGCGTTGCCGGCGCAGTCAACACGTTCCGGGCGGTCCTCGATCAGCAGGGCCGGGCCATCCATGTCCAGATCGCCGACGACCTTCCGCTGGCCGCGGGAGACCCGGACCGCGTGGGACAGGTGCTCATCAACTTTATCAGCAACGCGATCAAGTACTCCCCGGAGGGCGGAGACGTCACCGTCGGCGCCCGCATCAACGGCCCGATGATCCGCGTGGAGATATCAGACGAGGGCATCGGCATCGCACCGGAGGACCAGGCGAAACTCTTCACCAAGTTCTACCGCGTCGATTCATCGCTCACGCGCGAGATCGGCGGCACCGGGCTCGGCCTCTCGATCTGCAAGAGCATCATCGAACTGCTCGGCGGACAGGTCGGGGTGGACAGCGTGCAGGGCAAAGGCTCGACGTTCTGGTTCGAGCTGCCGTTCGCTTCGGACAAGCACGTGCGCACCCCCGCCCTCGAGGGACCGCTCGGCTCGCCCGGCGGGCGGATCCTCGTGGTGGACAACTCGGAGGACGTGGCGAACCTGATCGCCAAATACCTCTCCCGCCGCGGCTACGAGGTCATCAAGGCGTTCACCGCCGGCGAAGCCTGGGAGTACGCCATAGAACTCGAGCCACGCGTGATCACTCTCGACGTGATGCTCGACGAGGGAGCCGGCTTCCAGCTCCTCAAGAAGCTCAAGGCCGACCCGGCCACCCGCACCATTCCGGTCGTGGTGCTCTCCATCATCTGCGACGAGGGCCAGAGCGAGCGCTGTGGGGCGGCGGGCTACCTGGAGAAGCCGATCGACCGGACGCGACTCATCAGCGTGATCGACAGCCTCGTTGGGTCGGTGGCCACACCGGTCGTGCTGGTGGTGGACGACGACAGGTCCATCGTCGACCTGCTCTCGCGCACGCTGAAGCAGCGTGGTTACACCGTGATGGGCGCCTACGACGGCCGCGAGGCGATGGCGGCGGTGGCACGCACCAAGCCGCATGCGATCCTGCTCGACCTGCGCATGCCGGTGATGGACGGCTACGCCGTGCTCCAGGAGCTCAAGTCGAGCGAAGAGACCATGGACATCCCGATCGTCATCATGTCGGCGTATCCGATCGACCGCGAACGCGCCGATGTGCTCGCCCTTGCTGCCGACCGCGTCAGCAAACCATTCGACGTCGAGGACTTCGTGAGCCGCATCGAGTCCGTTATGACCGCAGAGGAGCAAGAATGACGCGCATCCTCGTCGCGGACGATGAGCCGCACATCCGCAAACTCGTTTCGTTCACGCTCGGCAACCACGGCTACGAGGTGCTGCAGGCAGCCGACGGGGGCGAGGCGTTCGACATCGCGCATGCCGAGAAGCCCGACCTCATCCTGCTCGACGTGATGATGCCGGTGATGACAGGGTATGAGGTTCTCAACAGACTGAAGGCCGACCCGGAGACCGAGTCGATTCCCGTGGTCATGCTGTCGGCCAAGAGCCAGCGCACCGAGGTGGAAGAGGGTATGGCGTGCGGCGCGCATGAGTACATCTGCAAGCCGTTCACGCCAAAGGATCTGGTCGAACGAGTCGGGGACATCCTCGGCACCTAGGGGGAAGGGACGTGCACGCATGAAGAGGATCCTCGTCGTTGATGATGAGTCGTCGATCCGAAGGTTGCTCAAGGTCGCGCTCACCAATCGCGGCTTCGAGGTGCTCGAGGCCGAAGACGGGCTCCAGGCCATGGGCGTGGTCGCCGCCGAGAAGCCCGATCTCATCGTGCTGGACGTGATGATGCCGGGCCTCACCGGCCACGAGGTCCACGACCGTCTCCGGCAGAGGCCGGACACGAAAGAAGTCCCCATACTGTTCCTCTCGGCAGCCGGTACGTTCGAGGAGCAGCATCGCGAGATCGCTGCCGACCCGTTCGCGGACTACCTCCCGAAGCCCTTCAAGCCCTCCGAGGTCGCCGACCACATCGATGCGATGCTCGATCCGGCGAAGCGTGCCGAGTTCGAGCGCGAACGCGGTCGCCGGGAGGCGAAGCTCAACAAGATCGTCGAGATCATGCACCGCGATCGCGACTAGCCGCATCGACCGTCACTCGTAAGGGGCCCCCGTGACAGCCGAACGAATCATCCTCACCGCCGACGATAACCAGCAGATCCGCATGCTGGTGAAAGCCGCTCTGCGCTCACTCGGACACGAGCTCATCGAGGCCGTGGACGGCGAGGAGGCGCTGAAGCTCGCCATCGATCGCGTCCCCGACCTCATGTTGCTGGATGTCACGATGCCCAAGCTCGACGGGTGGGAGGTCCTGCACTTCCTGCGCAAGCGCCCGGAGCTCGATGCCGTGCGTGTGATGATGCTGACGACAGCCGCGCAGAAGATCGACATCGAACACGGGGCATCCCTCGGATGCAACGACTACCTGACCAAGCCGTTCTCGCCCGCGGACCTTCGCGCACACGTCGAGAGGATGCTCTCCGAGGAGAGCTGTCCCACCGACGCGCCCGCGCCCTAGCGCTCCACTCGAGTCCAGCGGCACACGCGCGCCTCGGCGAGCTCCAGTAGCTCGTAGAGCACCACACCGAGCACGGCCATCGCGATGATGCCGGCGAACATGTCGGTGTACGCGATGCGGCCCCACGCATCGATGATGTAGTAGCCGATGCCGTCGGTGCCCGCGATCGATTCGCTGAAGAAGAGCACGGCGATCGCGGTGCCGGTGGAGATGCGCAGCGCGGTGAACACGTCCGGCAGCGCCGCCGGCACGACCACGTGGCGGAAGACCTGACCCCGGTCGGCGCCGAGAGAGCGCACCGAGAGCACGCTTCCCGCCGGGATCGCCCGTGCGGCATCCCGCGCCGTCACGAGGATCTGGAAGAAGACGATGAGGGTGATGAGCGCTATCTTCGGCAGACTGCCGATGCCGAGCAGCACGAGTAACACAGGCAGGAAGACGATCTTCGGCACGGGGTAGGTCAGGAAGATGAGCGGAGCGGCGACCGCGTCGATGCGCGGACTGCGGCCGACCACCAGCCCGAGCGGCACGGCAAGCGCCGAGCCGAGCACCATCGAGACGACGACGCGCCAGCCACTCACGGCTACCTCGGGCAGCAGGTCGGTTGCCAGGGTGCGGACGAACGCCTCGATCGCGGGCACCGGACCCGGGAGCGCCTGCGAGCCCACGAGCCATGCGAGGAGCTGCCACCCTGCGAGGAGCAGCACTGCGGCGCCCGCGTAGCCGAGCAGCTTGTTGCGGAGACTCCTCACGAGAGGTCCGCCTCCCCGCGGGGCGCCTCGGACTGCACGTTCTCCAGCGCGCCCTCGGCGGCCAGCAGTCCGCGCAACTCGGCGCAGCGCTCGTAGAACGCGGGCGTGTCGCGGAACCCGGCATCGCCCATTTCGGGGTTCTCCACGATCGCGGCAACGCGCCCCGGACGTGGCGTGAGCACCACGACGCGCCTGCCGAGGAAGACGGCCTCCTCGATCGAGTGCGTCACGAGGATCGAGGTGTGCCCTCGCTGCCGCCAGATGTCGAGCAGGAGGCCCTGGAGGTCTTCGCGGGTGAGCGCGTCAAGCGCCGAGAGCGGTTCGTCCATCAGCAGCAGGTCCGCATCGAGCGCAAGTGCGCGTGCGAGCGCGAGACGCTGCCGCATGCCCCCCGAAAGCTCGCCGGGGTACGCGTCCGCAAACTCGGCCAGGCCCACACGCTCGAGCGCCTCGGTCACCCGCCTGACACGCTCCGCGGCGGCCACGTGCCGGATCTCCAGGCCGAGGCCCGCGTTGTGCACGACGGTCTTCCAGGGGAGCAGGCCGAAGTCCTGCAGGATCAGCGCCGTATGCAGGCGCGGGCCGGTGACAGGGGCGCCGCCCACGAGCAGCTCGCCCGAGTTCGGCGCCACGAGGCCGGCGATCGCCAGCAGCAACGTCGACTTACCGCATCCCGAGGGACCGATGATCGCCACCGGCTCGCCGTCAGCGACGCTCAGGGTGAGGGCGTCGAGCGCGTGGACACGCCGGTCGACACCCTCGTAGGCGACGCTCAGACCCTGTGCGTGGACGTCGGCCAACTTACTCGGCTACGTCCATAGCGAGGTGATCGTGGCTGACGTCCGCGACGAACAGACGGCGAAGAGGCATTCGGGGGCCTTCCATCAGGAGCGGATCTGGATCAGGCGCGGCACACCGAGCGCCGCAGGCGGATCTCATCGCGCACCAGGATACCCGAAAACCCCGGCTCCGCTGAGCCGTAGCGGTCCGCCAGCAGACCCTTGGCCACGGCGTCGATCACGAAGCCGTGCCGCTGGTAGAACGAGAAGGACGGGACGTCGTCGTTGCTGATGGCGACCTTGACCGAGGGAAGTCCGCGCTCAGCGGCAGCGGCGACCGCAACGTCCACGAGCGCCCTGCCGACGCCGTGGCCCTGGAAACCCGGATACACGCTCAACAGCACGATGGCGAGATCGCCGCCGTCCATGGCCAGAGATATGACCCCCGCGAAGCGGCCCTCGGCCACCGCCACAAGGTTCTCCTGCTCGAGCACGTCGAACGAGCGGCCGAAGACGTCCACCTCGGTCTCGCCGAGCGCCTGGTCGCAGATGTCCTCGATGTCGTGCCGGTCGGCGCGTACGGCCGGTCGGACCTCGACCGCGGCATCTACGCGTCCGGGCTGATGGTCGACACACGTGACCGTCAGTCGAGCCTCAGTCAACGGGAGGTCCTTACCGCACTCGCCGCAGCGGTAGTGCGGGAACGGTACCTCGAGCCTGTCAGTCACCGACGGTCCTCCTCGGATGTCATAGAACCAGGTTCGCCGAGCGTGCCCAGTATAGACCGACCCGCAAGGTACATGTGTTTCGTATGTGCGTATCGTGGGCATTAGTATATATGAAGCGTAGGCTCGATGGGCATCATGCTCGAATCTAAGAAGGGAACGACCATGAAACGTACGTTCGCGGTTCTGGCGCTAGCACTAGTGCTCGTTCTGGCACTCGCAGCGCCGGCGTTCGCAGTATCGGGTGCTGGTGGCGCAGGACGTGAGTTCGGGCTTGATCACGTATCACACCATGCCCGGGAGATGGGCGGCTTCACGGGCGAGATGAACCCCGGAGTCCACCATCAGGGATTCTCGGGATGGCCTATGGAAGACTGAGCCCGAAAGCACGTTCTCGTGTGCCCGTCCCCCAGGGGGCGGGCACACGTGTGTCCCCTCTCCTTCGCGCCACGACGCGGGCCGAGGACCCGGCTACCCGATGCCCAGCCACCGGCCCGCGTAGTAACCGGCAACCGCGACGACACTCGTGACCGTCGTGCCCCACACGAGATCGATCGCGGTGACCTGCCACGCCCAGCCGCGCAGCGTGGCGAGGTTGGTGAGATCGTAGGTCGCGTAGGCGAGTCCGCCGATGTACGGCCGGTACAAGCGCTTCGTGGCGACCGACAGCCACACGAGGTCCACGGCGAAGAACAGGGCGGCGCAGATCGCGTACAGGCCGGCCAGCTTCGAGAAGGTCGCGGCAGGACTCCTCTCTGGCGGATGTTGCTGTGTCTATCCCCCGCGGACTCTCCTGCGACGCCTTCGCCTACAATGGACGCATCCGAGCGGAAGGACCGGCCGAATGCCCGATACGACCCCGCTACTCGCCGAAGACCCACGCGCAGCCGAAGCGCTCGCGAGCGCCCGCGTGCTCTACACCGATCTGGACGGCACACTCGTCGCCAAGGGCGGAAGCGTGCTCGCCGACGCCGAGGCGCGGCCGTCGCTCGTGGTGGCAGAGGCGATCGTCGCGCTCGCACGCGCCGGCGTGGCGGTGGTGCCGGTCTCCGGCCGTGGCCGCCTCCAGCTGCGCGAACTCACCCAACTCCTCGGCTGGGACGGCTACATCGCCGAGGCGGGCGGCATCATCGTCCACGGCATCGGACTGGACTTCGAGGCGCGGATGGACACCGGCTCGTGGCCCGCGGGCACACTCGCGGAGGACGAGACGCCCTTCCAGGCCATCAACCGAGTCGGCGCCGCCGAGGCGCTGATGGAGGCGCTCCCCGGCCGGATAGAGCAGTACGCGCCGTGGCAACTCGACCGCGAGGTGTCGCTGCTCCTGCGCGGCTGTCTCGATGCCGCCGAGGGCCAGGCGGTGCTCGATACACTGCCGCTGCCGCTCGACTTCGTAGACAATGGGATGCTGCGCAGCTACGGCACGCTCACCTGCCGCGACATGCCGCCGCACGCGTACCACGTCGTGCCGCGTGGCGTCTCGAAGTCGCGCGCGATCGAACTCGACCTCGCGTGGCGCGGGCTCAGCCGCGAGCAGGCCGCCGCCATCGGCGACTCGGCGACGGATCTTCAGATGGCCGATGCCGTGGGGGTGCTGGCGCTCGTGGACAACGCGTTCGGCAGCAACGGTGTCGTTAGCGGCCTTGCGGCGACGCCGCGCGACAACGTGTGGCGCACGAGTGCCGAGCGCGGCGAGGGCTGGGCCGAGTTCGCGAGGGCGTGGCTCTCGGCGCTACGGTAGGACCGCGCGCCTGCCTAGTCGGCTACGCCGTCCTCGTTCCGGATCTGCTTGCGCTTGATCTTGCCGCCGAGCGTCTTCGGGAGCTCGTCGGTGAACTCCACGATGCGCGGGTACTTGTAGGGCGCGGTCGTCTTCTTCACGTGGTTCTGGAGCTCCTTGGCAAGCTCGTCTGACGGCTCCCAACCCTTGGCGAGCACGATCGTCGCCTTCACGACGAGTCCGCGCACCGGGTCGGGGGCGGCGGTCACCGCGCACTCCACCACGGCCGGGTGCTCGATCAGTGCGCTCTCCACCTCGAACGGGCCGATGCGGTAGCCGGAGCACTTGATGACGTCGTCGTTGCGCCCCACGAAGCTGAAGTAGCCGTCCGAGTCGCGCCACGCAACGTCCTTGGTGTCGTAGTGGTCGCCGCCCACCGCCGCCTCTGTCCACGTCGATGCCGAGATCGCGGGCCATTTCCTCCCTCGAGATGTCGCACGCCTCCCGAAGACCCTTGATGCGCAGACCGATCTGCTTGAGCTCGGTGGTCACGCCGCTCCCCCCTCGAGGTCCCTGTACGCTACTCGGCAACCCATCCGTCGGGCAGCGCGCACACCGGGGCCGATTCGCCGTCGTCGTTGAGCATGCCGATCTCGAACGCCTTGCGATTCTTGCCGAGCAGGTGCGCCTTCTTGGCCGGCACGCTCTTCACGATGGCAGCATCGAGCGCAACCGGATCGCAGAAGCCGACCTCGCGCAGCATCTTGCCCACAAGCACGACGCTCGCGAGACCCTTGAGTCCGTTGTCCTCGGCGAGTTGCGTGGACGGCACCGGGAAGATGGTGATGTCGTCGCGCTCGGGCATGCGCGTGCACATCGTGGAGTCGATGATGACCTTGCCGCCCGGCACTACCGAGTCGATGAACTTGTCGAGCGAGGGCTGGTTCATCGCCACGAGCACATCCGGCTCGAGCACGAGCGGGCTTCCGATGGGCTCGTCGGAGAGGCACACGCTGCAGTTGGCGGTGCCGCCGCGCATCTCCGGGCCGTAGGAGGGGAGCCACGACAGCTCACGGCCCTCGATGAGCCCCGCGTATGCGATGAGCTTGCCGGCGAAGAGGATGCCCTGACCGCCGAAGCCGGCCAGCAGGATGTTGAGCGGCTGTGCCATCACGCCTCGCCTCCTTCGGCGGGCGTGGCAGGTCCGGCTGCGAGATCCGCGGCGTGCGCCGCCGCAGCCTGGACCACGTTGGCGAAACCGGCCGCCTTCACGTCCTTGTACACGCCGAGCGGGTAGTACGGCAGCATGTTGTCGCGCATCCACTGGAGCGCATCGACCGGTGAGAGGCCCCAGTTGGTGGGACAGGTGGACACTACCTCGATGATGGTGAAGCCCGCCCCGTCGATCTGGTACTCGAACGCCTTCTTGATGGCGCGCTTGGCCGCGCGCACGTTCTTGGGCGTGTCCACGGTCACGCGCTGGGCCAGCGCGACGCCGTCGAGCGTGGAGAGCATCTCGACCACGCGGATGGGGAAGCCGGCTTCGGTCACGTCGCGCCCGTACGGGCTCGTCTGCGTGACCTGGCCCGGCAGCGACGTGGGGGCGAGCTGGCCGCCCGTCATCCCGTAGATGGCGTTGTTGATGAAGATGATGGTGATCTTCTCGCCGCGGGTGGCGGCGTGCACCGTCTCGGCCATGCCGATGGACGCGAGGTCGCCGTCACCCTGGTAGGTGAAGACGACGTTTTCCGGCATCGCGCGCTTGAGACCGGTGGCCACCGCCGGAGCACGGCCGTGGGCGGCCTGCACCATGTCGCAGGCGAAGAACTCGTACGCGAGCACCGAGCAGCCCACCGGCGCGACGCCGACCGTGGTGCCCTCGATACCGAGTTCGTCCAGCGTCTCGGCCACCAGGCGGTGCGTGATCCCATGCGTGCAACCGGGGCAGTAGGAGAACTGCGCGTCGGTGAGCGCGTGCGGGCGCTCGAAGATGATCTTGCTCATCGGGCGCCTCCTTCCAGCGACTCCGCGAGGCGTTCGATGGCCTCGAGCGTCTCCGCCGGCGTGGGGATGATGCCCCCGGCACGGCCGTAGAACTCGACCGGCGTGCGACCGCATACCACGAGACGCACATCGTCCACCATCTGGCCCATATTCATCTCGACGGTGAGGAACGCCTTGGCCCGGTCCGCCGCCGCGCTGATGATGTCGGCGGGGAACGGCCAGAGCGTGATCGGACGGATGAGACCGGCCTTGATGCCCTTCTCGCGCGCCTTGTTCACGGCGCTCCTCGCAATGCGGGAGCTGGCGCCGAAGGCCACGACAACGATGTCGGCATCCTCGGTACGGTACTCCTCGGCGAGCTGCTCCTTCGCCTTGATCACGTCGTACCGCTCGTAGCGCTCGATGTTCGTCTCCTCGAGCCGCTCGGGCTGAAGGTAGAGCGAGTTCACGACGTTGTGCGGGCGCTGCCCGTGGTGGCCGGTCACGGCCCATGGCTTCTCGGGGAACTCCGTCTTCGGCTCCGGCAGCACCACCGGTTCCATCATCTGACCGAGCATGCCGTCGGCGAGGATCATCACCGGCGTGCGGTACTCGTCGGCCAGATCGAACGCCCGGAACACGTAGTCGGTCATCTCCTGCACCGTGGACGGCGCGAGAACGATCAGGTGGAAGTCGCCGTGGCCGGTGGCGCGGGTGGCCTGGAAGTAGTCCGACTGACTCGGCTGGATGCCGCCGAGGCCGGGGCCGCCGCGCTGCACGTTGATGATCACGCCCGGCAGGTCGGCGCCGGCCATGTAGCTGATGCCCTCGCCCTTGAGCGAGATGCCCGGCGAGCTGGAGGACGTCATCGCACGCTTCCCCGCAGCCGAGGCGCCGTACACCATGTTGATGGCCGCGATCTCGCTCTCGGCCTGCAGATAGACGCCGCCTTCCTTGCCCATGCGTTTGGCCATGTAGGCGGCAAGCTCGGTCTGCGGCGTGATGGGATAGCCGAAGAAGAAACGGCATCCTGCCCGGATGGCAGCCTCGGCCAGCGCCTCGTTGCCCTTCATGAGGACTTTCTCGGTCATTGAGCGCCTACCTTTCGACCGTGATGGCCACGTCGGGGCACATGATCGCGCACGACGCGCAGCCGGTGCACAACGACTCGTCGGTCAACATCGCGGGGTGGTACCCCTTGTCGGTGATCGTGTCGGGGTCGAGCACGATGCACGTGCTCGGGCAGACGTCCACGCACAGGCCGCAGCCCTTGCAGTAGCGTCCGTCCACGATGATCCGTGCCATGAGCGGATGACCTCCTCGTGCTGACGGGAGCCCGGGCTCCCGGGGTGCTGGCATGCCCGACACCCTACGAGGCTTCCTCCCAGGGTGTGCGGACGTGAATCCCGATAGGATACGCGTTTTCGACGTGGGTCGCAGCACCGGGCTCGGGTGAGAACTCCCCTGCGAGGCGCGTGGGCACGGTGGTGAACCGCAGCGGCAGGCCGAGCAACGCGGCGGTCTCGCGCCCGAAGTCGAGCGAGTCGAGCACCGTGGCCGCGGTGGTCTCATCGCGCAGATGCGAGTTGTTGACCACGCCCGTGGCTTTGAGGTGCGAGGCGTGCTCGATCTCCGCGAGCAACTGCGCCGCCTCGTGCGGGGTGCCCGTGAGATTGCGGTAGCGGTTGATCACGTACAGCATCTCGTGGTCGATAGCCGATATCTCCTTGGCGTACCGGCCGAGCGCGGTGGCACCCACGTCGTCACCACCTGCATCGAAGATGACCGCGCCGCTGGTGTCGAACGCGGCGCCCACCTCGGCCGAGAGCGACGGGGTATCGAGCGTGGTGCCGGCGAACGTGGGCGAGATCACGCGCACCCCATGCTCGGCGAGCATCGCCGTGTAGTCCGACGATCGGAAGTACGGGTTCACCACGTCGAGGTCCACGAGGAGCACCTCGTCGTAGCTCGCCGCGAGGTCGAGCGCGAGGTTGATGGAAAGGTTCGTCTTGCCGCAGCCGTAGTGGCCGGTTACCACGGTGAAGCGACCTATGTCGCGGGAATCGAACACGCAGTGCTCCTCGGGAGGTCGACCGTCCTATGTCATACCCGTGATTGTAGAATGGCAGGAGTGCCCATACCCGTCACGCGGAGAAGAGACGCCCACATGGCTCCAACCACGAGGGAAGCGCAGCGAGCCGAGCTCCACAAGACGATATGGCGGATCGCGAACGACTTGCGCGGGTCCGTGGACGGCTGGGACTTCAAGACCTACGTGCTGGGCATCCTCTTCTACCGCTTCATCTCCGAGAACCTCACCGCCTACCTCAACGCCGCCGAACGCGAGGCGGGTCAGCCTGACTTCGACTACACCAAGCTCGCGGATGTGGATGCCGAGTTCGCGCGAGACGAGGTCGTTGCCGAGAAGGGCTTCTACATCCTGCCGAGCGAGCTCTTCGCCAACGTGCGCGCACGGGCAGCGGCCGACGAGAACCTGAACGAGACGCTCGAGCGGGCATTCCGCAACATCGAGGGCTCGGCGGTGGGGGCTGAGAGCGAGGACGACCTCAAAGGCCTCTTCGACGACCTCGACGTGAACAGCGCCAAGCTCGGCCCCACGGTCGCCAAGCGCAACGAGAAGCTGGTGAAGCTGCTCGACGCGATCGGCGACCTCGATCTGGGCCACTTCGAGGACCACACCATCGACGCGTTCGGAGACGCGTACGAGTACCTCATGCAGATGTACGCGTCGAGTGCGGGCAAGTCGGGCGGCGAGTACTACACGCCGCAGGAGGTGAGCGAGCTGCTCGCGCGCATCACGGTGGTGGGCAAGACCGAGGTGAACAAGGTCTACGACCCGGCGTGCGGCTCCGGCTCACTCCTGCTCAAGTTCGCGAAGGTGCTAGGCAAGGAGAACGTCCACCAGGGCTTCTTCGGCCAGGAGATCAACCTCACCACGTACAACCTCGCGCGCATCAACATGTTCCTGCACGACGTGAACTACGAGCAGTTCGACCTCGCGCACGGCGACACGCTGCTCGATCCGGCGCATTGGGACGACGAGCCGTTCGAGGCGATCGTCTCCAACCCGCCGTACTCGATCCACTGGGACGGCGACGCCAACCCGCTGCTCATCAACGACCCGCGGTTCGCGCCCGCCGGCGTGCTGGCGCCAAAGTCGAAGGCCGACCTCGCCTTCACGATGCACATCCTGAGCTGGCTCGCGGTCAACGGCACCGCTGCGATCGTCGAGTTCCCTGGCGTGCTCTACCGCGGCGGTGCCGAGCGCAAGATCCGCAAGTACCTCATCGACAACAACTACGTGGACACGGTCATCCAGCTGCCGCCGGACCTGTTCTTTGGCACCACGATCGCCACGTGCATCATCGTGCTCAAGAAGTCCAAGACCGACAACGCGACGCTCTTCATCGACGCGTCTGCCGAGTTCGTCCGCGGCGGCAACAAGAACAAGCTTACCGAGGAGAACCAGCAGAAGATCATCGATGCGTTCGCCGCTCGCCAGGACGTGGAGCACTTCGCCCGGCTGGTCCCCAACTCTGAGATCGCCGAGAACGAGTACAACATCGCGGTGAGTTCGTATGTGGAGCAGGAGGACACGCGCGAGGAGGTCGACATCACTGCGCTCAATGCCGAGATCGCGCGGATCGTCGCGCGGCAGGCCGAGCTACGCGCGCAGATCGATGAGATCGTCGCGGACTTGGAGGGGGAGGCGTGAGCCGCATCGACGAGTTGATTGCGGAGCTGTGCCCGGATGGGGTGCCATACAGGCCGCTCGGTGAAGTCGGGAGCTTCACTCGAGGCACCGGCATGCAGAAGAAGGACCTGACGGATTCCGGAGTGCCAGCCATTCATTACGGCCAGATACACACCCGCTACGGAATCTGGACGACCGAGGCCAAGTCATTCGTTGCTCCGGAGTTCGCCAGCCGACTCCGGACGGCAGAACCCGGAGACTTGGCCATCGCGACCACGAGCGGGGACGATGATGCGGTCGGCAAGGCGGTCGCATGGCTTGGTCAAGTGCCTGCTGCAGTCAGCGGCGATGCCTACGTCTATCGCCACTCTCTCGAACCGAAGTACGTTGCGTACTTCTTCCAGTGTGAGCAGTTCCAGGAGCAGAAGAAGCGCTGGATCACAGGCACCAAGGTGCGACGTGTCTCAGGTGACAGCCTTGCAAAGATCATGATCCCAGTCCCACCGCTCGAGGTGCAGCGGGAGATCGTGCGAATACTGGACACGTTCACAGAGCTGGAAGCGGAGCTGGAAGCGGAGCTGGAAGCTCGGCAGCGCCAGTATGCCCACTACTGGGATTCACTGCTGACGCCGAGAGCTGGCTGGCGCAAGATGACCGTCGGCCAGATAGCCGACATCTTCGATGGGCCGCACGCAACCCCGAAGAAGACCATCGCGGGGCCCTGGTACCTCAGCATTTCGTCACTGCGCGATGGGCGTTTCGATCTCACCGAGTCTGCGCACCTCGGGGAGGACGAGTTTGCCGCATGGACGAGTCGCGTCGCACCTCGTCCCGGTGACACGCTGTTCTCCTACGAGACTCGAGTTGGCCAGGCAGCCTACTGGGACAGGGATGAGCCGGCTGCACTCGGGCGCCGGATGGGTCTGCTGCGCCCGCGGGAATCGATGGTCGACCCAAGGTTTCTAACGCTCGCCTTCCTCGGACCGCAGTTCCAGGCATTGGTCCGGACGAAAACTGTTCATGGCGCAACCGTCAATCGAATCCCTATCGCCAATATGGCCATGTGGGAAATGTCGATTCCTCCCCTCGACGAGCAAGCCCGCATCGTCTGCATCCTCGACAAGTTCGACGCCCTCGTGAACGACCTCAGCATCGGCCTTCCAGCGGAACTCGCCGCCCGCCGCAAGCAGTACGAGCACTACCGGGACAGACTGCTGACCTTCAAGGAGGCCGCCGCATGACCGGTAAGCACATCGAGATCTTCCTCGTCGAAGGCGTCCCGGGCGGGATCACCACCGCCGAGATCGCCGGCTGGACCGGTCACGTCCTCGCTGGGCCGCGCTCCGACCTCGGCGACATCCTCAAGCGCCCCGAGGCCAAGCGCAACGGCGCCTACTTCCTCCTCGGCGACGGCGAAGAGGCCCTGGGCGGCGTGCGCTGCTACATCGGGCGCACCGAGGACTTCATCAACCGGTTTCGGGACCACTCGGCCAAGAAGGAGTTCTGGGACCGGGTCGTACTGATCACCTCAAAGGACGATTCGTTCACCGAGGGCCACTGGGGCTACCTGGAGTGGCGGCTGGTGGAGCTCGCCAGGCAGGCTGCGCGCGTGACGCTGGCCAACGGCAACGACCCGCGGGGCCGCAAGCTCTCCGAGGCGCAGGCCTCGGACATGGAAGCCTTTCTGGACCAGCTGCAGATCGTCCTGCCGGTACTCGGCGTGAATGCCATTCGCGTCCGCAAAGCAGTCGCGGCATCGGCGACCGTCACGGTGGATTCGCCGGTGTTCACCCTCACCAATAAGAAGCACAAGGTCGAGGCCCGGGCACAGCAGATCGGCGACGAGTTCACGATGCTCGAAGGTTCACAGGTGGTCGCCACATGGGCGGGCACCGGCAAGGCCGACAGCACTGAGCGCGCGTATGCGTCCTATCGCGCGCAGCATCGCAAGCTCGTCGCGGACGGCTCCATCGAGGTCCGGGGCGACGTGGGCATCCTTACGCGGGATGTGCCGTTCGGCTCGCCCTCAACGGCGGCAGCAGTCGCCCTCGGCCGATCGAGCAACGGCCGCCTCGAGTGGAAGTGCGACGACGGGACCTCCTACGGCGACTGGGAGAACCGCGGGGTGGAGTGAGGGAGGCACGATATATGCCTCGGAGAATGTCTACAACTTCCGAGGAATCTATCGGCCGATAGGCCGCTCCCTCTGGGCAGCCCAGTCCAACTTGGTCTTATGGTCGTTCATCCAGTTGTACGGGATGACTCGGTCGCGCTGTAGCCTTCCCACGACGATGCTGGGAGCAATCCCGATTCGCTCCGCAAAGGCGACGACCTCGGTCTTTGACGGTCGCCCTCCGGACACGAAGGCCCGATACTCTTCGGCCGGGATCAGCAGGTCGCCCGCGAACTCACTCATCTTCTGCTCTGTTTCGGAGTTCCCGTCCAGATCGCTGATCCGCGAGCGGCTCCGGTCCAAGAGCAGATGGGCCGCCTCATGGAAGAGGCTGAACCACACCTGGTCGTCAGTCCTGTAGAACGAGCCGAGCTGGATGACCGCTCGCGTCCTGCCCGTCCACCAGCTGGCCGCGTGGTAGCGCGTCTTCGGCAGGTCCGGAACGAACACGACGGCGACCCCGGCCGCCGCGCAGCGGCTCACCACCAGCGGTTGCCATTCACGCGGAAGAAGTCGCGTTGCATGCCTGAGTTCATCGAGAACCGAGCGAAATCGCCCCTCGTCATAGGGGGCCGTCTCAATCAGCTCGGCCTCTCGCTCGCCGGCTCGAAGCCACGCTGTGATTGCTGGGATGTCTGGGGTGTACGCGGTGCTCATGCGTGCAGCGAGTCTCTTCTCGGCCGACCAGTAGTCCCGGTAGGCATCGATCGACGAGACTCCGAAGAAAGAGAGGAGTTCTTCTGCCTGCTCGGCGGTGGTCGCCTCACGCGCGATCAGCCCCTTGTCTGCCATGTCCTTGACCGGGAACGAGCGAACCCACTCGGCTTGTTCCTCAGATGCCGCCAGCCGCGCTTTTTGCGCCAGGAGTCCGCGGTAGGTGGCCTCCGCTCGGTTCCAGAAGGTGGCGGACACGCCCAGAACCCGCTCGAGTTCGATTGCCGTTTCGTATGTGAGCGACGCCTTACCGTTGATGAGCTGGCTGACGAACTTCTCACTCCTGCCCAGACGCGTGGCAAAGTCCACTTGGGAGATTGCGCGCTCTTCGAGGATCTCCCGGATGGTCTCGCCGGGGGAAACCGGAGCGTCCGGCACCCACGGGCGACAGTCAATCGCCATGGTAGTCCTCCACTTCCAAGATCGTGATCGCCTCGACTTTGCTCCAGTCGAGTCCGCCGTCATCCTTCTGTGGCGGCGGCTGCTCCGTAGGCTTGAAGATGAGGCGGTGGTTCTTCGTCACATCGACTGCCAGCTGTCCTTGACGATCGCCGCGGAGTTCATGGCATCGACCAGGGAGGCCGCGCATGTCTTCGAGCCGTTCGACCTCGTAGAGCTGGGTGAGCCGGGTATTCAGCTTGTTCGCCCTCTCGGCACCGAACACCCTGACCCGTGCCTCGTGCGAGGCCATGGAGGCTCCGAGCTTCCTCTTTGCGAAGATGATCTCCACGTAACTCCACGCCGCCAGGTTTACCGATGCGGTAAACATACCATGGGTTTACCGCTTCGGTAAAGAGCGAGGGGTTGCTGCATCGAGGGTGGTCGCGATGCCATGTGGGGGGATGGGCCAGTGATTCGATAACGGGATCATCTCGAGGCGGTGATATCGTTTAGGGGCGGCGCCCGTCGTGTTGAGATCAGTCAGGACCTGCGATGACAGACTGTACAGTACGTTCTCGAGGGGACTAGGGCATGAGTGAAGGAAGCGGGATTCGCTACGACCCGATCGCCGTGAGCGCGGAAAGCACGGTCGTATCCGAGTACCTGCCCGAGGCGGTCGAGGAGGCCGCGTACCAGTCCGAGGCCGCGCTCGAGCGCGAGCTCATCCGGCTCCTGCAGTCGCAGGCGTACGAGTACCTGCCACTCACCAGCGAGGCCGAACTCATCACCAACCTCCGCACGCAGCTGGAGGCGCTCAACAACGTCACCTTCAGCGACGCCGAGTGGGAGCGCTTCTTCACCGAGCGGATCGCGGGTGCCAACGAGGGCATCATCGAGAAGACGGTGCGCATCCAGGAAGACCACGTCCAGATCCTCAAGCGCGACGACGACACCACCAAGAACATCTCTCTGATAGACAAGACCAACATCCACAACAACCGGCTGCAGGTCATCAACCAGTACGAGGTCGCCGACGGCGAGGGCGGAGCGGCTCACGCCAACCGCTACGACGTGACGGTGCTCGTGAACGGCCTGCCGATGGTGCACCTCGAGCTGAAGCGCCGGGGTGTGGACATCCGTGAGGCGTTCAACCAGATAGACCGCTATCAGCGGGACAGCTTCTGGGCCGGCTCCGGTCTCTTCGAGTACGTGCAGCTCTTCGTCATCAGCAACGGCACACTCACAAAGTACTACTCCAACACCACCCGTCAGCAGCACCTGAGCGAGATGGCCGGGTCCAAGCGGAGCCGCAAGACGTCGAACACCTTCGAGTTCACCTCATGGTGGGCCGACGCCACCAACCGCCCCATCCAGGAGCTCACGGCGTTTGCCAAGACGTTCTTCGCCAAGCACGCGCTCCTCAACATCCTCACGAAGTACTGCGTGCTCACCGCGGACCGCATGCTCCTGGTGATGCGCCCGTACCAGATCGTGGCCACAGAGCGCATCCTGCAGAAGATCGAGATCTCCGCCAACTACAAGCAGCTCGGCACGCTCTCCGCCGGCGGCTACGTGTGGCACACCACCGGCTCGGGCAAGACGCTCACGAGCTTCAAGACCGCCCAGCTCGCTACCAACATCCCGAGCGTGGACAAGGTGCTCTTCGTCGTCGACCGCAAGGATCTCGACTATCAGACCATGCGCGAGTACGACCGTTTCGAGAAAGGCGCCGCGAACTCGAACAGGTCAACCGCAGTCCTCAAGAAGCAGCTGGAGGACCCCAACGCGCGGATCATCATCACCACGATCCAGAAGCTCTCAAACTTCATCTCGGCCAACAAGGGCCACGTGATCTACTCGGGCCACATCGTGATCATCTTCGACGAGTGCCACCGCTCACAGTTCGGCGAGATGCACTCAGCGATCACCAGGGCGTTCAAGCGCTACAACCTCTTCGGTTTCACCGGCACGCCGATCTTCGCCGAGAATGCCGGAGCGGGCAGGCCGGGTCTGCAGACCACCGAGCAGGCCTTCGGCGAGAAGCTCCACACCTACACGATCGTCGACGCGATCACCGACAGGAACGTGCTGCCGTTCCGCATCGACTACGTGAACACGATCAGGCTGCCGGAGCACATCACCGACGCCCAGGTCGCCGCGATCGACACCGAGCGGGCGCTTCTGGCGCCCGAGCGCATCGGGCAGGTCGTCGCCTACACGCTCGAGCACTTCGACCAGAAGACCAAGTGTGCCGAGCACTACGCGCTTGCCGGCAAGCGGATGCGCGGCTTCAATGCGCTCTTCGCCACGGCATCGATCGAGGCGGCCAAGCGCTACTACCTGGAGTTCAAGAAGCAGCAGGAAGCGCTCACACCGGACCGGCGCCTCAAGATCGGCCTCATCTACTCGTACGCCGCCAACGAGGAGGTCGAGGGCTACCTCGACGAAGAGGGCTTCGAGACCAGCTCACTCGACCAGTCCTCGCGCGACTTCTTAGATGACGCGATCCGCGACTACAACGCCTACTTCGGCACGAGTTTCGACACCTCGGCTGACACGTTCCAGAACTACTACAAGGACCTCTCGCTGCGCCTGCGTGGTCGCGAGATCGACCTCGTCATCGTGGTGAACATGTTCCTCACCGGCTTCGATGCCACGACCCTCAACACGCTCTTCGTCGACAAGAACCTGCGGATGCACGGCCTCATCCAGGCGTATTCACGCACGAACCGCATCCTCAACTCGGTGAAGACCTACGGCAACATCGTCTCGTTCCGCGATCTGGAGCAGCAGACCAATGACGCCATCGCGCTCTTCGGCAACAAGGACGCGTGCGGCATCGTGCTGCTCAAACCGTACCGTGAGTACTACGCCGAGTACGCCGGCATGGTGGGCGAGCTGCTCGAGAAGTATCCGCTCGGCGTGCCGATCGCGGGCGAGAGCGCCCAGAAGGAGTTCATCGCGCTCTTCGGCGCGATCCTTCGCCTGCAGAACATCCTCACCGCGTTCGACGACTTCGCAGGCAACGAACTGCTCACGGAGCGCCAGGGGCAGGACTACCGGAGTGTGTACCTCGACCTGTACGCCGAATACCGCGGCCGGGCCGAGAAGGAGTCGATCAACGACGACATCGTCTTCGAGATCGAGCTCATCAAGCAGGTCGAGATCAATGTGGACTACATCCTCATGCTGGTGGAGAAGTGGCGTGCGGCCCACGGCGACGGCACTGACACGGAGATCCGCGCCTCGATCAGCCGCGCAGTCGACGCGAGCCCGAGTCTGCGCAACAAGAAGGACCTGATCGAGGCGTTCGTGGACTCTGTGTCGGTGAGCGGTGCGATCGACGAGGAGTGGCAGGCGTTCATCCTCGCCCGGCGCGAGGCGGAGCTTGCTGCCATCATCGAGTCCGAGGGTCTGCGCCCCGAAGAGACACGGGCCTTCATCGAGACGGCGTTCCGGGACGGCGCGATCCACACCACCGGGACGGCCATCACGCGCGTGCTGCCGCCCGCCTCGCGCTTCTCCCCGGACGGTGGTCATGGCGCGAAGAAGCAGCGCGTACTCGCCCGGCTTGGCGAGTTCTTCGAGCGCTTCTTCGGCCTCGGGCCGGGCGTGAGCATCGACTAGAATGTCCCTGAGCGCTGGCAGCTGGGTTAGGAGCACCGCATGGAACCGAGGATCGCCGAGGTCGCAGCCAGGATCCGCGCGCTGCGCGAGGACATGGGCCTCACCATGCAGGAGATGGCGGACGCCACCGGCCGCAGCGTGGCCGAGTACGCCGCGATGGAGTCCGGCGAGGCCGACCTCTCCTTCACCTTCCTCTACCGTGCCGCCGAGCGCTTCGGCGTGGACATGATCGAGCTCCTCACCGGCGAGAACCCACACCTCACGGGCTACTCGGTGGTGCGCGCGGGCGAGGGCCTCGCCATCAAGCGCCGCGAGGGATTCGAGTACCGGCACGTGGCCCCCACGTTCAAGGGCAAGAAGGCCGAGCCGTTCATGGTGACAGCGCCGTACATCGAAGGCGCCGAGGACGGGCCGATCCACCTCTCGCACCACGCCGGCCAGGAGCTCGACCACGTGATCAGCGGACGGCTCCGCTTCGCCTTCGAGGACCACGTCGAGGACCTCGGCCCTGGCGACACCGTCTACTACGACTCCGGCCGTGGCCACGGCATGATCGCCATCGGCGGCGAACCCTGCACGTTCCTGGCGGTCGTGCTCCACGACGAGGCAGCTCACTAGCCCCCTGCCGGTTCCGGCAGCCACCGAGAAGGGCTCTCCGTGCGAGACATCAACCTGCGGTATGTCGAGGAACGCTACGACGAGAGCGGCATCATCTCCCGTTTCGGCCTGCACTATCCCGCCGACTTCAACTTCGGCTACGACGTCGCCGACGACATCGCCACCGCCGAACCCGACCGGCGCGCGATGGTCTGGTGCAACCCCGAGGGCGAGGAGCACACCTTCACCTTCGGCGACATGAAGCGCTGGAGCGACAAGACCGCCAACTACCTCGCCTCGCTCGGCATCGGCCGGGGCGACATGGTGATGGTGATCCTGCGCCGCCACTACCAGTTCTGGTTCGTAGCCACCGCGCTCCACAAGCTCGGCGCCGTGATGATCCCGGCCACCTTCATGCTCAAGGAGCACGACCTCACCTACCGCCTCACGAGTGCGGGCGTGAAGGCGCTCATCTGCACCTCGGTGGGAGAGATAGCGGCAACCGCAGACGCGGTCGCTGCCGGGTGCCCCACCCTCGAGACGCGCATCCTGGTGAACGGCGGAGGCGGCGGCATGCTCGTGGGCCAGGAGGCCGATGCCGAGGGCAACCGCATCGGCGCCGCGCTCTCGGGCCCCGAGAGCGTGTGCGCGCTTCCGGCCACACGCGAGGGCTGGCACGACCTCAACACCGGCGTGCGCGAGGCCTCCGGGGAGTGGACGCGCGTCCCCACGCTCGCGGCCGACCCGTTCTTGCTGTACTTCTCCTCGGGCACCTCGGGCAACCCCAAGATGGTGCTTCACGACAGCGGTTACGCCCTCGCGCACACGGTCACCGCAAAGCACTGGCACAACGTGGTGAGCGACGGTGGCATCCACTTCACGATCGCGGATACCGGCTGGGGCAAGGCCGTGTGGGGCAAGTACTACGGCCAGTGGACGATGGAGGCGTGCGTGTTCACGTACGACTTCGACCGGTTCGATCCCGCCGAGATCCTCATCCTCATCGAGAAGTACCGCATCTCCACGCTCTGTTGCCCGCCCACGATGTACCGCCTCATGATGCAGGCCGGCGTGGACAGCCACGACCTCTCGTGCCTCTCCTACTGCACCACCGCCGGCGAGGCCCTCAATCCCGACCTCTTTGACGGCTGGCGCGAGCACACCGGTCTGCCGCTGGTGGAGGGCTTCGGACAGACCGAGTCCACGCTCCTGGTGTTCAACTCCATCGGCATGACGCCCAAGCCGGGCTCGATGGGCAAGCCGTCGCCGCACTTCCGCGTGCAGATCCAAGACGAGAACGGTGCCGAGTGCCCGCCGGGCACGACGGGCGAGATCGTGGTGAAGATCGACCCCCGGCCCGACGGCATCCTGCTCGAGTACTTCCGCGACGAGAAGCGCACCGCCGAGGCGATGCACGACGGCTGGTACCACACAGGCGACACCGCGTGGGCCGACGAGGACGGCCACTACTGGTACGTCGGCCGCAACGACGACGTCATCAAGAGCTCGGGCTACCGCATCGGCCCGTTCGAGGTGGAGAGCGTGCTGCTCGAGCACGACGCCGTGCGCGAGTGTGCGGTGACGGGCGTGCCGGACCCGGTGCGCGGCCACGCGGTGAAGGCGACGATCGTGCTCCAGGGCGGCTACACCGGCAGCGAGGAGCTTGTTCGCGAGCTCCAGACCTGGGTGAAGAAGCGCACAGCGCCGTACAAGTATCCGCGCACCATCGACTTCGTGGATGCGCTCCCCAAGACCGTCAACGGCAAGATCCGTCGCGCGGCGATACGCGACAACGACGCGGGCAACCGCGAGGAGTAAGCGCAGGTAGAGGGCCTCATCACTCTTTACCGATGCGCCCGCTCGACCTACAATGCTTATGCACCGAACGCTGGCGCATTGACAGCGACAAGAGCGCTCCATCTGTTACGGTGCGGCTCCTGTTCGAACACAGGCCACTGCCCGGAAATGTCGAGAGACGCCAATGGGTATAACAGCCCTCCCCGGCTTAAGGGGAAGGCTAACGTGGCTGGGACTGCAAAGGCGGACCTTCCCGCCGCACGACGAATGCGTCGTGTGCCCTACGTCGGACAGTGCCAAATCCGCAGACGAGGGACGGAGCAACGGTGCGGCGAGTGAGATGCCGCGTCGTACGCGGCGCATGTCGCGAGCAAGGTCCCCGTCGAATCAGGCGCGGGGCCTTCTTTCGTTTGTCAGACCTGTAGCCAACAGAAACGGACCTCAGTGACTCCATCAAGTCCCTAGGTCCCGGCTCCTGACGATCGCGTCGGGGTCCGGGACCCCAGTCACGATCGACCTGCCGGTGCTGTACACGCCGGGAGGAAGGAGCCATATGTTCTACCTGACCCAGATGCTGGGCAAGCCGGTGGTGGATGCCGCCGGTGAGGTCATCGGCGAGATCTCAGACATCGCGATCGCCACCGGCGAGGTGTTCCCGCGCGTCACCTCGCTCGCCTTCCTCGGCCCGACCAAGACGCCATTCATGCTGTCATGGCGCAAATACGTGCGCGAGCTCGACGAAGACCGCGTCACGCTCAGCGCAGAGCGTCCCGCGCTGCGCTTCAGCTACCTGCAGCCCGACGAGGTGCTGCTCGCGCGAGACCTGCTCAACAAGCAGATCGTCGACACGCAGGGCATGAAGGTCGTGCGCGTGAACGACCTCAAGCTCTCCGAGAGCAAGAACCGGCTGCGACTGCTGGGCGCCGAAGTGGGCATCCGCGGCATCCTCCGCGGCCTGCACCCGATGGTGGAGAATGCGGCGGCGGCGATCACACGGGCGTTCGGCCGGGAACTCTCGGAGAACCTCATCGCGTGGAACTACATGGACCTGCTCGACCGCGACCTGTCGCACGTGCGCCTTTCGGTCACGCACAAGCGCCTGCACGAGCTGCACCCGGCCGACGTGGCCGACGTGCTCGAGCAGCTCGGCCCGACACAGCGCGCTCGCGTCTTCGAGCACCTCGACAACGTGCAGGCGGCCGAGGCGATCTCCGAACTCGAGGACGAGTTCCAGGCGGGCCTCATCGACGACCTGGGCGACCAGCGCGCCTCGGACATCCTCGAGGAGATGGACCCGGATGACGCGGCAGACATCATCGGCGATCTGCCGTACGACAAGGCCGAGGCGCTGCTGCGCCTGATGGGCGTGAACGAGGCCCGGGCCATCCGCTCACTCCTCGGCTACCGCGAGAAGACGGCCGGCGGCATCATGACGCCGGAAGTCACCACCGTGACCGAGACGATGACCGTGCAGGAAGTCATCGACTACCTGCGCACCGAGGCCGCCGAGCACGAGAGCATCTACTACATCTACGTGGTGGAGGCCGACCGGCGTCTCGAGGGAGTCATCTCGCTCCGCGACCTCGTGATGTCCGAGCCCAGCACGCCGGTCGTCGGTCTCGTTGAACGCGAGGTCATCACCGTCGGGCCGGATGACGACCAGGAGCTCGTGGCCGAGACGATGAGCAAGTACGACCTGCTCGCGCTGCCCGTCATCGACGAGACCGGCAAGCTCCTCGGCATCGTGACCGTGGACGACGCGCTCGACGTCATGGAGGAGGAGTCCGCCGAGGACCTGGCCATCGCCACCGGTTCCGCGCACGACACGGGCACGCTCGCGGGCGCCTGGTGGCTCACGCTCCGGCGCAGCGCCTGGGCGATCATCTGGGCCGTCGCGCTACTCGGCACGCTCGGGCTGAACGCCGAGTACCGTATCCTGATCGACACCGGAGTGATGGCCCCCGCGCTCGTTTCCGGCATCCGCTACCTCACCTGGGCCGCCGTGCTCCTGCCGATCGTCCTCCGGGTCGCCGAGGAGGTCTCCTCGCGCACGGTCGCCGAGCTCATCGGCGGAGTGGACGCCGAGGACCGTCCGACACTGGGCACCCGCCTGCTGCGCGAATCGGGACTGGGACTTGCGCTCGGCGTCGCCTCGGGCGCGCTCGCCTTCGGCTACGCGTACGCCGTACAGCACCTGCAGCCGTTCGGCGTGTGGGAGTTCGCTCTCGCGACCTCGGTCGCGGTACTCATCACGGTGCTCGTGGGGAGCGCACTCGCAGAGCTGGCGCTGCGCAGAAGCGAGGCAGGCAAGCGCGTCTCGGGCACGGCGCTCTCGGTGACCTCGATGGTGGTAGGCGCCGCAGTGTATCTCGGCCTGTCGTTCTGGACCGGTACGCTCGTTCTCGCGGGAGTGTAGCGCTTGACGCCCGCGACCGACACGAGGCGGCGCCTGCCGTTCTTCGCGCTCCTGGCCGTCATCGGCCCGGGCATCATCGCCGCGTCGGCGGGCAACGACGCCGGCGGCATCTCCACGTACTCGGTGGCCGGCGCCAAGTACGGCTACGCGATGCTGTGGATGATGCTCGCGATGACCCCCAGCTTCATGATCGTGCAGGAGATGGCCGGGCGCATGGGCGCGGTCACCGGTAAGGGCTTCTCGGCGCTCATCCGCGAGCGCTTCGGCGTCCTTCTTACCTTCGGTGCGATGCTGATGCTCCTCGTGAGCACCGCCGCAACGACCGTGGCCGAGTTCGCGGGCATCGCCGCGGCGATGGAGATCTTCGGCGTTCCGAGGTGGGTGTCTGTCCCCATCGCTGCGCTCGTGGTGTGGCTGCTGGTCGTCCGCGGGAGCTACCAGCGGGTCGAGAAGGTGCTTCTGGCACTCTCCTCGGTGTTCATCGCGTACGTGATAGCGGCGTTCCTCGCGGGTCCCGACTGGCTCGAGGTCGGCCGCTCCTTCGTGGTGCCACAGGTTATTCCCGACCGTGCGTTCATCGCACTCTCGATCGGCCTGACAGGCACCACCATCGCCCCGTGGATGCAGTTCCTGCTGCAGAGCAACATCGTGGACAAGGGCACAACTGCCAAGGAGTGGTCGCTCGCACGCTGGGACACGATCGGCGGCGCATTCGTGGCCAACCTCATCGCGTGCTTCATCATCATCACCACCGCGACCGTCCTGCACCCTCAGGGGATCGTGATCACCGGTGCCGAGGACGCAGCGCGTGCGCTGGCACCGCTCGCCGGCCCCTATGCCGAGTTGCTGTTCTCGATCGGTCTGCTCTCGGCCTCGATGCTCGCGGCCGCAGTGCTCCCGCTCACGTCAGCCTACGCCATCTGCGAGGCGTTCGGATGGGAGGCGGGCCTCGATCGGAGCTGGACAGAGGCACCGCTGTTCAACGGCCTCTACACCTTCGTCATCATCGCGGCCGCAGCGGTGGTGCTGCTCCCCGGCCTCGACCTCATCGGCATCATGCTGGTCTCCCAGGTGGTGAACGGCGTGCTCCTACCGTTCCTCCTGATCTTCATGATGATCATCGTGAACGACCGTACCGTGATGGGTCGTCACGTGAACAGCACCCTCAACAACGTGCTTGCGTGGACGACGATCGTCGTCGTGATCACGCTCACCGTGGTTCTAGTGTTTATGACACTTTTCGGCATTGGCTGATCGCGTAGGAGTATCCTGAAACACATGGAATCCACGCCCGCTCCTTCAGGCCGCGAGGAACTCGACCGCGCCAAAGCGCTGGTGCGCTTCAGGGCACGCGCCGCACGCCGGACCGTGCTGCCCGAGGTGCGCATAGCCCACGCGTACGCGATCGCGGAGCGTATGCTGCATCTGCCCGAGATCCTCGATGCATCAGCGGTGATGCTCTACGGTGCATCACCTGAGGAAGCCGACCCGAGCGTGCTCGAAATGGCGCTGCGGGACCTGGGCAAACGCATCGCCTACCCGCGCGTGGCCGGTGGCCACGACCTCACCATCCACTGGGTGGACGATCCGGACGTGCTCGTCGTGGGTGCGTTCGGCCTCAAGCAACCACGCGATGAGACGCCGACGGCGACGCTCGGGGAGATCGGCGCCATCGTGGTGCCGGGGATCGCATTCGACGAGGCAGGCAACCGTCTCGGCTTCGGCGGGGGCTACTACGACACGCTCCTTGAGGGGCCGGGCGCTCCTCCCACCATAGGCATCGCCTACGATGAGCAGCTCGTGGACGACGTGCCTCATGAGGACCGCGACCGTCCAGTGGACGTACTCGTGACGCCCACGCGCACCATACGCTGCGCTACCAATCGCTCCTGATCTCGGGAAGCTCATCGAGGGTCACGAACTCGTAGCCGTAGGCTCGTAGGGTGTCGATGATCATCGGCAGCGCAGCAATCGTGGCGGCCTGATTCCCGCCGCCATCGTGCATGACGATGACCGCGTTCGGCCGTGCGGTCGAGATCACGTTCCACGCCAGTTGCTCGGGAGTCGCCGTGTCGTTCCAGTCCTGCGGATCGACCGTCCACAGCGCGTGGCGCATGCCTGCCTGGGCGATGTACGCCCTGGCCGGACCGCCGAGGTTGCCCCCCGGCGCTCGTATCCAGGTTGGACGTGCACCCGTGACGCTGTCGATCACCTGGTTCGTCCCCTCGATCTCCCATGCGGCCACATCCGGCTGCGCTGTGGCGAGGTTCACGTGCCAGAAGGTGTGATTCCCGATGGCGTGACCTGCGTCCGCGACCGCGCGCGCAAGATCGGGCGCGCGCTCGATGCGCATCCCGAGCATAAAGAAGGTCGCAGGCACGCTCCGCTCCTGGAGGATCGAAAGGATCTGTTCGGTCTGCCCCGGCCACGGCCCGTCATCAAACGTGAGCGCAACCATGTTGGTGCCCGCCTCGGGCACCATTCGCCAGATCGCGGGCGTTCCGGGCGACACGGTCTCGGTCGCCACGACCTCGCCTGAGTACGCACCCACCGAGAGAACGACGACCTCCGGCGCGCCCGCCCTGACTTCTTTGGGAACCGACCCGCGGCCTATGGTTCGCGGCGCGGGGTCGATGGTGCGCGTCTCCTCGACGACCGGCTCGATGACGCTGCCGCCGTCGAGCGTGCGGATATCGTCGCCGCAGTGGACCGTCCTGGTGACCGGTGTGATCACGCCGTTCACTAACACGAGGGTCGGCTCCTCCGCCGAACGGGAGATCTCCGTACGGGTGGAGACGGAGACCAGCCTGCAGCGGGTCGAACCGCCACACGCCTGCACCACGTCGCCCACCTCGCACCCCCGGAGGGCCGACACGGCGACGCCGTTCACCGTCACGGGCACACCCACGAAAGACTGATGGACGAACGGTACGACAACGACGGCCACAAGGGCCGCCAGGAGAATGCGCGCACCCCGCGCTATGCGCTCTCGAGAGTCCATCGGTCCCACTATCGGCTGATGGGAGCCATGCGTCCACCTGCAAGGGCCACCAGCGAATCGAGCGGTACGGACACGACGGAGTCCGCCGTTCCGGCCGCGGGCAACACGACATCGAACCTGCCGAGTGACTCGTCCACCAGCACCGTGACATCCGCGGGCAGGTCGAACGGTGACACGGAACCGACAGTATAGCCGGTCATCGCAAGCACGGTCGCGGGATCTGCGAGCCGGGCGGTCACCGCACCCGCTTCCGCCGCGATCGCCACCGCGTCCCCGCGCCGGTCGCCCGCGACCACGGCGAGGACGGGGCGTCCGTCCGCGACGAACACGATCGACTTGGCGATCTGGCCGAGCT
>JBASOJ010000037.1:0-12965 GCA_049658145.1 Coriobacteriia bacterium
CTGAAGCCGATCACTCTGGTACTGCTGACCAAGACATGCGTCGCTTCGCTCCGAGAGTGATCGCCTTCACCGGAATCAGTGATCGGCTTGCGGCGGAATCGGTGTCCAAGGTGAGCGGAATCCGCACAAATGAGTGAGATTGTCTTGGTCTCTATAAGCCGAGTTTGGCGAGGTAGCAGACTCACAATCAATACGACGCTAATAGAGTAGGTGGTCAGAATGGCACTCGTAGAGCGTGTCCACAAAGACGGTAAGACCAAGACCTATTGGGCGGTCGTATCGCAGAACGGCAAGCAAGTATGGGTTCACGCGGGGCACTCATATCGTTCAGCCCGTGAACTACATGACTCTATCGCCACGGCTGGTCGTGAGAACCGTATCGCTTCGGCTCGTGATATTCCTCTGAGAGTGTTGGTAGAACGCTACCTTGCAAACGGGACACACCATCTACGCGAGCAGAGCATCACTACATATAGGTCGCGTTTGGACAATCACATCTTGCCGTTCTTCGGCGAGTTGAAGGTTCGGCGGTCTTGTTCCACGGAAGCCATCCAACGTTGGATGGCTTGGGAACGTCACAAGGGCACGAGTGATAAGACAATCAAACGATGTCTGGTCACTCTTAGCGCCGTAATGTCGTATGCGGTGGCAATCAACCTGATGACTGATAATCCCGTGTCTCGCGTGAAGGCACCAAAGACTACTGACGGCGGCGTGGATTACACGCTGAATGAGCGGCAGATAGCGGCGTTGATTACTCACACGCCCAAGTTGCAGTGCAGCGCCCATTGATGATGATGCTCTGCTACACGGGTTGTCGCCCGTCAGAGGCATGTGAGGTTCGGTGGGGTGACATCAATCATCGGGATAGTCTGGTGACTATTCGTCGAACGGCTACCAAGCAGGGAGCCAATGAGACGAAGAACTCAAAGACACGGGTCGTCCCACTTGTCCCTGAACTCGTCAAAGAACTCAACGAGCAGCACAAGAGGGTTCCACACGATAAGAATGACTTGGTGTTCCCCACGATAAGAGGTCGGCGTCACGAGATGCAGCGGTGGGCTAATGATGTCTTGCGCCCCTCGCTGAACAGGGCTGGTCTTGCGGTTCCAGCAGGTTCGGACAGGAACTACATCACTCGTAAACCATTCATTACTCTGATGCTCGGAAGGGGCGAGAGTATCGCTCTATGTAGCGAGTTGGTGGGGGCAAGTCCTGCCACTCTCTTGAAGCACTACACACGACACCGCACCGAGGATGCGGTTGCGGCAATGCAGAGGATGAGCGCGAGTATGGCTACGGATGCCCGCGATACCAAAGGCGAGTTCGCGCAAACGGCATAGGGTAATCGCTACTCGGCGTGCTGCCGTTCCCACTCGTCGCCGTCCACAGTCTCAATGTCGTCAAGCCACGGGAAGTGGCTGGGGTCAAAGTCGTGCGCTCGTGGCGTGGGCGGATGTATCTTGCCGTTCTTCCAATCCTGAATGAACTGCTGCCTCGTCATGGTAAAGACCTGTTCTTCAGAACTGTAGATGGCGGGATAGGCGGGTAGGCGCTCGCCGTTCGTCATCAGTACGAAGTGGTCGTCGTAGGTATAGAAGTAGCGAGCCGCACGATTGATGGCGCAAGTGTTGTAGTAACCGACCCATCGGTCGTCATCCACCAACTGCACTACACTCTTCGTCTCGACCTCGCCCGTGACAAGAACCTTACGCGTGACTGGGAACATAGCGAGCGTTTGGGGTTGGGCGGGCGAGGGGATGCGAGAGGGGTCATCGGGCTTCCGAGCGAACCACCATGCCATCGGATTGTCAGAGATGATGTAGTCCGCTCCACGCGAGAACCGCAACGACCAGTTGCGCTGCTTGAGTAGCCCAGTAATGTCGTTGTGCAGCGCCAGCATGTGCGACAACAAGAGCGCACGATTAGGCTTAAAGCCAATATCAAACGCGTGGTTCTCGCCGAACCGCTTGGTCAGGTAGTCCTCACCGAACTTCTTGTTCACGTAGTAGTTGGTGAAGGCGACAACAAGTTGGCGCTGCTCTTCGAGTATTGCGGGCGTTCTCGCATTGGATAGGAACATCCATGTCATCAGGTTGTCCATCGCTGCTGACCCTACTGGTGGCAAGGCAAGATGGGTCTGCATGGCTTCGGCGAACAGCGGGATGTCACCTTCAACGACGCTGAACATCCTCTCCCATGCCAGTTCATCCTGCATCTCAAGCGGCAACTTGTCTCTATCAGGGATTTGTTCAAGCATCTCGGTTGGGATGCGATATAGGTTCTTCTGATAGGCGACGTTCCGCACCTTGTTGCGTCTTACCTCACCAGTGCATTTGTCCCATTCGTAGATGAGTGCGTCTCGTGGGTCAACGCCGTTTGGTTCGGCGAACTGGGTGAGATGAGCGCATGGGATGAAGTGATGCTTCTTCGGAACACCGCCCTTCTTACTCATGACTTCTCACCCCACTCTCGGTTCGGTTGTCGTGTCGTGAACCTACCAAGGCTCTGAGGGAAGGTTCAAGGACTTCTCACAATCAATCGTGTCAGACCCCCTCGGTAGAATCTGCTCAAACTACCGTGAGAGGGGGTGATACCGATGGAAGTGGTGATGCAGAACCTCGCCAATCAACTAGTGCAGAACCTCGCACCGATGTTCGTCTCAATGATGGTCATCGTGCTGGTGCTGGGCATCTTGCTGGCGAAGGTTCGCAATCGTGCAATCCGTCAACTTGGCGGATACGTAGCGGCGATTGTGTGGGTTGGCTGGTTGGTCAACTACTACAAGGTCGCGTAGCAAGCACAGGACGGGAGGCATTCTTGAGTGAACCTCATATCCGCCCAATGGGGGTAGTCGGTTAGCTCCACCTGCCCCAAGATGTTGTGATGAACGATTCATCTGATCGTGCCCATATGAGCCGGCGACTTGTCGCAGGCGTGGACTACCCAGACACCTACCGGGGGTTCGTCGAGATGTTCCCCGACGACGAGGCATGTCTGCGTTACATCGAGCGTCTCCGCTGGCCTGACGGGTTCTTCTGTCCGGTCTGCGGTTCAGCCGGTGAGCCATGGCGGGCGACGCGCGGGCGTCTGGTGTGCAGTTCTTGCCGGCATCAGTGCAGCGTGATCGCGGGGACGATCTTCGAGAAAACGCGTACGCCACTGACCACTTGGTTCGAGACGGCATGGCATCTGACAACGGCCAAGAACGGTATGTCCGCTCAGACCCTGTCCAACACACTCGGCACCACCTACCGGGTGGCATGGGCCATGTTGCATCGCTATAGAGTCGCGATGGTCCGGGCCGAACGCGAGCCTCTGTACGGTGACGTCGAGGTGGACGAGGTGTTCGTCGGAGGCATCGATCGCGGCGGAAGACCGGGCCGGGGGACTCGTAAGAGCATCGTGGTGATCGCAGTAAAGACCAGGCAGCCGAAGGGTTTCGGGAGGGTGCGGATGCGCCACGTCCCCGACGCTTCGGGCAGAAGCCTCATGCCGTTCGTTTGCGACGTGGTGGCTTCCGACGCGGTCGTTCTCACCGACGGCTGGCAGGGTTACGGAGGCCTTCCCCGGCACGGCTACACGCGCAAGGTCAGCCCGGTGTCGGCCTCTCGGGACCCCAGCGACGCTCCCATGCCTGGCGTGCACCGCGTCGCATCGCTGCTCAAGCGCTGGATCCTCGGCACTCACCACGGTGCGATCGATGCCGTCCACCTGCAGTCCTATCTGGAGGAGTTCACCTTCCGGTTCAACCGGCGCAACTCCGGTAACCGCGGTCTGGTCTTTCGCCGACTTCTCGAGCAGGCCGTGGTCACGGCCCCCGTCAGCGAAGCCGAGGTCACTCATGGCTACGAATGGTGAGAAGACACAACATCTTGGGGCAGGTGGAGCTAACCGACTACCCCCATCCGCCCAATCAAATGACAACCCCGACTTGTTCACTCGGTCGGGGTTGTCTGCTGTTCTGGTGGTGTGAACAACCCGTCAGCCGTGAGTAGGTAATCCACGCCATCTAGGGTCAGTGGGAAGTATCTGATGCCTTCCCATATCTCAGGAATGGCTCCATTCACAATCCTGGCGAGGAACCAGTCCCGTGCCGTCTGATGGATGTCGTTGAGAGTGTCCATAGAAGCGAGTGTCCCTCAGAGGTCTTACTAGAACCCAAACAGGCACTTAATCGCTTCTGACCTCGGACTACTCAGAACGCCCGCCACTCTATGCATAACACCGATATCGGTGGCTAATCGGTGGCTAAAGTGCGTGCTTACGGGGGATTTGACGAACCGACGAGATACGATATATCCGCAGGTGAGAGGCATAGTGCAGAATTCCACTATCAGATAGTAGAAGTATTAGGAAACCTGTGCTCTATCCCCTGAGCTAAGAGGGCGCGAGACGGCGGATGTGCCTGCCGTTCGTGGGTCAGATGGTACCAGATGCGGCCAGCTGGCCGACCGTTGGTCGAGCCATGGCTGCTCGAGAGTCATGCGTAGGCCGACAGTATGTAATGAGCGACGTCTCACGATCCGGAGGCTAGCACCTCGCCGAGGGTGCGCGTCGTGCGTTGCGCGGCGCGAGCACGTACAATGCTCGCGATGGCTGACGCGCGCCACCGCGGCGGAGGCACCCCTGCGATTCCTGCGTACATCCGGCATGTTCCTGGCCGTCGTGCTTGTCACGGCGGCTGTGACGATCGCCGGGCTCACCTGGTGGCCCAAGGCGCTGCCACAGCACGCGATGGCGACGACCGACGTCCTGGTCTGGCCTGAGGCTTCGGCCGAGCGCGTCACTCCACGTCCTCCCGATCCCGTCGAGCGATTCACCGTCGTCGCGGTGGGCGACCTCATGGCGCACCTCCCGCAGGTGACGGCGGCCAAGACCGCATCAGGCTACGACTTCGCGCCGGGCTTCGCGCCGGTTGCGTCGCGCATCTCGGCGGCAGACCTGGCCATCGGCAACCTCGAGACGGTGATGGCCGGCAGCGCGTCCGGCTACACCGGCTATCCCGGCTTCAACACGCCTGACGCATACGCACAGGCGGCGGTGGGCGCGGGCTTCGACGTGCTCACCAATGCGAACAACCACATCCTCGACCGGGGGGCGACCGGGCTCGTCCGCACGCTCGATGTGCTCGACGGCTTCGGCGTGCTGCACACCGGCGCGGCACGCAGCGCCGAGGAGGCCGATCGCGCCGTGATGGCCGACGTCCGGGGCGTGAAGGTGGCTATCCTTGCGTATACCTACGGGATGAACGGGGCGTCCGCTCCCTCCGGCAAGTCCTGGATGGTGAACGTGATCTCGGAGACCCGCATGGTCGCCCGCGTGCGCCAGGCCCGGGCACAGGGTGCGGACCTCGTGATCGTGAGCATCCATAACGGCACCGAGTATCAACGTCAGCCCTCGGCGGGCCAGAAGAAGCTCGAGCAGGCCATGATCGACGCGGGTGCCGACGTGGTGCTCGGCAGCCATCCGCACGTGATCCAGCCTATGGAGACGCTGGCGGCCTCGGCGGCCGACGGGACACCGCGGACGGCGTTCGTGATCCACTCGCTCGGCAACTTCGTCAGCAATCAGCGTCAGCGCTATCGGGACACGGGGATCATCCTGCAGCTCGGGTTCGAGAAGAACCTGAGGACGAACGTGACCACGCTGCTGGCCGTCTCCTACGTGCCGGTGTGGGTGGATGACACGGGCCCGGAGGGGAAGGGGACCCGTGTGCTGCCGATCGGCGACGTGCTCGCGGATGCCGCGTATGCCGGCGTCACATCCGCCGAGCGGGCCAAGGCGCAGCAGGCGTGGAACGACACCACCGCGCATCTCGGCAGCCTGGAGACCACGCCGGCCGACCCGGCGAGCGTCCCGTTCTACGTCGCGGCGGTGCAGTAGCCGCTATCGCTCGCCGCCGCGGTCGGGTTCGGGGCCGAAGCGATGCCCCCGGTCGAGCGTCGCGATCGTGGCCATCTCCTCGGGTGTCAGCGAGAAGTCGAACACGTCCGCGTTCTCGGCGATGCGCGTCGCGTGGACCGACTTCGGGATCGTCATCACGCCGAGTTGGAGCAGCCATCGCACGGCCACCTGTGCCGGGCTCTTGCCGTGCGCACTGCCGATCGCCACCAGTTCCGGTACCTCGGCCACGCGGCCCTTCATGAGCGGTGCCCAGGCCTCCACGGCGATACCGTGCCGCTCGCAGTACGCGCGCAGCGCGGGTTGCTGCAGCCACGGGTGGAACTCGTACTGATCGACCATCGGCGGCACGTCGGCCACTGAGAGCAGCGCCTCCAGGTGGTGTTCGAGGTGGTTGCACACGCCGATCGCGCGCGCCCTACCCTCGGCGTACAAGCGCTCGAATGCGCGCCACGTGTCGCGCGTCTGTTCGCGTGGCCAGTGCACCAGGTACAGGTCGAAGTAGTCCGTGCCGAGGCGCGTGAGACTGCGCTCGAAGGCGGCGAGCGTGGCGTCGTAGCCCTGCTCATCGTTCCACACCTTGCTGGTGAGGAAGATGTCGCCCCGGGGAACCCCGCTGGTCGCGATCGCCACGCCGATGCCTGCTTCGTTACCGTACAGCGACGCCGTGTCGATCCGCCGGTAGCCGAGTTGCAGCGCGGTGGTGACCGCGCCCTCAACGTCGCCACCCTCGGCTGATTTGTACGTGCCGAGGCCGAGACGCGGCATGGTCACGCCGTTGGCGAGCTCGATGGTCGCGGTGATGCCTGTGAGCATTCCACACCTCCTATGGGCATGATACCCACAGGGGGTGGGCGTGGTGTTCGAGGATCGTGTGGAGGCGGGGCGGCATCTGGCGGTCGCGGTTTCGGGCCACGTGAACCCGGACACGCTCGTGCTGGGCGTGCCGAGGGGTGGCGTGGTGGTGGCGGCCGAGGTGGCTCGCGCACATGCCCTCCAGCTTGACGTGATCGTGGTGCGCAAGATCGGCGCGCCCGGAAACCCCGAGTATGCCGTGGGCGCGGTGGACGAGGACGGCCGCATCATCGGCGGGCATGTGAGCATCGAGCGCGCGTACCTCGAGCGCGCCGCGGGGGCCGGACGTGCCGAGATCGCGCGCCGCCTGGGAGTGTATCGCGGTGGCAGGCCCGCGCCGCGGGTCGAGGGCCGCGACGTGCTGGTGATCGACGACGGGATCGCCACCGGGCTCACGCTTGAGGCGGCACTCGAGTCGCTCCAGCGCAGGGGCGCAGACCATATCACGGTCGCGGTTCCCGTGGCCGCACCCGATGCCGCGGGGCGTATCACCGCGGTTGCCGATGAGTTCGTGGCGCTCGAGATCCCGCACGGGTTCTCGGCGGTCGGCCAGTTCTACCGACGGTTCGATCAGACGAGCGATGCCGAAGTGGTCGCGCTGCTCGAAGAGGCTCGGCACCGGAGATAGGACAGGCCCGCTCGAGGCGGGCCTGTCGGGTGTTGCGGGGAGTGTCCGGGTCTACGGCGTCTTGCCGACCTCGAGCTCCACCTGGTCGCCGCGCTTGGCCGAGGCGCCGGCGATCGGGAACTGGTTGATGACGAAGCCGTCCTCGGGCGCGTCGACGTACACGACCTTGGGCTTGAGCCCCGCTGCTTCCAGTATGGATCGGGCCTCTTCCTCGGTCTTGGTCCGGACCTCGGGCACGATGATCACCTCGGGACCCTTGGAGACCACGATCGTGACCGTGCTCCCCGCCTCCAGCACGACGTTCGCGCTGGGGTCCTGGGAGATCACAGTGCCCTTCGGCACCGTCTCATTGAACTCCTCGACCGGCGACACCGCGAGTCCCACCGCTTCGAGAGTGGCCTTGGCCTGCGCCTGTGCCTGCCCCACCACGCTCGGGACCTTCACCTGCTCGACGCCCGCCGAGACGAACAGGATCACGCGCGTGCGCTTGGGGACGGTCGTCCCGGCCGCCGGCTCCGTGCGGATCACGGCGCCCTTGGGAACGCTGGCGCTGTTCTCATCGGTGGTCTTGTCGTACTCGAGGTCACCGGTGGAACGCAGCGCTTCGATCGCGGTCGCCTCGGGCATGGTGGCGAGGTCGGGCACCGTCACCTGTGCGATGCCGCTGCTCACGACGATGTTGACCGCCGCGCCTTCCTCGACCTCGGCGCCCGCCTCCGGGTCCTGCGAGATGATCAGGCCGAGTTCGACGACGTCGCTGTTCTCGGTGGTGATCTCACCAAGGGCCAACCCGGCTGCCGCGAGCGTGGTTCGTGCCTGCTCCTCGGTGAGCCCGCTGAGCGTGGGCACTGCGACGCCGCCACCGCCGAACACGCCGAGCGCATAGGCGACGCCCGCGCTTACGAGCAGCAGCGCGGCGATGACGGCCACCCACACCCACGGACTCGTGCGCTTCTCCGGGATCGGCCGGACCTGGGGCGCGGTGGCGGGACGGACGCTCGGCGCCTGCTCGACAGGCGGAAGCACGCTCGTGTGGTCGCCTCCGGCGGAACCGCCGTATGCGCCACCCACGGCTGGCTGGCCGCTCACCACGCGCTTGAGGTCCTCGCGCATCTCGGCGGCCGAGGAATAGCGCTCGGCAGGGTTCTTGCGCATCGCGCGCATGATCACCGCGTCGAGCGCCGGCGGTATCGATCCACGGATCTGCCGCGGTGGAACAGGCTCCTCGTTCACCTGGGCGAGAGCCGTTGCCACGGGGGTCTCGGCATCGAACGGCAGCTTGCCGGTGACGAGCTCGTACAGGGTCACGCCGAGTGAGTAGAGGTCCGAGGCGGCGCCGATGGGTTTGCCCTGCGCCTGCTCGGGGCTGATGTACTGCGCGGTGCCGAGCACCGAGTTGGTCTGCGTCATCGTCGAGTTGCCGGCACGCGCGATGCCGAAGTCCATCACCTTGATCGTGCCATCGGGCGTGAGGACGATGTTGTGCGGCTTGATGTCGCGGTGGATCACGTCGTAGCCGTGAGCCACCGACAGCGCCGCGCACACCTGTTGCGCGTACTCGGCCACCTTCATCGGGTCGAGGGGCCCGCGCTGCGTGACGATCGACTTGAGGTCGGTACCGTTCACGTACTCCATCACGATGTAGTACGTCTCGCCCTCGCGGCCCCAGTCGTACATGTTGACGATGTTCGGGTGCGAGAGGTTCGCAGCCGCCTGCGCCTCCTGACGGAAGCGCGCGACGAAGTTGGGCTCCGATGCGTAGCGCGGGTGCAGCACCTTCACGGCGACGGTACGGCCGAGCACATCGTCGACCGCCTTGTAGACGTCGGCCATGCCACCCGATCCGATCTTCTCGGTCGCACGGTATCTGCGTCCGAACACGAGTTCTTCCACGTTCGCCCCGCTTCCTCTCACCTGCGCCGAGGCGCTTTTGTGCTGATACATTCTATCCCATGCCCGCGTAGGCGTGCGTCCGGGCGAGATTCCGGTCCTACTGCGTGGCCGCCAGGGCCGCCTCGAGCACGCGGCGCGCTGCCGGTGCGGCCACCTGACCGCCCACGCCGGCGTTCTCGAGCACGATCGCTATGGCCACGCGGGGCTGCTCGGCGGGCGCGAAGCCGATGAACCAGGCATGGGTCTCCACCGACTTGCCCGCCTCGGCGGTGCCGGTCTTGCCCGCCACCGTCACCCCGGGTATCTGCGCGCGCATGCCCGAGCCGCTCGTGACCACGCTGACCATGATGTCGGCCACCTTCGCGGCGGTTTCCGCGTCCAGGGCGGTCTTCCACGACCTTGAGGTCGTGGGTGTGAGGACACGGCCGGCGCGGTCGCTCACCGAGCCGATCACGTACGGTCGCATGACGACCCCGTCGTTGGCGATCCCCGAGGCCACCAGCGCCATCTGAAGCGGCGTGACCTGCGGGCCCGCCGGGCTGTCGTGCTCGCCCACCGGCTGCCCGACGCCCGCCCACGCCGTCTCCCACACCGTCATCTCGGCCGGGTCAGGCATGAGCGAAGTGGCCGCCGGGAGGTCGAAGGGCACGGGCGCGTTGATCCCGAAACCCTCGCTACCGGCGACCAGGTCTTTCGCTCCGAGATCGCGCGCGAGCTGGCCGAAGACGGTGTTGACCGAACTCGCGGTGGCCTTGCGCAGGTCGATGGCGCCGTAGGCGCTCCCGCCGTAGTTGGTGACGGGCGCGCCGCCGATATCGATGCTCGCCGGACCCGTGTAGGTGGTGCCCTCGGTGGCGACACCCGACTCGAGCGCCGCGGCGAGCGTCACCACCTTGAAGGTGGATCCGGGCGGGTACAGGCTGCCGGCAGCGCGGTTGACGAGTGCGGCATCCGTGCCCTCGGCCGAGAGCATCTGCCACTGCCCATCGATGCTCGCCGGTTCGTAGGCGGGGCTCGACGCCATCGCCAGCACGGCGCCGGTCGTGGGGTCGAGCACGACGACCGCTCCCCGGTGGCCGCTGAGCGCCGCCTCGGCTGCCCGCTGTACGCGCGAGTCGATCGTGAGGCGGACGTCGTTGCCGGGCACCGAGATCCCCGCGGCCGACTCGATGAGGTCGGCGAACGAGGCGAAGTCGCGGTGCCCGGCGAGCGTCTCGTTGGCGGCCGCCTCAACGCCCGAACGCCCGTACGTGGTGCTGTAGTAGCCGAGCACGTGGGCCGCGAGTGCGCCCTCCGGGTACTGCCGTAGGTACACGCTTCCATCGGGGACCGACTCGGCGAGCACGACGCCGTCGGCGGTGATCACCGCGCCACGGTCCTGCCGCTGTTCGGTCGCCAGCCCGCGGGTGTTGGCGGGGTTGGCGGTGAGCGCGTCGGCCGCGAGCACCTGCACGTACGTGAGGTTGACGGTGAGTGCGACCATCAGCGCGGTCATCAGCCAGCCCACACTCACGAGACGGCGGGTGAGGGAGAGTCTGCCGAGGAGCCCGGTCCCGCCGCTCACGATGATCTCGGTCTCGCTGCCGGTGCCCGCGTCGCCCGCTCGCATGAGCAGGCCA
Organism: Coriobacteriia bacterium; assembly: GCA_049658145.1. GTDB lineage: Bacteria > Actinomycetota > Coriobacteriia > Anaerosomatales > Anaerosomataceae > UBA6100. The sequence goes on from JBASOJ010000037.1 coordinate 10,900, forward strand.
AGCAGGATGAAGTTCGAGAGGATCGAGCTGCCGCCGTAGCTCACGAACGGGAGCGTGATGCCCGTGAGCGGGATGAGTCTCGTCACGCCGCCGATGATCACGAACGCCTGGAGGCCGAAGGTAGCCACGAGTCCGGCGGCCGTGAGTGCGGCCACGTCCGAGCGCGCTCGGGATGCAGTGCTCAGTCCGCGGAGGCAGAACACCAGGTACGCGATGATGAGCGCCGCCCCGCCGAGCAGTCCGAGCTCCTCGGCGATGGCTGTGAAGATGAAGTCGGTCTCGACGAACGGGATGCGCCCGGGAAGTCCGTTGCCCACGCCCACGCCGATCACCCGACCGGCGGCCAGCGCGAAGAGCGACTGCGCGAGCTGGTAGCCTCGGCCGGCGGCGTCGGCGAACGGGTCGAGCCAGATGGCGATGCGCGTCTGGATGTGGCCGAAGCTGACGTACGCCGCTGCGGCACCCACGGCGAAGAGTCCCAGGCCTACAAGCACGTAGCCGGGACGGCCGGTCGCCGCGTAGAGCATCACGAGAAACACGCTGAAGAACAGCAGGCTCGAGCCGAGGTCCTTCTCGGCCACGAGCACGATCAGACTGATCGCCCACATGGCCACGAGCGGGCCGAGGTGTTTGGTCGGCGGGAGCCACACGCCGAGCTTGCGTGTAGTGGCCACCGAGAGCACTTCGCGCTTCTCGGCGAGATAGGCTGCCAGGAACAGCACGATCAGGATCTTGGCGACTTCGGCGGGCTGGAAGGAGAAGCCGGCGAACCGCAGCCACAGCTTGGCGCCGTTCACCTCGACGCCGATGAGGGCGGGCAGTACGAGCAGCACGATGCCGGCGATGGCGATGGTGTACTTGTAGCGCGCGAGCCGCTCGATGGAGGGGACGAAGGCGAGCACCGCGACGAGCGCAACCACGCCTGCAAGTACCCAGAGCACCTGGCTGGCGGCGAGAGCGGGGTCGAGGCGAGTGATGGTTGCCAGGCCGACTCCCGTGAGTAGGAACGCGATCGGGAGCAGCGACGGGTCCGCGCCCCGCGCGAGGAAGCGCGCGCCCGCATGGGCGCCGAGGAAGCAGACGAGCAGCCCCACCGGCACGGTGATGTCGCTCCACGAGATCGCGCCGCCCTGCGCGCCGTGCACGAGCACGAACAGCAGCACCACCACGGGTGCGGCGGCCAATAGGAGGAGCAGCTCGGTGTCTCGTCGGCTTCGCACAGGCGGGCCCCTTAGGGTGCCGACGCGGGCGGGGTCTCGGTCGCGACCTGCGCCCGGTAGCCGTCGAGGAGGTCCCGGGCGGCATCGAGGCCGTCCACCCGGATGCCGTCGGCGAGGCGGTTCGCTGTGATCGCGTCAAGCGAGTTGACCGCCACAGTGGACTCCTCGGAGCGCCAGCTGAGCGATAGGCCGGCAAGGTCTCCCGGCACACCCTCGTAGACCACGACCACCCCGTCCTCGGCGATGAGGTATGCCTGCGAGCGAGCGTAGGAGTTCGCCGCCCATGCCGCGACCGCAACGATCGCGATAGCCGCGAGGACCCACAGCACGCGAGCCGTCCACCTCGGGGCGCCGGGCTGGCGCGGCTCGCGCCCCGGGCGTCCGCCGATATCGACGACGACGGTGGTGACGTTGTCGGGGCCTCCCGCGGCGAGCGCCCTGTCGATCAGCATGTCGACAGCGTCCTGGGCGGTGCGGGCCGAGCCGAGTACCTGTGCGATCTCATCATCGGGCACGAAACCCGTGAGCCCGTCGGTGGCGAGCAGCAGTCGATCGCCGGCTGCGGCCTCGGCCTCGAACGTGTCGACGAGCATGTTGGGATCCGAGCCGAGCGCGCGGGTGATCACGCTGCGGTTGGGGTGGTGGCGACCTTCCTCGGCGGTGATCTGGCCCTGGCGCACCAGGTCGGCCACCATCGAGTGGTCCTGCGTGAGCTGCTCGAGCGTGCCGAGGTGGAGCAGATACGCCCGGCTGTCGCCCACGTGCGCGACGGCCAGCCGCGTGCCGTCCACCATCACGGCGGTGAGCGTGGTGCCCATCCCGCTGCGGCCGCGGCCGCTCTCGGCG
>JBASOJ010000038.1:0-56314 GCA_049658145.1 Coriobacteriia bacterium
GCTCCCCCTCGACGCGATCGCGCCGGGACACGGGGCGTGGCCCGCGTGGGCGCGAGAGGCCTCTGCAGCCGCGCGCCTCGCTCCCTCGGGCGCCAACAGGCAGCCGTGGCGCCTGAACATGGACGGCGATGCGCTGGTGTTCACGAAGGCGGCCAAGACCTACTGGACCGCGCCCATCGACTTCGGGATCGCGATGCTCCATGCCGAGCTTGGCGCCATGCACGCCGGTGTGAGCGGCACCTGGGTCCTCGGGAGCGGTGCCGAGGTGTCCCGGTTCGTGCCCGGGCAGGAGGCGTAGGCGCCCGCCCCGGCGGTGACGGCATCTCCCACCCCGGGCATACACCCTCCAGACACGCCGGGAAGGAGCCGCTGTGATCCGCATCGAGGGTGACCACTTCACCGACGAGCACGGCCGCACGCGCATGCTTCGCGGCGTCAACCTGGGCGGAAGCTCGAAGGTGCCTACCGTGCCCGACGGCGCCACCTGGCGACGCGAGGGCTTCTTTGAGCACCGGGACGTCTCCTTCGTCGGCCGGCCCTTCCCGCTCGAGGAGGCCGAGGAGCACTTCGGCAGGCTCGAGCGCTGGGGCTTCACGTTCCTGCGCCTGCTCACCACGTGGGAGGCGATCGAGCACGCCGGTCCCGGCCAGTACGACGAGGCGTACCTCACCTACTTCCGCACGATCGTGGAAAAGGCCGCCGCGCACGGCATCAGCGTCCTCATCGACCCGCACCAGGACGTGTGGAGCCGCTTCACGGGCGGCGACGGCGCTCCCGGCTGGACGCTCGAGGCGGCGGGGCTCGACATGACGGCCTTCGCCGAGACCGGCGCGGCCATCTGCCACCAGACCCACGGCGACCCGTTCCCCCGGATGATCTGGCCCACCAACTACGGCAAGCTCGCCAACCTCACGATGTGGACGCTCTTCTTCGGCGGAGACGTCTTCGCGCCGGAGACACGTGTGGACGGCGTGCCGATCCAGGAGTACCTGCAGGACCACTATATCGCCGCCATCGCGCACCTTGCCGAGCGCCTGAAAGGCCTGCCGAACGTGGTGGGCTTCGACACGCTGAACGAGCCGAGCGGCGGGCTCATCGGTGCGCACGATCTCGCGGGAGCCACCTTCCCGCTCACCCTCGGGCCGTCGCCGACGCCTCTCCAGGCGTTCGCACTCGGCAGCGGGATCCCGCAGCGCGTGGCCACCTACGAATTCGGCATGACCGGCTTCAGGAAGTCCGGCATGAAGCTCGTGAACGCCCACAAGCGCAGCGCCTGGCTGCCCGGTCACGACTGTATCTGGCGCGCGCACGGGGTGTGGGAGATCGACGAGAGCGACACCCCGCGCGTGCTCGCACCCGACTACTTCACGCAGACAGACGGCCACCCAGCCGAATTCAACCGCGACTTCTACCTGCCGTTCGCGCGGCGGTTCGCCTCGGCGGTCCGCGAGCACATGCCGAACGCGATCATCTTCCTCGAGGGGCAGCCGGAGAGCGGCGCGCGGATGGAGCCGCCCGGGATCGACAACGCCGCCTATGCGCCGCACTGGTACGACGGCCTCACGCTGCTGCGCAAGTCGTTCACGCCGTGGCTCGGCGCCGACATGACCACCGGCAAGGTGGCCTTCGGGAAGAAGCGCGTCGCCGCGTCGTTCGCGCGCCAGATCGGCACGCTGATCGCCCGCGGGAGCGACGATCTGGGCGGCATCCCCAACGTGATCGGCGAGTGCGGCATCCCGTTCGACATGGGCGGCAAGCGCGCGTACGCCACCGGCGACTTCTCGAAGCAAACGCGCGCGCTCGACGCCACGATGCGGGCGCTCGACGCCAACTGCGCGAGCTTCACGCTGTGGAACTACACGGCCGACAACACGAACGAGCGCGGCGACCTGTGGAACGACGAGGACCTCTCGCTCTTCAGCCGAGACCAGCAGCGGGGCGCTGGCTCGCCCGATGACGGAGGCCGCGCGCTGGCCGCCGCGGTGCGCCCGTACGCGGTAGCGGTCCCGGGCGAGATACTCTCGATGCGCTTCGACATCCGCACCCGCGCCTTCGAGCTGCGCTTCCGTAGGGACCCGGCTGTCACCGCCCCTGCCGAGGTGTTCGTGCCGGCGAGCCAGTACCCTGACGGCGTGCGCATCGACGCGCCGCAGGGCACGGCGTCACTCGAAGACCAACTGCTCACGTACTACCCTCGGTCGGACACTCGCGAGCATGGGATCGTCCTGCGCCCGCGGTAGGGCCGGCTCGCTTGTTCGCCAACCCCTGCATCTACGCCTGATGCGAGGCGATGTAATCCCCGTACCAGGCCATTGCGCCGAGCGCGCGTATCGCGGCGACCGGCGAGTACAGGATGACCGCGTCGTAGCGTCCGCTGCCGTGGAAGGTCGCGACCTCGAGCGGCCGAAGCGGCACGTTGATGATCGGCTTGCCCGTGCTCTCCATGAGCTCGGTCACGCGCGTGAGGAAAGAGGTCTCCCCGGCGTTGAATCTGCCGCAGGCGGACTCGTCTTCCACCGCTCCGGTCGACGGGCTGTTGAGGATGCCGAGCACCGCGACCGCGTCCACCAACTCACTCTCGACGAGCACCGTCAGCGCACGCTGTGCGAGGTCCGAGCCGATCGCCGCCACCAGATCGATGGGGTTCCCGCGGCTCCAGTAGCCGGGCAGGAGCCGGTCCAACTCGACGCGGACGCCCGGCTCCAGCGGTGCCAGCTCGAGTCCCGCGCGAGCCACCTCGTCCGCCGCCAACACGCCCCAGCCTCCGCCGAGCGTCATGACCGCCACCCGGCGACCCTTCGGCAGTGGAAGCGAGGTGAGGCACATCGCCACGTCGAGGCTCTCGTCGGGACCCGTGCGCACGAGACAGCCAGCCTGGTGAGCCGCGGCCATGAAGACCTCTGCCGCACCCGCCATGGCGCCGGTGTGCGACGCGGCTGCCCGGCCGCCGATCTCCGTAAGGCCACCGCGCAGCACCACCACCGGCTTCTTCGGCGTGATGCGGCGCGCCACATCGAAGAAGTGGCGGCCGTCGCCTACTCCCTCAAGGTAGACGAGCGCGGCGGCGGTCTGCGGGTCGTCACCGAGCGCATCGAGCACGTCGAGTGCGCTCGTGCTCGCCTGGTTGCCGACGCTCACGTACTTGTCGATGCCGATGCCGCGCCGCTCGGCCCGGGTGACGAGCTGCGCACCGATGTTGCCTGACTGCGTGATGATGCTCAGGCGACCGGGTGCGGGCCGCAACTCCAGGAAGCCGACCGCCTGGAGGCGGCTGTGCACCGAGAGCATGCCCATGCAGTTGGGGCCGATGAGCGTGATGCCCGTCTTCCGGGCGGTCTCGGCCAGCTCCGCCTCCAGGGCGGCCCCTGCCTCTCCCGCCTCCGAGAAGCCTGCGGCCACCACGAGGGCGGCGGGGATCCCGCGCTCGCCGCACTGCTCGACCACGGTGTTCACCTGGGCGGCCTTCACCGCCACCAGCGCCAGGTCCGGGGTCTCCGGCAGCTCCGCCACGCTCGAGAAAGCCGGCAGGTCGCACACGGTGCCGCCACGCCCGTTCACGGGGTAGATGGCACCGGCGAAGCCACCGTCGATGAGGTTGCGCAGGAGAAAGCCGCCCCATTTGAGCGGGTCGTTCGAGGCGCCGACGACCGTGACGGCACGCGGCGCGAACAGCGGGGTCAGATCGGGGGTGACATGCGGGCGGGGAGCCGACGGCCGTCGCGCCGCCTCGGGGTCGAGGATCACGAGCGCGTCGGCGGCCACCGGCGTCGTGCCTTCGATGATGAGCGGGTTCACGTCGATCTCGGTGATCGCCGGATGATCGGCCGCGATGTGCTCGAGCGCGCGGATGGCGCTCACCAGTGACGCGCGGTCCACAGGCGGCATACCGCGGAAGTCGTCCAGCAGCGCGCTCGCCCTGATCCGAGCGAACATGGCTTCGATGTCCTGCTCCTCAAGAGGCGTCACGCCAAACGCGATGTCCTTGTGCGCTTCGGCGAAGATACCGCCGATGCCGAACAGGATGACCGGGCCGAAGAGAGGGTCGCGCTTCATCCCGATCATGAGTTCGCGCGCTCCCCGGACCATCCGCTCGACAAGGATCTGCGTGCACTCGGCCCCGGGTAGGGCCAGAAGCGAGCGAGCGGCCGATCGGACGGCCTCGTCACCGTGGAGATCGAGGGCGACCAGTCCGCGCTCCGTCTTGTGGCCGATATGGGACCCCACGGCCTTGAGCGCGACCGGACCGTCGAGCCGCCGGGCGATGGCAACGGCCTCGTCCTCGTCATGCGCGAGGCCACCATCCGGGACGGTGATGCCGTAGCTGCCGAGGAGCGCCTTGGCCTGCCACTCGTCGAGCGCGCCGAACCCGTGGGCCACGGCCCCCTCCACGATCGCCGCCGACGATAGCGTCAGCGCGCCGGATTCATCGCCCACGCGTTGGCCCTCCCCTCCACGACAGCATCGTCAGGTGTATTCCCGTATCCCCAAGCTAGACGGCCGGTGACCTCCACGCTCACGTGCTGATGCACATCGAATCCACACACCAGGGTCACGCTGCTGTCACGCCTGAAGGTTATACCTATGGGGGTATCCTGGAGAGGAGCGATAGGGTGAGCATCTTCAAGACAGCGAGAACGGCGGTTGCCGCGCTTCGGGCAAACGGACTCCGATCGGTGCTCATGGCCCTCGGGGTCATCATCGGTGCGGCGACAATCGTGCTCGTCGTCGCCATCGGGCTTGGCGCCCGGGCCAGCATCGACGAGCAGTACTCGAACATGAGCGTCACCACCATCTTCGTGAACCCGGTACAGAACTCCGCGTCCGAACTCTCGGCCGAAGACGCCGAGGCGATCGCTGCCGTCCCCACTGTCGCGGCGGTCGCGCCACAGCTCACCGGACGAGTGGCCATCGCGACCGACGCGATCACGTCGCAGACGATGGTGGTTGGAACCACGCCTGGCTACTCGGCTATAGCGGCACTTGGATTCGCCTCGGGCGAGTTCTTCACCACCGAGCAGGTGGACCGGCGCGAGCGCGTCGTCGTGCTGGGACCGACCGCAGCCGAGGAACTCTTCGGCACCGATGATCCGATCGGGCAGACCGTGAGGATCGCCGGCAAGAGCCTCGAGGTCATCGGCGTGACCACGGCCAAGGGGGGCTCCATCGGACCGATCACGCTGGATGACAGCGTGTTCGTCCCCTACACCACCGCGGAGCGCAGTCTGCTCGGAACAACCGGCAAGGCCAGCCTGAACGCGCAGGCCACCACGATCGAAGACGTCCCGGTGGCGATCGACGCCATCACGCTGGCCCTGCGCGACGCGCACCACCTGCGCAGCGACGAGGGCAACGACTTCACCGTGAAGGACATGGGCAGCAAGCTCGTGAGCGCGCAGGAGTCCAACCGGACCATGACGCTGCTGCTCAGCGGCGTGGCCAGCATCGTCTTGCTCGTGGGTGGCATCGGCATCATGAACATCATGTACGTGGCGGTGACCGAGCGCACTCGCGAGATCGGCGTCCGAAGGGCCGTGGGTGCCACCCGCGCGCATGTGCTCGCCCAGTTCCTGCTCGAGGCCGTGATCCTGAGCGTCGGCGGCGGCACGATCGGCGTGGCGATCGGTCTCGGGATGGTCCCCCTCGCGGATTCGCTCGATATCCGCGCCATCGCGTCGCCCTCGGGCGTTGCACTCGCTTTCGCGTTCGCCGTCTTGACCGGGGTGATCTTCGGATATGCCCCCGCACGCAAGGCAGCGGCGCTCGATCCGATCGAGGCACTTCGTTACGAGTAGCGGCTGCGACCGCACGCGGTCGCTCACACAAGGAGACAGAAATGAAGAAGGTAGCGTTCATTGTCCTGGCAGTGGTGATTCTCGGCACCGGCGCCTACTTCGGTGCGAGCGCGCTCGCGGCCGGAAGCGGTGGCAGCACCGGAGGGGGCGCGCAGAGCGGCGCGACCGCCGACCCGAACCAGCCCGATCGCACTGCGGAAGTGAAGGGCCTCGTGCTCTCGATAGACGGCACCGAGGTGCTCATCGAGCGGTACCTGAAGGACCCCTCGGAGGAGCTCACCGACGAGGAGAAGGAAGCCAAGAAGGCCGAGCGCGCCGAGCTCACGCAAGAGGAGCGCCAGGCGCTCAAGGCGGCCGAGAACGCCGCGCTCGAGACTGAGCGCGTGACCGTCACCGTCCCGGTCGGCACCCCGATCGTGCAGATGGTGCTCGATGGCGATACCCCCGTGGCGCAGACCGCCACGCTCGCAGATCTGCGCAGCGGTATGGAGATCACCGTGTGGACCGGCGGCGGCACCGATGGCGCCACCGCCGAGTACGTGAAGCTCTCGAGCGAGAAGTAGCAAGGTGATGACGATGAAGCAGATCATGAAGAAGCGTCCGGCGTGGTCGATCGCGATCGCGCTTGCGGCCCTGGTCCTCGTGGCGTCCTCGGCATACTACGGCTACGCCGCTTCGGCAGCCGAGGACGAGGCGCCGGTACGCACCGCCACCGTTACGCGGGACACCATCCAGAAGAGCGTGCCCGCCGAAGGCCGGGTAGAGGTCGACCGCTGGGAGCTTTCGTTTCCCGCGCAAGGCACGGTCGCGACCGTGAACGTCAAGCCTGGTGACACCGTGGTCGCGGGTCAGGTGCTTGCGACACTGGCGAGCGGCAAGGCCGATGCGCAGCTCGCCCAGGCTCAGGCGGCGCTCGCCGCAGCCGACGCGAAGCTCGATGGCATCCTCGCAGGTCCGGCGGCGACCGATGTAGCCGTCAAGCAGGCGTCCCTCGACGCCGCGATCGCGAGCCTGGCAAGCGCGCGGGAGGCGTACGACCTGCTCGTGGCCCAGTCGCTCGAATCAACCGTCTCCGCAGCGGAACTGCAGGCCAAGCAGACGTCGGTCAGCAACGCCGAGTCGGCCGTGCGCATCGCGCAGGCCAACCTGGCGGCGGCTCAGGCGGGGAGCACCTCCGACGAGGTCGCTGCTGCCCGTGCGGCCGTTGCGCAGGCGCAGGCGTCGGCCGACAGCGCTTCGCTCGGCACGGGCGACCTCGTGCTCGTCGCCCCGGTCGACGGAACGGTCATCGAGGTGAACATCAAGGCCGGATCCATCGTCTCGTCCGGCGGCGCGGCCGCGCTCGTGATGGCCGATCTCGAGCACCTGTACGTTGAGGCGGCGCTCGATGAGAACGACTACGCGAAGGCTGAGGTGGGACTACCGGTAGACGTCCTCGTCGATGCGCTTGAGGGCACCTCGCTCGAAGGCACCGTGACGGTGCTTTCACCGGTCGGCTCGGTGGACCAGAACGGCATCGCCACCTATGCACTCATCACATCGCTCGACGCAGCCGGAAGCCGTGCCGCTGCTGGCATGACGGTGAGACTCGACGTGATCATCGAGCGTGCCGAAGACGTGCTCGTGATCCCAAACGAGGCCGTCAGCCTCCTGGACGGCAAGCAGGTCGTGAGCGTGCTCGGCGAGAACGGCAGCACAACCACTGTCACCGTCGAGCTCGGCATGACCGATGGCAGCATCGTCGAGGTCGTGAGCGGCCTCGAGTCGGGCCAGCGCGTGATCTTGCCGGCAGAGGAGCAGTGACATGGACCCCGTCCTCGCGCTCACCGATGTCACCAAGACCTACCTGCTGTCCGACCTTGCCGTGCCGGTCCTTCACGGCGTGAGCCTCACGGTGGCCTGCGGTGAGTACGTGGCGCTCATGGGCCCGTCGGGCTCGGGCAAGTCCACGCTCATGAATATCATCGGACTCCTCGACGAGCCGTCGTCGGGCACGTACGTGCTGGACGGACAGGATGCGTCCTCGCTCGGCGATGTCCAGCGCGCGGGACTACGCAACCGCACCATCGGCTTCGTGTTCCAGACATTCAACCTGCTGCCACGCCTGAACGCACTGCAGAACGTCGAACTGCCGCTCACCTACTCCGACGCCATCGATACGCGCGCCCGGGCGGCCGCGCTGCTCGACCGCGTGGGGATGAGCGACCGGCTCGATCACCTGCCACAGCAGCTGTCCGGCGGGCAACGTCAGCGCGTGGCGATCGCCCGGGCACTGGTGAACGACCCGTCGCTCCTGCTCGCCGACGAGCCCACCGGCAACCTCGACTCGCACACCGGGCTCGAGATACTCGACCTCATCGACGAACTCCACGCGCAGGGACGCACCATCGTTCTGGTGACGCATGACGCCGAGGTGGCGACCCGGGCCGATCGGATCGTACGGCTCAAGGACGGACTCGTGGATACCGACGGCGTCCTGAGCGTGGCGTAGGGGCCGGGCGGAACGATCCCCTTACTGCGCGTGCGCCGGAAGCGATGCCGACTGCCCGCTCGATGCGGATGTGGTGCCCGTGAACGAGCCGCTGCAGGTGACCGCGCCCTCTCGAAGGCGGCACCAGGAGGTGTACTCCCGAATGGCCGAGTGGCCGAGACGACGCGTGCGGCTCCAGCCACATCTGGCAGCCGGATGAAGCACTACAAGCCGCGTTCAGACGGAGCGGAGAAATGGGACGGATCCGGTACGGCCTCGGCCGCTTTCTTGAAGAGGCTCGGGCTGATGTGGCAGTACCCTCCCGGATTCTTGTCGAGGTAGTCCTGGTGGTACTCCTCGGCAGATGTATAGCTCGTGAGGGGTCCCGCCTCGATGACGATCGGCGTGTCGTAGCGCTTCTGTAGCTGGTCGATCGAGCGCTCGATCACGGCGGCGTCTGCGGGGTCGGTGTAGTAGATACCACTGCGATACTGCGTGCCCACGTCGTTACCCTGGCGATTGAGCGAGGTCGGGTCGATGGCCTCGTAGAAGAGTTCGAGGAGGAACGGGAGCGGCGCGACCTCCGGGTCGTAGTCCACCCGTACTGTCTCCGTGTAGCCGCTGCGCCCGGTGCTCACGTCTCTATAGGTGGGAGATTCCGTGGTGCCGTTCGCATAGCCGGCTTCGGCCAAGCTCACGCCTCGGACGGAAGCCATGTACTTCTCCACTCCCCAGAAGCAGCCGCCTGCAAGATAGATGGTTGCCATGTCTGCGCCTCCCACGGTCTCGGGTGATGCTGTGGTCGCGTCGCCGATCCGATCGTCCGGGTCGAGGGCGCCTCCCGGCGTGCAGCCCGCAAGCGGCAGCGCGAGAAGCGCAACCGTCACGATCGACGCGCATGTGGCCGAGCGGCACAGACGATTCACGGTACCAGCCTCTCCAGAGCGACCCTCCGGAGATCACAGCAAGTACCGTGCAAGCGCGAGCTCGGAAGCAGAGCGCCTCTTGACCGTCCGTCATACTGGACCGACGGAGGGGCTCGTTGGGCAGGCCAGGCAGTCAACATTTCTGCACGGCGTGCGGGCATCCATTCAGGCAGGTCTAGCACGGCGTTTCCGGGACCTTCGTGTCGTCATTCAGTATCTCTCGTTCCTCGCGAAGCACCTTGTTCTCGCGCCTCAAGCGCCTGAGTTCCTCGCGCTCGGCGCTCATCAGACCATCCTTGCGGCCTTCGTCGACATCCGTCTGCGCGATCCAGTTGCGAAGCGTCTGGTCGGCGATCCCGAGGTCTCTCGCGATCTGGGTGATCGAGACCTCGCCGGTGCGGGCCAGGCGGACGGCCTCTTGCCTGAACTCAGGCGGGTAAGGCGGGTTGGGCTTCGGCATATGGACAACCTTTCCGGGGACTGGAATCCCCAATGCTCGGTTGTCCACGAAACCGGGTCAATATCAGTTTGGTTTGCAGAATCCGCAGTCCGAGACTCGTGTTCTTGGGTTCGGCGCAGGCGCACACTAGGCCCTTCTGCGATACTCGCAGGCGGGGAGAATACGGCAGGAGGACTTCGACGCCTCGACGCCCTGCCGAGTGATGAACGTGTCCGACCGACTCACCTTTCTATTCGACACGAACATCTTCATCCCGGCCGAGCCCACGAGTCCGGCCGGCGTGGAGCCGCTCACGGCTGCCATTGTGGAACTGGAGCGGTCAATCCAGGAACATGGCGACGCGATCGTCGTGCATCCCGAGATGTACCGAGACATCCGGCGTGACGCGGACGAAGAGCGCCGCAGGCTCCGACTCATCCTTGCAAACAAGTACGCCAGGCTCCGCAGGCCACCGCCCATCCCTTTGTCGATGCTCTTCGAGTTTGGGGCGGTCCCGGAGGACAGCCACGACTGGATAGACCACCACCTGCTGGGATCCGTCGTCGAAAACGCGGTGGACTTCCTGGTGACCGAGGACGTTCACCTGCATCGCAAGGCCGAGCGGATGCGGGTATCCCAGCGCGTGCTCAGGGTGAGCGACGCCCTGAGCCTGCTCGACGACCTGTACCGACCCGAAGTCGTTCCCCCGCCTGCGGTGACCCCCGTAGGCGGAGGACAACTCGACCTTGCTGACCCCATCTTCGACAGCCTGCGGGTTGATTACCAGGGCTTCGACGGCTGGTTCAGGACGAGAGTACAAGCCGAGAACCGCGACTCCTGGGTCGTTGAGGGACTCGCGGGCGGGTACGCGGGCGTATGCATAGTGAAAGAGGAGTCCCCAGCCGAGTCGGACCTGTTCGGGCACACGCTCAAGGTCTGCACCTTCAAGGTCGCCGACGAACATGGCGGCTTTCGCTATGGGGAGTCCCTGCTCAAGGTGCTGTTCGACTACGCGGAGGCGAACGGCCACGAGTACCTGTACCTCACCGTGAAGCCCGAGAAGGAGCGTCTCATCGACTGGCTGTTGGAGTTCGGCTTCGAGAAGGCCGGGCCTACCACAACGGGTGACGAGTTGAGGCTGGTGAAGCGACGGCACTTCACGGAGGTGGACTTGGCTGAGCACGACCCGTACGAGTTCCACGTCAAGTTCGGGCCGCCCGCTGCAAAGTGGTATGGCGTGCCCGCCTTCATCGTGCCGATTGTCCCGAGGTTTCAGGAACGGCTCTTCCCGGAGGCCCCGAGCCAACAGACAAGCCTCTTCTCAGGGCATGAGGCCCACGGCAACGGGCTCCGCAAGGCGTACCTTTGCCGCTCGACGATACGAAGTATCCGCCGCGGCGACCTGCTCTACTTCTATCGCTCACAGCAGAACCAGGGAGTCACGGCCGTCGGGGTCGTCGAAGACGTCCAGGCGATGTCCGACCCAAAGGCTATCGTCACGTTCGTCGGCAAGCGAACGCTGTACTCTTACGAAGAAGTCGTCGCGATGGCTGATGATGGCGGGCGTGAGGTCCTGGCGATAGACTTCAGGCAAGCGAAGGTCCTGATACCTCCCATAGCTGCTGAGCAACTGAGACAGCACGGCGTCCTTGTGGCACCACCACAGCACACGCAGTCGATACCAGAGGGGGGTGCAGAGTGGATTGCCAAGCAGGTCTTCCCGTAGTACTGATGCCCATCCAGCCGCAGTACGCCAACCCCATCATCGAGGGCCGCAAGAAGGTCGAGTTCCGGAAGACCCGCTTCCGCACGCCCCCTTCCCACGTCGTCGTGTATGCCAGCAGCCCAGTGAAGTGCGTCGTGGGATACTTCGAGGTGACGCACGTCGAGACGGCCGCCGTGGACGCCCTGTGGGAGAAGTACGCTGCCGTCGGGTGCATCGGTGAGGATGACTTCGTCGCGTACTACGGGCAGCGTGACGAGGGCGTCGTGCTGGGCGTTGGAGAGGTGGTTGTCCTCGCGGAGCCCATCCCGCTTGAGGACCTTGGACTCAACGGCCGTCCGCCCCAGAGTTTCTGCTACGTCGACCGCAGCGTGCTCAACGTCATCGCCGGCCTGGGCGACGTTCTACGCGTTGCGGACGACGCGACGGTTGCCGCGGTCGTCGCCTAGCTGAACGGTCCATATAGGTTGTTGACAGAAAGGGACCCCTCCCTGTCGGTTGTTGGTTGTCCAAGCCACAGCCGAAGAGAGGGATCCTCGTGCAACATCCTGACGCCCGCCTGTCCGTCTATCAGCGCCGATTGATCGTCGACCGTGTCGCGAACGGCTGGAGCGTCACCCGTGCAGCTCGCGCTGCCGGTGTCTCGCGTCAGACCGCGAGCAAATGGGTCAACCGGTTCCGCCGCAACGGCCCTGACGCTCTCCGGGATGCGAGCTCGCGTCCGCTGCATACGCGTCCACGCGTGGGCCGTGATGTGGTGAAGCGCGTAGTGAAAGCGCGTCTGCGCTTCCGCTGCGGACCCCACTACCTGGGCTGGCAGCTCGCCCTGCCCGGCTCTACCGTGCACGTGGTCTTGCGGCGGCTGGGTCTGAACCGGCTGCAACGCCCGGAGCGCGAGAAGGTTGTGCGCTACGAGTGGCCAGAACCAGAGGATCTGGTCCACCGCGACATCAAACGGCTGCGCAGGATCGGTGAAGGCGGTGGGCACCGCGTGCCCGGATGGGCCGCCAAACACCGGCATCCAGGTCCGATGAATCCTCACCGACAACGAATCGGCCTACTGCTCCTTCGCCTTCCGGGATCCGCTGGCCGAGCGCGGCATCTCGATACGGAAGACCCGCCCGTACCGTCCTCAGACCAACGGCACGGTGGAGGCGTTCGTCGAGATCGTGAGCAACGAGTGGGCGTACGGGAGGGCGTATCAGAAACACACAGGAGCGGACCGATCGGCCCGGTCCGTTCCTGAGGTACTACGATCTGTATCGACCGCACGGTGGCATCGGCGGTCAGCAACCGATCTTACGGGTCCACCCGTAAACAACGTTCGTGGACCGTTCGACTAGGCAGCGCTGACGCACCCGGCAAGACATACATGAACATACGTACGCATCGCACTGAACAGCGGTATGATGACAGTGAGGCGCCGGTACGACAGGGAGGGGTCACCGGATGGATGCTTCGCTAGTGGCGTTGAAGCTAGTGCTCGAGGAGTTGGACGTCCCGTGCACAACCGAGACGTTTGGTGACAGAAAACGACTGCAGAAGGCCGTGTACCTTGCCCAGGTTGGAGCCGTCGATTTCGGCTACCGCTACGGCTGGCACACGAACGGGCCCTACAGCCCTGCGTTGGCCGAGGACTATCACCGGCCTGAGTTCCTGACTCCTGTCGAGAGCGGTCAGTACGCCCTTCGAGACGTTCTGCGCCAGCGTCTCATTCCACTACGGAGCTTGCTTGCTGTCCCCAAGAGCCTCGACCTGCTCAGCGAGGACTGGCTGGAACTGCTGGCCTCCGTGCACTACCTCCTCAGAGTACGGAGAGAGGAGGAGAGCGCTGCACGCGAGACGGTCAAACAAACGAAGGAGCATGTCGCTTATTACTTTGACGATGCGCTAGCAGCGCTCAACACCGCGAGCCTCTTGTGACACCTGGCTACAATCGGAAGCGAATCTCAGACCCCGTACACCACACGATCGGTCTGAGCGATGTCGAGCTCGATGTCGTGAGCACTCACGTGTTTCAACGCCTGCGACGCGTGTCACAGCTCGGCCTCACCGAGTACGTCTTCCCGTCTGCGGGCTACTCGCGCTTCGCACACAGCTTAGGCGTCTGCCACATGACAGGGCGCGTGCTAGATGCAGTTGCTGATGCAGGAGAACCCGTCTCGGACGACGACCGGCTCTACCTGCGCCTGGCGGGTCTACTGCACGACGTAGGCCACTACCCTTACTCACACGCCACTGAGCACTCGGTGAAGGAGTACTTCACGAAGAGGGAGTACCTCGTGGAGACTCCCGCTCCCAGGGACGTGGACGAGTCCGACCGCATAACCCCAACCGAGCTCAAAGCAGCAGCCGAGAGCGTTACTGTGCATTAGCCCCTCCGCCAGCCACTGGAGGCCTACCTTGAGCACGAGAACGTTGGTCGAGAGGTGGCGCTGCACGACAAGCAACTGTCCGACGTGTTCGCAGAACACCACATCGATGCCGAACGTATCTGGTCGATGGTGCGCGGGGAGTGCCCAGTTGCTGCGAACCTCATCAGCTCCGACTTCGATGCCGACCGCATCGACTACTTGCTCCGAACCTCACATCACAGCGGAGTCCCGTATGGGGCAATCGACATTGACTACCTGCTGACGCAACTGCGGGTAAGGGGCGACAGAATCTGCATCACGCCAAAAGCCGTGGGTGCGATGGACCACTTCCTCCTCTCTCGCTTCTTTGACTATCAGCAGATTGCCTTCTCCAAAGCCGTAGTGGGATTCGAGCGGTGCCTGCAGGCGCTGATTGCTGAGATGCTGGCAGCTGGGCAGCTCGACCTCAGCCCCACGTGGGTGCGCAACGAAATCGCATCCGGCACCTGGGCGCTTCGAGATGAATCCTGGTTGAGCGCCGAGATGCGGGAGTTCGCCCTTGAGTCGAAAGACCCATACATCAAGCGAATGGGAGAGGCGGTTCTTCAGCGGCGGCAACTTCCGCTCATCGGCGAATGTGTCGTCGTCGCCAACGACACCAGCCATTTCGCGGAACACCAGCACTACACCCAGCGAGCTCTCTCGACGATTGCTGCGGGCGCCGGATTGGACCCGAAGAGCCTGCTCATGTGGTCAACCAGTGTGAGGATTACGAAGGTCGGGGCAAGCATTCCTGTGAGCGACATCATGGAGGGCAGCGGCAGCGACGGCATCGCTCAGCTGGTCCCGGTGCTGTACGAGGATGAGGACGGCTCACAAGAACGCATCGTTCCCATCGTTGATGTCGATAGCTCCCTCATGAAGCTCGTCGCAGACGCCTCATATCAGGCCATCCGAGTGTTCGCCCTCGTGGACGAACGAGACAGGCCGCTTCGGCAGAAGCTGCAGAAGCTGGCCAAGCAGGAGCTTCTGTTCTTCAACAACTGCGCCTGAGCCAGTCCTCTCCAGCTCAAGTGCGCTGTTTGCAGAATGTTTGCAGACCTCCCGAAATCGCCCCCAAACGCACGCAGTCCCGACCTCCCTTATCGGGCTGTCGGGACCACGTTTTCGCAGCTCATGGCGGAGGGGGAGGGATTCGAACCCTCGTAGCGGGGGATACCCGCTAAACAGTTTTCGAGACTGCCGCATTCAACCACTCTGCCACCCCTCCGGGCGGGTGCCGCCTGCGCGAAGGCGGCGAAGCGCAGTATACCGAGGCGGGCACGCCTGAACAACCGCGGTGCCCTACCGCGTCAGCCATGCTCTCCATGTACACACCCGCGCCGCGCTCACTGATCGAGGAGTCCGCGTTGCCACTGAACGCGCCTCTCCCCCTCGATCTCACCGCTGAGTGGTTCGACGCCATCCCACGCCGGGGTCAGCGGGTCGTGGGTCGTCGGGAACGACGGTGAGGTGGTGCGGTTCGTGCCGGAACCTCAGACGTAGCGGCCTAACACGGCCTCGGCGCAGCGTATGCCGTCCACTGCGGCGGACATGATGCCGCCGGCATAGCCCGCGCCCTCGCCGCACGGGTAGACGCCGCGCAGGTTCGACTGCAGCAGCTCGTCGCGCAGCACGCGCACCGGCGATGACGAGCGCGTCTCCACGCCGGTGAGGAGCGCATCGGGCGTGGCGAAGCCGCGCAGGCGACGGTCGAGCACGGGTGCCGCTTCGCGCAACGATACCGCCACGAACTCGGGCAAGCACCGCGACAGGTCGGTGTAGGTCACACCGATCGGGTACGTCGGCTGGACACTGCCCGCCTCCGAAGATGCGACTCCCTGCAGGAAGTCGCCGAGCAACTGCGCCGGCGCGCGGAAGGTCCGCCCGCCTAGCTCGAAAGCCGCGCGCTCCCAGAGGCGCTGGAACTGCACGCCGGCCAGGGGATCGTCGCCGTCGAAGTCCCCGGGCCCGACGTTCACCAGGAACGCCGCATTGGCGTTTGCGCCGTCACGCGCGAAGCGGCTCATCCCATTAGTGACCACTCCACCGGGCTCGCTCGCCGCCGCCACGACCTCGCCGCCCGGGCACATGCAGAACGTGTAGGCGGTGCGTCCCGATGGCAGGTGCTGCGACAGCTTGTAGTCCGCGGCGCCGAGCGCGGGGTGACTGGCCGCCGGCCCGTACTGCGCGCGGTTGATCATCTGCTGGTCGTGCTCGATGCGCACGCCGATGGAGAACGCCTTCTGCGCGAGCGTCGCCCCCCGCTCCCGCAGCATCTCGAAGGTGTCGCGCGCGCTGTGACCGGTGGCGAGGATGAGCACCTCACACGCGAGCTCCTCACGGCCTCGCTCCCCCTCGGCGATCACCCCCTGCAGCGCGCCGTCCGGGCCGAGCAGCAGGTCGGTGAGACGCGTCTGGAAGCGCACCTCGCCGCCGAGTGACTCGATGTGCTCGCGCAATCTGCGCACGGTGCCCGTGAGACGGTCGGTGCCGATGTGGGGTCGCGCCTGCCAGAGAATCTCCTCGGGGGCGCCAGCCGCCACGAAAGCCTCGAGCACGCTTCGGCACCGCGGGTCCTTGGTGTTGGTGGTGAGCTTGCCGTCCGAGAAGGTCCCCGCGCCCCCCTCGCCGAACTGGGTGTTCGAGTCCGGGTCGAGCTCGCCCCCCCGGATGAAGGCGCTCCACGCGCGGACGCGCCCGTCCACCGGCGCTCCACGCTCGAGCACGATCGGGCGGGCGCCGGCGCGCGCCAGCGTGAGCGCAGCGAAGAGCCCCGCAGGTCCGGTGCCGACCACTGCGGGGCGCACCGCGGGGGGCGCCTGGAGCCGAATCGCAGCTGATGCCGGCCTCTCCTGCGCGACGAACACATCGTCGTCGCCCACGCGCTGCACCGTGCCAGCCTCATCGGCAGGCACCGCGAGCGTCACGCGGAGCGTGACCACGAAGTGGACGTTCGTCTTCTTGCGGGCATCGACGGAGCGCTTGAGGAGCCGCACCGAAGCAATGCCGGCCTCATCGACGCCCAGGCGCCGCGCCGCGGCGGGCCTGAGGCCGGCTGAGTCCCACGAGCCGCCCGCCGAGAGCGGGAGTTCGAGGTTGCGGATCTCGATCACCGCGTGCCTCCCGCTGCGGCCTCACCGGCGCGGATTCCCGACGCCCACGCCCAGTGCAGGTTGAATCCGCCGCAGCGACCGTCCACATCGAGGACCTCTCCGGCGGCGAACAGCCCGGCGATCCGACGCGATTCCAACGTGGCCGCGTCGAACTCCTCGAGCGCGGCGCCACCTCGGGTCACCTGCGCCTGCGCGGGATCACCGAGCCCGGTGACGCGCACCCGGAAGTTCTTCACGAGCAGAGCCACCCGCGCGACGTCGAGCGCCGATGCAGAGGCGTCGGGTGCCACGTCCGCTGCCCGCAGCACCGCCTTTGCAACACGCGTGTGCAGCATCCCGTCGAAGAACTCTCCGGCCGTTCGCCAGCCGAGCCCGTCGCGACGGTCGGCCAGCAGGCGCGCCATCTCGGCCACATCCGTCTCCGGGAAGAAGTCGATCGAGAGCGCGCTCGCCACCGCGTAGAAGCGCGAGAGGTCGAGGACCATGATTCCGCTCACGCCATAGTCGCGGAACAGCAGCTCGCCGCGCTCGGTGGCGAGCGGCTCACCCGCAGCATCGAGCAGCGATGCCGCGCAGCGCACCCGCACGCCCGAGAGGCCGCGGATCGGCTCTGTCTCGGTCACGAGCGGCACGAGCGCGGGCGCATACGGCGTCTGCCCGTGTCCCAGCTCCGCCAGTAGCGACGCCCCGCCTCCGGTCGCCACCACCACCGCGCCGGCATCGACGCGCTCGCCCTCGAACGTGAAGAGCGCGAACGCCTCGCCGTCACGCGCGATGCGCGCGACCTCGAACTCACACCGTTCCTCCACACCCAGGTGCCGGCACTCGAGGCGCAGCACGTCCAACACGGAGTTCGCGGCGTTTGTGACCGGGTAGACGCGCCCCTCATCGTCGGCGTAGGTGGGCAGACCGAGCTGCTCGAAGAACGCGCGGACACGCTCGCACGGGATCGCCGCCAGCGTGGGCCTCACGAACTCCGGGGCATTGTACGAGCCCGGCGCCACCGCGAGGTTGGTGAGGTTGCATCGCCCGTTGCCGCTGGCGAGGATCTTGCGCCCCACGCGGGCGCCCCCCTCGAGCAGCGTCACGCGCGCACCGAGGCGCGCGGCGGCTATCGCAGCGACGAGCCCTGCCGCTCCGCCGCCTACGACCGCCACGCGTCCTTCGTGCATCGCACCCTCCATCCAGTCCGCTGTCATCTGTCAATTGTAGCCGCGGCATGCGCTCTGCGTGCCACCGCCCCGCTGGGCTCGCGCTGGATCCGCCAACGCCGTCGAGGAGCGCGCCACGATCCGCATCCTTCGAATCGGCTGGCTGTGGCGATCGGACGCCTCGCATAAGACCACATGCTTGCATATGACGTACGCTCTGGCTGCTCACCGAGGAGGAGCTACGCTTGCGCACCGGCGCACGTAGAACGTGTGGCCGCCGTACTCAGTCCGTACTACTTCGCCCCGCTCGATGAGGCGCTCTAGCACCTCCGGGGAGTGTCCGCCAACCTGCAGCAAGGCCGCTACGGCATCCGATCTCATCGGGTGGACTGCGGTGATGCTCAGCAGGTCCGTCACGATGTCCCCGGTCGACGCGAACCCGTCCCCCTCATACCCGATCAGGTACTCGGCCTGAGGAGCCCGCTCTGCGAACCGCTGGAAGAGGCGATTGAGCGTCGGCTCATCGGGGCCGGACTGCACCCACGGTTCCGCCGGTGGTCGGGTTGGGATGCTCAGGTACGCGCGCGACGGGTGCAGGCCGCTCACGTACTCGGCAACGGCCCTGACGCCCTCCTCCGTATCGTTGAGCGACGTCACCAGCATCGTCTCGGTCACCAGCTCTCCGGGGAACCCGGCTGCGAACGCATTGATGCCTTCGAGCAGCTGTGGGAGATCGAGGGACCGGTGAGGCCGGTCAAGCTGGTGCCAGGTCGCCTCGTCAACAGTGTCCACCTTGACCGATACCCAGTCCGCCCGTGACAGGTCCCTGCGCACATCCTCGCGCCACAGCAGGGATCCGTTCGTGATCACCGCCACGGGTATGCCGAGGTCCTTGAGTGCTTCGATCTCGTAACCCAGGTTCACGTCCAGGGTTGGCTCGCCGTCGGGAACGAACGCGAGGTAGTCGAGCCGCTCACCGGCGATCTCCGTCTCCTGGACTCTGCGCCTCACGTCGGCCGCCACATCGGCAGACGGGTAGAACGTCTGGCGGTCGACCCCCCTATGCGTCGTGCGACCGACCTGGCAGTAGACACACGAGTACGTGCACGTCTTCATCGGGATGTTGTTGACCCCAAGGCTTCGTCCCAAGCGGCGCGATGGGACCGGACCGAACGAGTATCGCGAACCTGCGTCCATACCGCCTCCCCTCATCGCGCCAGCGCCGGTTTGGCCGCACGCGGCCCGGCTAGAGCGCGAGATTCATTGCTGCGCCTGCCAGGAGCGCGATGATCAGCATGATCCCGGTGGCCTTGAGCGTGTCGATCCACCCCAGCTCTCGAAGCATGACCGCATACGTGGCGACGCACGGGAACGTGAGCGCCAACATGACCGAGGACTTCACGAGTTGGATCGCCGAAAGGTCGAGCGGAGCGAGCATCCCGATCGCCACATCCTTGCGCAGGAAGCCCACCGCGATCGCCAGCGCGGTCTCGGGCGGCAGCCCGAAGAGCGTCTCCATCATCGGTCCGGCAAGCCGCGCGATGAGTTCGAATGCCCCGGTCATGTAGATGACATCGATGGCCACCACGCCGAGGAACACCACCGGCACGGCCTCGCGAAAGAACCCGCGCAACCGCATCGCGAGTTTCTGCCAGAGGGTACGCAGCGCGGGGCGCCGGTACGGCGGGATCTCGAGAATGATCTCGGGCAGGAAGTCGCGGCTGGTCATGCGCAGTACCGTGCCAAGCACGAACCATACGATTATCAGGATCCCGTACACGAGCAGTACATACTGCACGCCGTGCGGCCCCAGCAGCGCGAATATCATCGCCTGGAGCGCGGCACACGGCACCCCGACCGAGATGAGCGTGGCCGCGATGAACCGCTCTCTCCGTGTATCGAGCACGCGGGTGGCAAGAATCCCCGGAACGTTGCAGCCGAAGGCGAGCAGGATCGGGATCACCGCATATCCGTGCAGACCAAGGCGATGCATGACGCGATCCAGAAGCAGCGCCAATCTCGGCAGATACCCGATATCCTCTATCAGGCCGAGCACGAAGTAGAAAGCGGTCACGTACGGCATCACCATGCCGAAAACGACGAAGAGTCCCGTTGTGAGCAGGCCGAACGACTGCACGAAGTCCAGCGTCCTCACACCATCGATGACCACGTAGCTGCCGACGAACAGATTGTGGATGAAGCCCGCCCCACCGAGCGCCTCGGAGAGCGCGGTCACAACCGGACGCCACAGCGTCTCGAAGAGCGGCTCCATGACGTACGTGATCGTCGTCTCACCAAAGAACCTCACGGTCGCGAACGCAGCGAGAAGCACCAGGATGCCGAACGGGATGCCGGTGACCGGCTTGATGGTGACGTCCTCGAGCACGTCACGCCAGGTGTGATGCCGGTGCTCCAGCTGCTGTACCTCTTCGATGATCGTGCCCAGATGGCACCAGACATCTCCGGGTTCCAGCACCTCGGGCACATCGCTCTCGGCTACACGCTCGATGGCGCCCACGAGGTCCTTCAGACCCACGCCTGCGACTGCTGACGTGGGCACGACCGGAACGCCAAGCAACTCCGACAGCCGTTCGGCGTCTATATGTATGCCACGGTGCCGTGTCTCATCCCACAGATTGAGTGCGACCACCATGCGCAGGGGACGTTGCCGCAGCTGCAGCGTGAGCGCCAGATTGCGCTCCAGGTTCGTCGCGTCGACCACGTTGACGATGATCCCACCGTCATCGAGGATCCTGCAGGCAACGTCCTCGGCCGGGCACGTGGCCGAAAGGCCGTAGGTTCCGGGCACGTCGATGACGGCCACGCGTTCGCCGGCAAGCCGCATCGAGCCTTCCAGGAACTCGACGGTCGTACCGGGGTAGTTAGAGCACATCGTCCCGACGCCGGTGAGGCGCGAGAAGACGACACTCTTGCCGACGTTCGGGTTGCCGACGAGCAAGACGCGCAGTGTGCGTTCTGCAGCGGCCGGCGCGGTGTCCCGATCGATACCGTTATCGGCCATACCGCTCACTCGTTCCGGTCCGTCCCCGCCTCGGTCTGTGCTGAGACTCCCCGTACACACACGTGCCGAGCGATCCCGCGCCCGAGTGCTACCCGGGTTCCGCCGCACTCCACCATGACCGGCCCACCGAAAGGCATCGCGCTCAGCCGGGTCACCGTCTTGCCCGGACGCAGGCCCATGTTCTCGAGACGCGCCTGCATCTGGCTGCCGCCGAGGATGCTCTCGATGACGGCCCGCTCACCGTCATGAAGCGTCGCGAGAACGGGTCCCTGAGCGGGAGTCGGACCCCACCCCGGCCCTCGCCGGCCTCGTCGTCCGGGCACCAGGCACCTCGCCTTCAGCCGAATCCGTGTGGGCATGCTTTGAGAGACCTCACGCGTTTGGAGACCCTATGCTGCACCGGGCCCCCGCCCACGGAGAAGGCGTGCACGGCCGAGACCCAGCCCGCGTACACGGCCGAGACCACGCCCAGCGCCGAATCCGAGTCCGCGCCCGAAGCCACGCCGAGGCGCTTCCCCTGCCCCAGATGAGTCAACGCAGTTGCCCGCGCCGCGACCGGTCATCGATCCCTCACCCATCGGTCCCGTTCGATCACCACCTGGCATCACGAACACCTCCTTGTAGTCTGACTTCACATATACTTCGTTCCCATTACAGCTCCTCATTAGTCTATACTAAATCCACATGGAGTGGGCGGTGAATCCGCCAGAACCTTGGAGGGACGTGGCCGGACGATGAAGCGCATCGCAGTGATGAGCGGTAAAGGTGGGGTCGGCAAGTCGTTCGTATCGGCGGGTCTCGCGATCGGGCTGCGCCGGAAGGGGTTGGCCGTCGGCGTGCTCGACGCGGACATCACCGGGGCTTCGATCCCCCACGTCCTCGGCGTGGGCAAGGGACCGCGCACCAATCAGGACGGCAGTATGGCGGTCGGACGCAGCTCGACAGGCATCGCCGTGGTGTCGATGAGTCTGTTGCTCCCCGCTGACGACAAGGCCGTCATCTGGCGCGGCCCGCTCATCTCGCGAGCCATCGACCAACTGCATGATGACAGCGACTGGGAGGACACCGAGGTGATGGTGATCGACATGCCGCCGGGCACGTCCGATGCCGCACTCACCGTCCTGCAGTCGATCAAACCCGACGCGGCGATAGCGGTCTCGACGCCGCAGGACCTCGTCACCACGGTCGCCCGCAAGTCGCAGGACATGGCGACGCAGGTGGACGTGCCGCTCCTCGGCTTCGTGGAGAATATGGCCTACCTTGACTGCCCCCATTGCGGGGAGCGCATCGAGTTGTTCGGTGCCAGCGGCGAGGGGCGCTTGGTGCAAGGCGGCGCGCATCTCCTCGCACGTCTTCCGCTCGTGCCCGAGCGGACGGCGCTCGCTGACCAGGGACGGCTCGAGGAGGCTCCGCTGCCCGAGTTCGAGGCGCTGGCCGACGTGGTGTGGGAAGCCGTGGGCATCCTGGAGGCTGCCAGCGGGTAGCGAGGATCCATCCGCTCGGTTTGCGCTACTCGGTGACGGTCACCGATGCGTTGGTGTCGAGCGGGTTCGTGCGCACCAGCAGCGAGAACAGGTACGGGTACTGCTTCTGCAGGTGCGCCGCGTGGTCCAGCCACTCCACGGCGGCGGCTGCGTAGGCGCGCTTCACATCACCTGTGAGGTGTGCGATGTCGCTCTTCGGCAGTGCACTGAATTCGGTGCGATGGTCGAGCTCCTCGGCAAGGTGGAAGACCGCCCACAGCACGTTGGTGAAGGCCTCATGCTCCAGGAGCGTGGGGTTCTGCAGCAGTCCGAGCAGGAACCGGCGCTTGGACACGATGAGGGGCATCATGGCGATCTCGTGCGTGACGAAGTACAGTCCCCACTCGTGCATGGAGGTGTCGTGGAACGCGAGCGAGTGCGCGTAGAGCAGTACCGCGCTGATCGCCACGAGCACGAGTCCGAACTTCACACGCCAGCTCAGCTTCTTCATCATGACCACCACCCTGATTGCCATTCGACGATTGGGGCAATCATACGTTCAGGGGACGGATCCTGCAGCGCAGGCATCCCGAACCCGCTCATGGGTCTGGGACATCAGCGTGTTCCAGAGGTGTTGTGGGTAGTCGGGCCGCTATCCGGTGAGAATCATCGGATGCTGCCCTGTGTCATATGTGGCCGCTCCGAAGCAGACAGACGGCGTGCGTCTGACCGGACAAGGAGCGGCACTATGGGAACGATGACCGGGCAGCCCCCGCGGCGCCTGAGTACTGGCGCCCCGGCACATCGGCCGGATCGCTGCGTCATCGGTATCCGTGAACTCGGCCACCTGACATCGACCGAGCGAGCCACACTCGAGGCGGTCACGAACCGCTTCCCGTTTCGGGCGAACGACTACTACCTGCAACTCATCGACTGGGACGACCCCGACGACCCGATTCGCCGCCTTGTCATTCCCGACGCGAGTGAGCTCGAGGACTTCGGCTCGCTCGATGCCTCCGATGAGGCGTGCAACACACCACTGCCCGGACTGCAGCACAAGTATCCGGACACCGCGCTCCTGCTCGTAACGGACCAATGCGCAGGCTTCTGCCGTTACTGCTTCCGCAAGCGGCTGTTCAGCCCGGAGAACCGGGAGACGGTCCGGGACGTGTCGGCGGGTCTCGACTACCTCCGGAGCCACCATGAGATCACGGACGTGCTCCTGACTGGCGGAGACTCGCTGTCGCTACCCACGACGCGACTGGAAGAGATCCTGGAGCGGATCTCCTCGATCGCGCACGTGCAGACGATCAGACTCGGCAGCAAGATGCTAGCGTACAACCCGTCCCGGGTCCTGTCGGACGCACGACTCCAGGCCTTGATGCGCCGGACGGTGGATTCCGGGAAGGCGCTGTACCTGATGTGCCACTTCGACCATCCCCGCGAGCTGACGCCCAGTGCGGCCGAGGGACTCGCCGTGGTGCAGCGACTCGGCGTGCAGTGCGTCAACCAGTCACCGATCACGGCCGGGATCAACGACGACGTGGACACGCTCGCATCCCTCATGCAGGCATGCACCCACCTCGGCTGCCCGCAGTACTACCTCTTCCAGTGCAGGCCGACCGTCGGCAATGCCGGATTCGCCGTGCCGATCACCCGTGCGCTCTCTATCGTCTCCGGCGCACGCGCACGCGTCTCGGGACTATCGCGCCGCGCCCGCTACTGCCTCTCGCACGCCACCGGCAAGATCGAGATTGTGGGGCTCGATGACGAGCGGGTCTACGCCCGGTACCATCGCGCGAAGAATCCTGCCGACGAGGGCCGCATCCTTGTGTACGCCCGCGACGATCGTGCGGTGTGGCTCGATGAACTCACACCCGTCCGCTAGCTGTGCCTGACACGCGCGGGCATCATGGCCCCCGCCTACCGCGCTCGCCGCTCGGCCGGCACCTCGCAGACGACGTGCGTGCCAGCCCTGCCCGCTACAATCTCGGCGATGTCCTCGAGCCTGCCGATCGCGGCGCGTCCGCACGTGGCCTTCACGAAGCGCACCGCCGCCTGCACCTTCGGCCCCATGGATCCCGCCGGGAACGGGTGCCGCTCGAGTTCCTCCGGCGTGATCCACCCGATACGCTCCTGGTCTTCCTTCCCCCAGTTCAGATACACGCCGTCGGTGTCGGTGGCCATCACGAAGAGACCCGCGTCCACCTCACGGGCGAGCAACTCTGCGGCGAGGTCTTTGTCGATCACGGCCTCCACGCCCACGAGCGTGTTGGGGCGCTCCTTCGAGAACGCGGTGGGAATGCCGCCGCCGCCCGTGCAGATGACCACCGCTTCCTTCTCGAGCAGCCACTTGATCGGCTTGAGTTCGAAGATGCGCTTCGGCTCGGGCGAGGCCACCACGCGGCGCCACAGTCCGCCGTCACGCTTGAAGACCCAGCCCTTCTTCTCGGCAAGGGCATCCGCCTTCGCTTTCACGTATGTGGGGCCGACGAACTTGGTCGGGTCGTGGAACGCCGGGTCCTCCGGGTCGACCTCCACCATCGTGAGGAGCGTTGCGATGGGCTTCTCGGGAGGCAGCACGTTGCCGAGCTCCTGCTCGAGCATGTAGGCGATCATGCCCTGCGTCTGCGCGCCAAGCACGTCGAGCGGATACGGTTCCACGCCGCGGTAGGCGGCTGACTGTAGCGCGAGCAGGCCCACCTGCGGGCCGTTGCCGTGGGCGAGCACGAGATTGTAGTCGGCGATGAGCGGCGCCAACGCGTTCACGGCGACTTTGATGTTGGCCCGCTGGACCTCGGCGGTCATAGGGTCGGAGCGCCGGAGCAGCGCATTGCCGCCGAGGGCCACCACGATGGTCATCTTGGGCATTGAGCGGTTCTCCTTCGCGCTGCGCCGATACATCGCCGGCCGAGGACATGATGATACCCGCCACTCGACGCTACTGCTCGCAGTGTTGGGAACATAGACAACGGAACCAAGAGTAGAGTGTTCGTATGCACTCGGCTATCCGCTTTATGCATATGACGGCTGCCAGGAACGGGGAGGAACCATGATCATCGGTGTGCCGAAGGAGATTCTCGAGCGCGAGCACCGGGTGGCGGCGCTACCGGACGAGGTCGAGGCGTACGTGGAAATGGGCTTCGAGGTGCTGGTGGAGACCGGCGCAGGAGAGGGCGCGCTTCACAGCGACGCCGACTACGCCTCGGCAGGCGCCACGATCGTCCCCACCGCCAAAGAGGTCTTCGACCGCTCCGACGTGGTCATCAAGGTGAAGCAGCCGCACTTCAACGCGGACACGCGTATGAGTGAGGAGTATATGGTCCGCGAGGGCGGGGTTCTCATCACGTTCCTCCACCCTGCCGCTCCCTCGAACCACGAGATCATCCGCACGCTCCGCGACCGCAAGGTCACGTCCCTCACGATGGACGGGATCATCCGGATCCCGCGCGCGAAGGGCATGGACGCGCTCTCCTCGATGTCGCTCGTGACCGGTTACAAGTCGGTCATCCTCGCGGCGGCCGCGCTGCCCAAGTTCGTGGGACCGATCGAGACGCCGATGGGCACCACCGAGCCCGCCGAGGTCCTCGTGGTGGGCGCCGGCGTGGTCGGTATGCAGGCGATCAAGACCGCGAAGCAGCTCGGTGCCAGCGTCAAGGTCTTCGATATCCGCGAGGGTTCGCGCAATGAGGCCGCCGCGCTCGGCGCCGAGATCGTCGGCTTCGAGATGCCGCAGGACCTGGTGCTTGACGAGGTCGGCTCGGCAGAGGCCCTGCCGAGCGACTGGCTCGACCGCGAGCGCGAGGCACTGGAAGCGCTCGTCCCTTCGGCGGACATCGTCATCCTGAGCGTGCTCGTGCCGGGTGAGATGGCGCCCGTGCTCATCACCGATGAGATGGTCGCCTCCATGAAGCCCGGCTCGGTGATCGTGGACGTGTCGGTCGACCAGGGCGGCAACTGCGCGGCGACGGTGCCCGCCGAGGTTGTCACCGTTCACGGCGTGACCGTCATGGGCTACATCAACATCCCGGGCTCGGTCCCGATCCACTCGAGCTGGCTGTATGCCAAGAACATGCTCGAGTTCGTCCGCAACCTCTTCAAGAACGGCCCCGGCGAGCCTGACTGGGCCGACGAGATCGTGAAGCACTCGCTCGTGACGCGCGACGGCGAGATCGTGCACGAGGGCGCGCTACACGCGATGGGCGAGAATGGCTAGCCGCACCGGACTCCGGTGAACGAGTGACCGCGGACGTCGAGCCCGCAGATGCGCGCGTCGGTGCTCCCGTTCGACGCGAGCGCCTTCATGGACGCGCCGACGCCTGCGATCTACCACCCAACGGATGCCAGCCCCGTCACGCTCCATACGATCGCGGAGACGAGCGGAACCCTACGCCACCGCATACTCCTCGATGCCGGCCCGGCCGAAGAACGCCGGGTGCGACGCCGGCGTGCCATACGGCAGGAACGCCACCCGGTCGCCCGCGCGCACGGCGGCGCCCAGACCGACGAGCCGACCGTTCAGGAAGAGTCCCTCGATGTCCTCGACTGGCAGACCGATAGAGGAAGCGAGATCGAGAGCGCGAATCCCATTCGTAGGGACGTCGATCGTCTGGGTGGTGGCGATGTCATGCTCGCGGCAGTAGCCGTGCAGCAGGGCGAGCATGCGTACGGTCGTGGTCATCTGGTTGTTCATCGGAGTCCCTTCTCAAGGTCGCGCCGAGTACTAGCAAGAAGCACGCCCAGCGCTGAAGGAGTCGCCCTCGGACCGGACGTCCGCCCTGACTCACTCCGCCCCGCGAGGGTACGGGCGGTGTGCCTTGGGTATAGCCACCAATGAGGGGGTCCATCATGGACGCACACGGGATCTCGGAGAAGTGCAACATCCTCATCATCGAGGACTCGGCAACGCTGCGTCAGATGGTGACCATGTCGCTCGAAGAACGCGGCTACAAGGTGTGGGGCGCGCCCGACGGCATGTCGGCCCTCCACTCGCTCACCGAGCACCAACCCGATGCGATCATCCTCGACCTCAACCTCCCCGACATCGATGGCTTCGAGTTGTGCAAGCGCATGAAGAGCACACCAGGCAGCCATGACATCCCCGTGCTGGTGATGACCGGCCTCGACCAGCCGGGCTTCGAGATCATGGCGATCGAAGCCGGCGCCGATGACTTCATCGCCAAGCCGGTGGACCCGCTCGTGCTCGACGCCCGTATCGAGATGGTCGTGCGCCGCATGCGGCGCGAGCGCTTCGCCAACGCGCTCACCGGTCTGCCGAGCAATGCGCTCACCGAGGAGCGCCTCGCGTTCATGCTCGCGCGCAAGCGCCCCTTCTCGGCGATCTTCGTCGACATCGACGACTTCCGGTCCTTCAACCGCTGCTACGGCTACGCCCGCGGCGATCTGCTGCTGCGCCATCTGGCTGAACTCATCCTCGAGTCCGTGAACTTCACCGGCTGCGACGAAGCGTTCGTAGGCCACTTGAACGCGGATGACTTCGTGGTGATATGCGAGCCGGAGAAGGCCGAGGAAGTGGCCAACCAGCTCACCAAGGCCTGGGACCTGAGCGTCATGGACTTCTACGAGGACGAGGACCGCGACCGCGGCTACTTCCAGCTGAGCGATCGTGCGGGCGACTGCAGGCAGTACGGCCCGCTGACGCTGTCCGTCGGCATCGTGCCGGTGATCGACTCGTTCCCCGAGTCGGTCATCACCCTCACCGACGCCGGCAGTGAGCTTCGGGCCTACGCCCGCACGTCACCGGGCAGCACGGTGATGGTCGAGCGCCGGGCCGAGCCGAGGACCCGCTAGTCCGCGGGCGTCTCCGGCTTACCGGGCACCTCGTGACAGTCGGGGCAGCGCGCCTCGTAGTAGTCGGCACCCCCCACCAGGATCAACGGCGAGCTCCACGGCGCCGGCTTCCCGTCGATGACCCGCTGCGTGCGCGTGGCCACCCCGTGGCACTTCTGGCAGATGGCGGTGAGCAACGTGAGCTCGTCGGCGAGCGCCATCAGTGTGGGCATCACGCCGAACGGCTCACCCCGGAAGTCCTGGTTGAGCCCCGTCACGTAGACCAGCCGGCCCTCGGCAAGGAGCCGTTGAACCACCGGCGCCAGGTCCTCGCCGAAGAACTGCGCCTCCTCGATAGCCACCACCCGGCAGCCGCTGCCGTCGATCTCGGTGGGACTGCTCACGACCAGGGCCTCCATCTCGGTGCCCAGCCGCGAGCGCGCCTTGCAGCCGTCGCGGGAGTCGACCGAGTGCTTGTAGATGACCATGGTGTCGCCGATGACGGAGTGGCGTGAGAGCAGGCGGATGAGCTCGCCTGTCTTGCCGCTGCTCATGCATCCCGCGATGACGTGAAGACGACCCACCGAGCGTGCCACGCACCCTCCTCCGTGTGTCCGATTCTCGCCTTAGGATACCGCGCCCCACGCGTGCCCGGCACGGCACCTCGACCTACCCGACTTCGAACGTCTCCTCGCACGAGTCCCTGCCCGGTACGAGGCACAGCGTGCGCCACGCATAGGGCACCATCGCCTTGCCTCGCTCGGTGTGGCCGGTCACATCGGCGATGTACGCCTGCGCGACATTGATGTTGCCGCCGGTCAGGCCGTCGATGATGCGGCCCAGGAACAACAGCGGGAGCGAGCCAGCGAGCGCGAGGATCACGAAGCCCACCAGCTGCGCGAGCGGATACGCGGCGACAAGCAAGCCTATCTGGAACTCGGAGGCACCCGTCTTGTCCGCCAGGTAGGGGAGCAACGGGATGACGATGCCGAAGGCCAGCATGTTCACGAGCACGACGACGAAGATGGTCAGGAGATGGCGGCTGTTCATGGCTCCATCATAAGCGTGGACCGCCGGGAACGGCGGCCCACGATAGGTATCTGGCGGAGAGTCAGGGATTCGAACCCTGGATACGGTTCAACACCGCATACACGATTTCCAGTCGTGCTCCTTCAACCACTCGGACAACTCTCCATGGGGGTCCGGCGCGAGGTGGCCGAACGCATACGCGAGTATAGCCGCCGAGGACGTGGCGGGCAACGCGAGGCACGCCGGCTCAGCGAAGCATCCGCACCTGCTGCGCGGCGGCCTCGGCCATCTCGCGCCCCACGAGCAGCCGGAGTTGCACGGCGAGATTGTCGGCGAGCGCAGGCAGGTCGAGGATGTTCACGGTGTCGGGATCCTTGCCGATGCGCTTGGTCTCGAGATCGACCGAGACGCTCGCGAGCACGACGCCCACGAGCGGCCCCAGCGTCTGCTCGATCGACTGTGCGAGTTCGTTGGCCATCGCCCTACTCCCCGTCCCCGGCCACAAGACCGGCTGCATCGGACGAGTCGGGGTCGATCACCGCGGCGAGCAACTGTTCCTCACCGGTGAGCCGACGCAGGAAGCGCGTCATCGCAAGGCGTACTCGCACGAAGTACACACCGAAGAGCGCCATCGCCGCGACAGCGAGCAGATCCGCGCCGAGCCGGGCATGCTCGACAGAGAGTGCCGGCACCCACCGCGCGATCCATCCCACGAGGACCGACGCACTCAGGCAGACGACCGCGAGCACCGCGTAGTGGATGTTCTCGGCTATCGCCGCGCCTTCGGCGATGCGTGCGACCGCGAGCATCGCCGCCAGAAGCGCGACTGCGGCCGCGAGCGCCGCCACGCCCGCACCGATCGAGAGCGCCGGCGGCACCTGACCCGCGGTCGCGTGGGCCGGCGTGGGCGTCGCGAGGAAGACAGCGGTGACGAGCAGGACGATCGGCCGGCGCATGCTGCGTGTGCTCTCTCTCGGTGGGCAGGAAAGCGGGGACAGGCCCCGCTTACCGGTAGGCATCGGCTGCACGACTGCGCGACTTGAGATGAGCGGGCCTGGAAAAGCGACGAACGGTTATCCGGCGCCGCCGCCGCCACCACCGCCACCGCCACCACCGCCGCCCGAGAAGCCGCCACCGCCACCGGACGAAGACGTGTTGTGGCTTGCGGCCACCGAAGCCACCGACACCATCCCGGTGGAGAGCGAGCTCATCGGCGACATACCGCTCGAGCCCGGCGTGAACATCCACATCCAGGTGCCCATCATCGGGTCGGTCATGAGCTCGGGCATCTTGATCTTGAGGTCCTTCATCACCTGTTCGGCGATGCCGAAGACCACGGCGAGCGTAAGGAAGTGCCGCCAGAGCACGATCGATGTGGGCGGCTTCTCCTGCATCCTGCCGAAGTCCAGAAGGTACTGCTTCACGCCCTCGTACTTGGCCGCGAGCTCGGCCGCCTCGGGACTGCGCCGTTTCATGCTGCCCCCGAGGATCGCGATCGCCACTCCGATCGGGATCGTCCAGAGAAGGAACCACCCGGTGCCGGCGAAGATGAGCGGACCGAGGCCCGAGAACATGACGAGGAAGCCGAGCGCCATGAACCCACCGACCGCCTTCCCGCCCTTCTGCTCGAGAAAGCCGCGAGCCTCGATCTCCTCGGTCACTGCGGCCTCGTACTCGTTCACACCCGCCAGCCACTCATCCGCACGCGACTCGCTCTTGTTGATCTCCTTGAGCCGCTCCATCGTGAAGCTGTCGGCACGCGCCATCGTGTCGAAGAGGAACGACATGAGTTTCTGCTCGCTGCGCGACGTGCCGCCCATCTTGCCGGGCACGCGCGTGAGCCGGTAGGTCTCCACGTCCGACTTCATCAGTCCGAGCAGTGCCGACTTCTCGTGGTACACGCGCTCGATCGCGATGACCCCGCGGTCGATGAGGTCCATGAGTGTCGCCGTGAGGGCCTCGTCGTCGGGCGCCCCCATGTTGAGCAGCGCCGAGACCTGTGCGGGCGGCAGGTCGGCGGGCTTGTCCCGGAAGTACTCGCCCTGGAACTGCGGCGTGTACTCCTTGCCGTGTCGACGCCAGTACCGGTACGCCCACACGAGCGCAGCCACAGGCCCGATGCCGAGCAGGAGCAGCCAGAAGACCATCTGGAAGCGAGCAACGGTGCGGGTGCGGTTGGCACTCGAGGCCCACTTCGCCTCCTCGTCGAGCACGGTCTGCTTCCGAGGCTCGCCGATCGCATCGGCGCCGGCGAGCGCGCCGCCCGGGAAGAGCAGGCGTCCCTCGACGAAGGTGTAGGCGGGCAGCCGGTCGAGCGTGAGGTCTACGCTGCCGTCATCGTTGAGCACCACATCGCCGGTGAGTGGGCCGTGCGCCCACGCCTGCACGTCGGCACGGGCGACCCCCTCGGGCAGCACGATGTGCACGGACACGTCGCGAGCGTCGATCTCCCACTCCGGCCCGATGAACTGCCAGTACAACTCGGCGGTATCGCTCCAACGGATGGCCGCCCCGTGCACGCGATAGGTCAGCGTGAGCGTGTGCTCGGTGTCCGAGGCCCGGAAGAAGGCGCGCACGTCTACCGTGCTGCCGTAATCGCTGACCATGTACGTCTGCGGGGGACGCGTCTCGAGCGCATCGATGTCATCGGTGAGCGCGTAGGGGCCCTCCGGCCCCGACACGCCGAGGACCTCGGTGGTGGCGTACCGGCCGTACTGCTGCGCGTCCAGCGGGCCGCCGTTCACGAGTTCCCAGTACGCGAAGGTGTAGTCACCGCTGAAGTCGAATGTGCGCTGCTCGGTCACGAGCATGGACCCATCGGGTGAGACCACCGCGTCGATGGCGACCTTGCTCACCGAGTACGACTTGGCATGCGCAGGCGCCACCGAAAGCCCGAAAACGAAGGCGACCACCAGTGCGACCGCTGCGAACCGTGCCGCTCGAGACCTCATGCGCCCTCCTCGACGTCCGCCTTAGCGACGGTCCCGCAACCCCCGGAAGAACTCCTTGAGTATCTGCCCGCACTCCTGCTCGAGTACGCCTCCGCGCACCTCGAAGCTGTGATTGAGCCGCGCGTCCGCCGAGAGGTCGTAGAGCGTGCCCGTGGCACCGGCCTTCGGATCGGACGCTCCGTACACGAGCCGGTCGACCCGGGCGTTCACGAGCGCGCCCGCACACATCGGACACGGCTCGAGCGTCACATAGAGGGTGCAGCCCGACAGGCGCCACCTGCCGAGGCGCTGCGCGCCCTCGCGTATGGCGATCATCTCGGCGTGCGCGGTGGGGTCGGCCGCCGATTCACGCGCATTGCGCCCGTGGGCCACCACCGCACCGTCGCACACGAGCACAGCGCCGATCGGGGCCTCCCCTTCGGCGCCAGCGAGACGTGCTTGCTCGAGCGCAAGCGCCATGTACACGATGTCGTCTTCCATGGTTGGGATGCTACACCAGGGAGTGTGTGCACGCCGAGGGCTCCGCCCATCAGGACGGAGCCCTCGGCGGGACGTGAGTACCCGTCTACTTGCCGAGCCAGCCATCCACCAGCGCGCGGTTGTCCGCGTCGCTCAGCCACTCCTCGACAGCCGCATCCTCCTGACCGGTGCCGTACTGGTTCAGCACGAGGTCCTCGAGGCTGGCGAGCTGGTCGTCGTTCATCTCGAACGCGCCGATCCAGGCTGCAACCTCGGGGAAGTCGTCACCGAAGCCGTCGCGAGCAACCGCATGGAGCTCCTCTGCCTCGCCGAGCGAGCCCTTGGGGTCTGCGAGGTCCTTGAGCGGGAACACGCCGTACGCCCAGTGCGGACGCCAGAGGGTCACGACGATGGGAGCCTCGTCCTTCACGGCACGCTCAAGCTCGGCGAGCATCGCGGGGGTCGAACCTTCGATGAGGTCGTAGCCATCCAGACCGTAATCGGGCATGACCGCCTCACGCGACAGACGCATCAGGCCGGAGCCGGGCTCGATACCCACGATGCGAGCGTCGAACTCACCCTCGCGGCCGACAAGGTCTTCGATGCTGTCGGCATCCACGTACTCGGGCACTGCCCACGTGAGCAGGCCGTTGTCATACCACGTGGCTAGATCCTCGAGACTATCGCCGTACTCGGTCCAGTAGTCCGAGTGAGTGGAGGGCAGCCACGCGTCGAGGAACAGGTCGAGGTCGCCAGCGGCGACACCCTGGAACACGGGGGCCACGTCGAGCTGCGTGAGCTCCACATCGTAGCCCTCCTCCTCGAGGATCTGCTTCCAGAGATAGGTCGCCGCCACATCTTCGTCCCACGGGATCCACCCGATGCGGACGGCCTCACTCGGCGCCTCGGCATCTGTGCCACCGTCTGTGGCGGAACACCCACCGGCGAACACGCCGGTGAACACCAGCATCAGCGCCAGTGCGAGGGCGACCCCGAGCCGCCCACGATTCTTCACGGTCCCAAGCATTCGAACACTCCTTCCTTGTTGCTGACAGTCCTGCGGACAGCGATCAGTGCGACACCCGCCTGGATGCGCGATCGCCGAACGCCGCCGTGATCCGGTCCAGGAAGACCGCCATGACCACGACGCTCAGGCCTCCTTCGAACCCGAGCCCCACATCGAGACGGGTGACCCCGCGGAAGATCACGGCGCCGAGCCCGCCTGCGCCCACCATGCCCGCGATGACCACCATCGACAGCGCGAGCATGATGACCTGATTGACGCCCGCCATGATCGTCGGCAGGGCGAGGGGGACCTGAACACGGGTGAGGATCTTCAGTGGCGTCGCACCGAACGCCTCACCGGCCTCGACCACTTCGGCATCCACCTGACGGAGACCGAGCTCAGTCAGACGAGCCGCCGGTGGCAGAGCGAATACCACGGTCGCCACCGCACCGGGCACCTTGCCGATGCCGAAGAACACGATGGCGGGAATGAGATACACGAGCGACGGCATCGTCTGCATCAGATCGAGCACCGGGCGGACCAGCGAGCTGAAGCGATCGTTACGCGCGGCGGCGATGCCGAGCGGCACGCCGACGAGGATGGCCGCGGCACTCGCCACGAGCACGAGCGAGAGCGTGGACATAGCCTCGTCCCACAGACCCATCATCGCCATGACGACGAATGAGACCGCCGTGAAGAGTGAGAACTTCCAGCCCTTCGCCGCCAAAGCGAGTGCCGCGACGATCACGATCATGATGAGCGCCGATGGGACGAGCAGCCCCGTCTCAAGTCCGTCGATGAGCGTCTTGAGGAACGCCGAGATGCCGTCGAAGAGCCAGTCGAGATTCTCGGTCATCCAGTCAACGGCAGTGTCGATCGAGTCGCCGACAGGCAGGCGGTACATGGTGGGATCCATCACGCCACCCCCTCTCCGCCAGACGCGGGTTCGCCGGCGGCGTGCTCTGCGGCGGGCTCTTCGTCCCCACCGTTCATGTCACTGCCGCCAAGCGCATTCAGAAGCGTCACGCGGGGGATGACGCCGAGAAGTACCCCGTCGTCATCAACGACCGCAAGGGGTAGCCGGCTTTCGGCGGAAGGGATGAGACACTCCACGAGCGGCGTATCGGGCGACACCTGAGCCACCTCTGCGGCGGTGATGATGTGCTCGAGCAGTCGCTCCCCCGAGCGGATCATCCGCACCACATCGTCGTCGGTTGCGGCACCGACAAGACGCTTGCGCTCATCCACCACGAGAAGGCCACTGGTCTGTCGTAGCCGCATCTCACGTAGCGCCGCCGATGGCCCCTCGCGCCGCAGGATCTTGCCCACCGGCTCCTCCATGACCGCGCCGGCGGTGAGCACGCGCGAACGGTCGACGTCCTGCACGAACGAGCGCACGTAGTCGTCCGCTGGCGCCTGCAGGATCTCCTCGGTGGTGCCGATCTGGACGATCTTGCCGTCCTTCATGATGGCGATCCGATCACCGAGGAACATCGCCTCGTTAAGGTCGTGCGTGATGAAGATGATGGTCTTGTGCAGATCCT
The DNA here is from genome assembly GCA_049658145.1 of Coriobacteriia bacterium. Lineage (GTDB taxonomy): Bacteria > Actinomycetota > Coriobacteriia > Anaerosomatales > Anaerosomataceae > UBA6100. The sequence continues at coordinate 35,275 of JBASOJ010000038.1, forward strand.
GCTGCAGGCTGACGAGCTGCTCCTGCATCTCGCTACGGATGAGCGGGTCGAGTGCCGAGAACGCCTCGTCCATCAGAAGGACGTCGGCGTCGGTGGCGAGAGCGCGGGCAAGGCCGACGCGCTGCTGCATCCCGCCGGAGAGTTCTCCGGGATAGGAGTCCTCCCAGCCGGCGAGGCCGACGAGGCCGAGCGCCCTGGCGGCCTGTTCGCGGCGCTCGCCCTCGGACACCTTGCGGACCTCGAGGCCCCATGCGGCGTTGTCGAGCACGGTGCGGTGCGGGAACAGTCCGAAGTGCTGGAAGACCATGCTGATCTTCTCGGCACGCAAGGCCCTGAGTTCTGCCGGCGAGAGCGACACCAGATCGCGCCCGTCGATGTGCACCGAGCCGCTCGTGGGCGGGTGCATGAGATTGAGGCAGCGGACCAGGGTCGACTTGCCCGAACCCGAGAGGCCCATGACCACGAAGATCTCGCCGCGTTCGATCGTGAAAGACACGTCGATCACGGCGGGCACCGAGTTGGTGGCTTCCGCCACTTCTTCACGGGTGCCGCCCGCCTTCAACATCTCCACTGCGGCATCGGCCTTGGCGCCGAACACCTTGTACACGTTCTTGACTTCGACCGCGCTCAACTGGACACCTCCCTGTGTGCCACAGGCGGCGGGACGTGAGTCGGCGCTTGACGATGTACGTGGTGAAAAGCACTGCTCGCGTGCCTGCTGCCAGGTCGCGTGGCGTACGTATCCGATTGTTGCTCTTGTCTTAGGGCGCCGACCCGCAGCTTCCGCGCAGGCGGCATAGGTCTGGCGCGAGACGGCCCGCACCCGGACGGCAACGGTCCTCGCTGGGATACCACACCGGGGAACGCACGAGAGCCGAACGCTCTACCCGGGCAGCGCCGCTGTCCCCGAGGACAGCCACCGTAGGTTACCAGATGGTAACGGATTCCTCAACCCGCGAGGGTCCTGCGACTCCCTGGCCAGTGCGGTACCCTGGTGAGGAACCGCCCGGCCCCGACCGGAGAGACGCATGCAGGAGACCGTCTGGCTCGACCTCGTCATCATCGGCTCGCTCATCGCACTCGGCTACCTCGGCGCGCGACTGACGTCGCGGCTGAACCTTCCCTCGGTCACCGGCTTCCTCCTGGTGGGCATCATCGCCGGTCCCCACGGCCTGGGCCTGCTCTCGAGCGAACTCATGCACACCATCGCGTTCGCCGAACCGCTGGCCCTCGGCGTGATCGTCTTCCTCATCGGCGAGCAACTCACGCGCAAGATGCTGCAGCGACATGACTGGTCGTTCTGGCTCGCTTCGGCGCTCAACATCCTTCTGCCCGGCGCACTCGTGGCGCTCGTCCTGCTCTGGCTCGCACCCGAGGATCCTGTCTCGGTCTGGCTGCTCGCGATCATCGCGATCTCGGGCGCTCCCGCCACGATAATGGCGGTCATCGCCGAACTGCAGGCCAAGAGCCGGGCGTGCGACACGATGCTGGGAGCGTCCGCACTCGACTCGGTGTTCACCGTCGTGGCGTACTCGATCGTAGCTCCGTTCCTCATGCTGTCTCTCAAGATCCACGCCACACTCGGCGACGCGCTGCTCGACACCGCCGGGCAGGTCGGAGGCGGCCTGCTGCTCGGCCTGATGGGCGGGTTCGCACTGGCCTGGCTGCTCAAGAAGGTCTTCCAGGATGGCGAGCTGCTCGCGCTCGGCCTCGTCACCGTGCTACTCGTTGTGGCCGCCGCCGAAGCACTGGGCTTCTCGAGCCTGCTCGCCGCCCTGAGCGCGGGCGTGGTGGCTGCCACGATCGAGGAAGGCAGGGGCGATCGGGAGCGTGTGTTCCGCTCGCTTCGCACGGTCGAGTACCCCGTGTACATCATCTTCTTCACGCTTGCCGGAGCCCACCTGGAGCTCAGTGCCGTCATCGCCGCAGGCGGACTCGCCGTGGCCTACATCCTCGCTCGCAGCGCCGGCAAGTTCCTTGCCGGCTTCGCAGGCGGCCTCGCGGCGCGCTACGACACGCGACAGTCGGCGTGGATCGGCCTCGGGATGATGCCACAGGCGGGCGTGGCCGTCGGCCTCGGTCTTGCGGCAGCACAGACGTTTCCCGAGTCGGGGCCCACGGTCAACGCGGTCATCCTTGCCGCCATCGTCTTCTTCGAGGTCGTCGGCCCGGTTCTCACCAAGCGTGCCGTTTCATGCACGATCGAGAGCGACAGCACGGGAGACGGACAAGGCACGGCCGCATGCGGCGCCCGGACGATCCTCATGCCCGTGAGCGCCGCACTGCCACCCGAACGGCTGCTCCACACCCTCGAAGCGGTCGGTTTCGACGCGGGATGCCGCCCGACGGTGGTCCTCGCGCACGTCATACCGCTCAGGCGCGCGATGCGCTCCGTCGACGCGGTCTCCGGGGTGGAGAGGCACCTGGTCCGCCTCGCCGAGGCCGTGGCAGCCGAAGGATACCCGGTGGAGACGCGTATCCGCGCCGACCGGTCACTGGACCACGGCGTCGCCGCGCTTGCCGAGGAGCTCGGTGCCGACCTCGTCGCGATGGGCGCTCCGCCGCGGGGCACCGGCGTGAGCATCGGGCTGTCGCCGCTCAGGACCGCCCAGCACCGCGTACTGGATGCGTTGGACATCCCCGTGCTGATCGTGCCCATGTCCGGCGAACGGCCGTTTGAAGAATAGCGCTCTCGGCCGTCAGCCGGGCTGTGGAGACGACTGCGCTATAGTGGACGGCACACCTGTTCCAACGTCTGCGCCTCAGGGGGGCTGCTTTGTGATTCTGACGGTCACGCTGAACCCGTCAGTGGACAAGACCTTCGAAGTCCCGGGATTCACCCCGGGCGGTCTCAACAGCATCACCGATACGCTCACGCAGCCGGGGGGCAAGGGCGTCAATGTCGCGTTCATGCTGCGAGCCCTCGGCCACGAGATCACCGCGATGGGATTCGCCGGCAACGGTCCGGGCAGGTTCATTCAGAACTCGCTGCGCGAGGCCGGTATCACGACTGCGTTCACGCTCCTCGCCGGCAAGACACGCACGAACTACGTGCTGCTCGACCCGGATGCGGGCGTGCTTACGAAGCTCCGCTCGTGCGGCCCGGAGGTGGACCCCACCGACATCGCGATGCTGCGCTCGGCCTATGAGCGCATGCTCGGCATGGCCGACATGGTCGTCATCGCAGGCAGCCTGCCGCCAGGGCTCGAGCCCACGTTCTGCGCCGAGCTCGTGCGCCTCGCCGTTGCTCGCGGAATCAGAGTCGCGCTGAACGTGCGCGAGGACGTACTCAACGCCGCCCTGCCGGCACGGCCATTTCTCGCCCAGCCCGACTTGCGCGACGTGGTCGACTACCGCGACTTCGACCTGGTGGACCACGCGGGTCTCGCAGCGCTCGCATCGCACATCGCCAAGAGCGCGGAGATCGCGATCGTCCACTCCGGCGAGAACGTGGTCTGCGCGTCCGGCTCGGAGTTGGTAACCGTGCAGATTCCAGCGTGCGGGCTGTTCGGCCACATCAGGCTGGACGACGCGATGATGGCCGGAGCGATCGACGCGTCCATGAACGGCGCCTCGCTCACCGACATCGCGCAGATCAGCGTTGCCGCCGCTCTCGTTGCGGCGTCGTCGCCGAACGGGCAGTTCGCGTCACGTGATGACGTCACGGCGAGCATCGGCCTCGTGGAGGTGGTCAGCGGTGCCTGATCGCAGAGTGGCCGACATCATGATGCGCGACCTGACGGCACTCACTCCGGATGCGAGCCTGCAGCAAGCCGCCCGGCTCTTCAGCCTCATGCGGGTCTCGGGCCTGCCAGTCGTCAACGACCAGCAGAAGGTGATCGGCTTCCTCTCAGAGTCAGACATCATCGACGCGATCTCGCCCCGTAGTCGCGACCGCTCGGGCATCTTCGTGGCGGACTTCGGCGAGATCGCCCGCAAGATGCGCCGAGCCGGAGACGCCACCGTGCGCGAATACATGACGGAACACCCGATCACCGTCGACGAGTCACAGGTCGTCGGCGCGGTGTCGGAGATCATGCTCACCGAGGGCATCAAGATTCTGCCAGTGGTTCAGAACGGCGTGCTCGTCGGAACCGTCAACAGGGCAGATGTCTGCAGCGCGCTCATGGAAGAACACCTGGAGTCCTGACACACAGTGGAGTTCGGCGCAATCCTCACAGTCGGCATAATGATCGTTCTGGGCTTTACCGGAGCGCGCCTCAGCGACAAGATCCGCATCCCGTGGGTGGTCGGCTACATCCTGATCGGCGTGTTGCTCGGGACGTCCGGCATCGGGCTTCTCAACGCGGATCTCGTCGAGGCCCTGAACACCATCTCGCTCTTCGCGCTCGCGCTCATCGGATTCACGATCGGCGGCGAACTGCAGGTCCGCGACCTCCGCGAACTCGGCAAGAGCATCACCACCATCACCATCTTCGAGGCGGGCGCGGCCTTCCTGCTCGTGTGCGGCACGGTCTACCTCGTCACGCGGAGCCTGCCGATCGCACTGGTCTTCGGTGCGCTGGCCTCGGCCACGGCGCCAGCGGCAACGGTGGACGTGCTGTGGCAGTACCGCTCGCGCGGTCCGCTCACCACCACCCTCTTCGGCGTGGTGGGACTCGACGACGCGGCGGCGCTCATCATCTACGCGTTCGCCTCGTCGGCGACCAAGGCGCTGCTCGGCACCGGGGGGTTCGAGTGGACCTCGGCGATCGCCGGACCGCTGGTCGAGATCGGCGGTGCGCTGCTGATGGGCGTCATCGGCGGCTGGTTGCTGCACCTGGCGATGCGATGGGTCCGCGACAAGGGCCAGCGCCTCATCATCATCATCGGCATGATCATGCTCTGCGCCGGCCTTGCCGACCGCTTCGGACTCTCACTCATCCTCGCGAACATGGCGATGGGCTTCACGCTCGTGAACATCTCGCGCGACAACCGCGTCGCCTTCGAGCTCAGCGGCGCATTCAACCCGCCGGTCATGGTGCTCTTCTTCGTGCTGGTGGGCGCGCGCGTGGACATATCCCTGCTTCCGAGCATCGGCGCCATCGGCATCACCTATCTCGTCATGCGCGTGGTGGGCAAGACGGCGGGTGCGTGGACGGGCGCCCGGATCTCGCATGCGCCCGAGGTGGTGCAGAAGTACCTCGGGCTCGGCCTGCTCTCCCAGGCGGGCGTGGCCATCGGTCTGGCCATCGACGCCTCGCACACCTTCGCCTCCTACGGCGCCACCGGCGCGGAGATCGGCAAGCTCGCCATCAACGTCATCGCCGCAACGACGTTCGTGTATCAGGTGATCGGCCCCGCAATGACCAAGATCGCGATCTTCAAGGCCGACGAGATCGCCGACGAGTTCAAGACCGCCTGACGTGCGCGGATGCGCCCGCGTAAGGCCGTTGCCATTGCCGCAGCGGCGCCGCAGGCTATAATCCGTGTGCGCGGAGGGGTGGCAGAGCGGTTGATCGCCCTGGTCTTGAAAACCAGTAGGCCCGCAAGGGTCTCGTGGGTTCGAATCCCACCCCCTCCGCCAGCTCACACCGCGCCTTAGCCCGCAGGGAGCCACATGCTCGCGCTCAAAGAACTGCTCGGCGCCAAGTTCAAGTTCGGTCTGATCGCGCTCGCCATCGGGCTCGTCGTCTCGCTCACGATGGTGACCTCGGCCATGTCCGAGGGACTCCTCACCGGCATGTCGGGCGCTAAGTCGTCGCTCGATGCCGACGCGCTCGTCTTCCAGCGTGACACCTATCCCACGCTCGAGCGGTCGATCCTCTCCGCGGACGACCTCGAGACGATCGCCGGCACCCCCGGCGTTGCGAGCGTCTACGGCGTCGGCCACACCTACGCGAGCGTGAGCTCCACCGCCGAGGCGTTCGATGTGCGCGTCCTGGGGCTCGGCGACCGCTTCGAGCAACTCCCCATCGTCGAGGGCACGAGCGACATCGGGCCGGGCGAGACCGTGGTGGACGTCACCGCCAAGCTCGAAGGCGTCGAGCTCGGCGACACCCTCACGCTCACGCCAGTAGACGCCGACCTCACCGTGGTGGGCTTCACCGAGGACCGCCGGTACGTGATGGTGCCGACACTCTTCGTCGACCTCCCCACCTGGGAGGGGCTGCACGTCGCCGCGGTGCTCGGGCGCGTCGAGGAAGAGGGCGGCACCGACGCCGCCGCCGCAGCGCAGATGGAGAGCGAGTTCGCGGGGAGCGCCTCGGTCGCCGCGATCACACTCGAGGAGGGTGTGACTCTCGAGGACGTTCAGGCCGAGTTCGGCAGCGACTACACGGCTGCCACGCCCGCGGAGGCGGCGCGAGGCGGCAACGGCATGCCCGAGATGATCCTCGCCGTGGGCGGTATCCAATGGGTGTCGATCATCATCGGCGCGCTGCTCGTAGGCGTCTTCTTCTACATCACCACACTGCACAAGACCGGACAGATCGCGGCGATCAAGGCGATCGGTGCCTCAAACGGCCACCTCTACCGCCAGCTGCTGCTGCAGATCACCATCCTCGTGACGATCGCGACCCTCTTCGGCATCGTGGTCGCGCTGGGCGCAGGAGCCGGCATGCCACCGATGATGGCGTTCGACCCCGACCCGGGACGGTGGGCCGTCGCCGTGTTCGCGGTCTTCGCCACCGCCTACGTGGGGAGCCTGTTCTCGCTCAGGAGCATCCTCAAGACCGACCCGGCCACGGCACTCGGCAGGAGCTCTGAGGCCTGATGCTCGCGGTCAAGCACATCACCAAGACCTACGGCACCGGTCGCACCCATGTGGCCGCACTCGACGACGTGTCCTTCACGCTCGATCGCGGTCGGCTGCTCGCCGTGCTCGGCCCGTCCGGCTCGGGCAAGACCACCCTCGTGTCGATCATCGCCGGGCTGCTGCAGCCTACCTCGGGCGAAATCGTGATCGGCGGCAAGCAGGTGCATCTGCGCAGTGCCGCCGAAGCCGCGCGCTACCGCCGGACCGAAGTGGGGCTGGTGTTCCAGGAGCACCACCTCGTGGGGTACCTCACCGCGCGCGAGAACCTCCTGCTGGTACCCCACCTCTCGGGCCGTGTCACGCGTGCACACAAGGAGCGCGCCGACGCGCTGCTCGCCGACTTCGGCCTGACCGAGCGTGCCGCACACCGGCCGTCGCTGCTCTCAGGGGGCGAGCGCCAGCGCGTGGCGATCGCCCGGGCGCTCATGAACGAGCCCGAGGTCATGCTGGTGGACGAACCCACCTCCAACCTCGATACGGCCCGCGGGCTGCAGGTGGTGGAGCTGCTCAAGCAGCAGGTCCACGAACGTGGGATGACCTGCATCATGGTCACGCACGATCCGCGCATGGCCGAGCATGCCGACGAGGAGCTCCGGCTGCTCGACGGCAGGGTGGTCGCGGAGGCTCGGCCCACGGTGACGACAGACGCGTGAGGAAGCGGTGACGCTCCCCCCGCTCCCTGCTACAATGGGCGACGCTTCTCTCACGCGGAGAGTTGGCCGAGTCGGCTGAAGGCGCTCGCCTGCTAAGCGAGTAAGGGGTTAATTACTCCTTCGAGGGTTCGAATCCCTCACTCTCCGCCATTTGATGTCTCAGGGCATCGTGGACAGATGTGTCAGAACATAGTGGACACTTCCGGTTCTCCGATGGCCTGATAGTTTCGGATTGGATCGAAGGTGAGATGCTTCAGCATCTCACCTTCGTCCGCCAGTACGACACGACCGATGCCCGTTCCCGAAAGGGACGGGCATCGGCCTTTCTGGCGTCCGGTGCAGACCAATGCTCGTGACGGATCAGGGCCAGGGGTGGTGCATCAAACCGAGCGTTCGTTATGCAACTGCATATGTATGCAAACACCGAGTTCAGCATGCATGATTCACTCTGGGGGCATCTAGCTTCTTTGCGCTGCTAGATGACTTGTGATATCGTGCGAGTGTTCCCTTTCCCAGTGTGGCCAGGCTTGCTAGCGCTTCTTGCTTTGCATCTTTTGAGTCATTGTGTGCATTGTGAGTGTGTGGTGGGTTCCGGTCACCGGGCGTGGGGGCGACACGCAACCGGATATGACCGGGAGGTCGCACACATGAAACGCACCAGGACTTTGGTTGTCATCGCCGCTCTCGCGGCAGCGATACTTGCTCTCGGCGGCTGTGCCACAAACGGCGAGAGCACGGCCGGCTCGGACGACACGTTCGTCTTCGCCAACAGTGGCGCGTACAAGCCCTTCAGTTTCGATCAGAATGGCGAGATCGTCGGCTTCGACGTCGACATCGCCAACGAGATTGCCAAACGCATCGGGCGCACACCCGAGATGGTGTCTCCGGTTCCCTTCGATACGCTGATCCAGGGACTGCGCGGCGGTCGCTACGATGCACTTGTCGCGAGCCATGGGATCACCGATGAGCGCAAGGAGCAGGTGGACTTCACCCGGCCGTACTACCGGTCTGGCGCCCAGGCGTTCATAGCTGAGGAGAACACGGCAATCACCGGAACGGACGACCTCGAGGGCGCGAAGATCGGCGTCGTCAAAGCGTCGACCTACCTGGAACTCGCCGAGGGGATCACTGGTGCCGACAACGTCACCACCTACGAGAGCGATGTCGTTGCGCTTCAGGACCTGACGACGGGTCGTCTGGATGCGGTTATCACCGACAAGCTGGTCGGCCTGATCGCGATGGATGAGTCCGGCCTGGCCATCAAGACGGTCGGCGAGGTCCTCGAGCGAGACGAGATGGGCATCGCCGTCCAGAAGGGCGACGCGGAACTTCTCGAGGCCATCAACGGTGCTCTCGAGGACATGATCGCCGACGGCACCTACGAGGAGATCTCGCTGCGCTGGTTCCCCGAGAACATCCTCGGCGAATAGCCCTCTGGCCACGACACCCGCGACGGGGTCGGTCGGTCTTCCGGCCGGCCCCGTTCCACCGAAGGGGGTCCCGTGTTCTCCTCGCTCGCACTCGTTGTCGAATCGCACGCGCTTCCATTCCTGCGGGCGACGGGCGTGACGCTTCAGCTGACCGCCGTGTCGCTCCTCCTCGCGATGTTCATCGGGCTGCTCTTCGCGTTTCTCAAGCTGTCGAGAAACCGGGTGGCCAACCTCTTCGCAGACGCCTACATCGGGCTCGTGCGCGGTACGCCGCTCATCGTCCTGCTGATGTTCCTCTACTTCGGCATCTCCGAGATCGTGATGCTGACGTCGTTCTGGGCAGGCTCGTTTGCCCTTGCGATCCATGCGGGCGCGTACGTAGCGGAGGTCTTTCGCGGCGCTATCCAGAACATCGATGCAGGCCAGCGCGAGGCGGCTCGCTCACTCGGCATGTCACGGAGCATGGCCATGCGGCTGATCGTACTGCCCCAGGCGTTCCGGCGTGCGATCCCACCGCTCGGCAATCAGTTCATCATCGGGCTCAAGGACTCGTCGCTGGTTGCGTTCCTCGGCGTATCCGAGATCTACAGCACCGCGATGACGGCGGCCGCAGCCAACTTCAAACCGTTCGAGACCTACCTCGTGGCCGGTCTCTACTATCTGGTGCTCGTGATCATATTCAGCGTGGTCGTCCGCCGGCTCGAGGCGAATCTCACGCCCGATAGGAGGGCAGCGGTGTGAACGAATCACTCAAAGTCGTGGAAGCACGGAACCTCCATAAGCACTTCGATGAGCTGCACGTGCTGAGAGGCATCGACTTCTCGGTCTCGCAAGGCCAGGTCGTGGCGATCATCGGCCCGTCGGGATCCGGCAAGTCGACGTTGCTTCGCTGCCTGAACTTCCTTGAAATGCCCGACGAAGGTTCCGAAGTGCTTCTTGATGGCGTGCCGATCGATCCCGCGCGCGACGATCTCGACGCGGTTCGTCAGCGGATGGGAATGGTCTTCCAGCACTTTCACCTGTTCCCGCACAAGAACGTCTTACAGAACATCACCATCGCGCCTGAGAACGTGAAGCGGATGCCGCATGCGCAGGCCAAGGCCGTTGCCCGCGATCTTCTCGAGAAGGTTGGGCTCTCCGACAAGGAGAAGGCCTGGCCGTCGCAGCTCTCCGGAGGGCAAAAGCAGCGCGTGGCGATCGCCCGCGCGCTGGCAATGGATCCCGAGATCATGCTCTTCGACGAGGTCACGTCGGCGCTCGATCCTGAGCTCGTTGCCGAAGTACTGCAGGTGATCAAGGACCTTGCCGATAAGGGCATGACCATGATCATGGTGACGCACGAGATGGGTTTCGCCAGTGAGGTGGCCGACCGGGTGATCATGATGGACGACGGTGTCATCATCGAGCAGGGCAATCCCGCGGAGATGTTCTCTGAGCCGAAGGAAGAGCGGACTCAGGCGTTCCTCAGCCAGATCCTGCAAGTCTGATGGCAGCGGTGCTTGTCCGCATCCACGATGTTCCGACACAGGCGTCCACACTATGATGAACGCGCACGCCTCACTCTCCGCCATTTGACATCTCGTGTGCGAGCGGGCAGGATACTAAAGCCTCGCGCACATACGCGCCCTTAGCTCAGCTGGATAGAGCGTCTGACTACGAATCAGAAGGTCGCAGGTTCGAATCCTGCAGGGCGCGCCACAAACACACCGATAAGCCTCGCACACCGGCGGGGCTTATCTGCGTCCTGCGGGCTGTTCGCCCCGAACCTTCCGATCGTCCTGCGCGTCCAACGGGTATGACACACCCCGGAGGCGGGCGCGGGGACGACGGCCCGTCCGGAAGGAGCGGCTCATGAACACCAGGCTCATCATCGCTGCGGCACTGGCGCTCGGCGTACTCGCGCTCGGCGGCTGCAGCACGAAGGTCGTCACCACTGACGGAGCGGCGCCGCTGTACACCGTCACCACGAACGGCACGGGAGAGACGGTGGCGGCGCCGGACATGGCCGAGATGTACTTCGGCGCGACCGTGCAGTCGGAAGATGCGAAGGACGCCCTCGGCGGGGCGAACGAACTCGCCGAGGCGATAACGGCAGCCGTGAAGGATGCGGGAGTCGCCTCGGAGGACATCCAGACCGCCAACGTCAGCGTCTATCCCGAGCAGGACTACAACGGCCCACAGCCGGTCGTCACGGGTTATCGCGCCAGCATCCAGGTGCGCGTGAAGGTGCGCGACATCGAGAAGATCGGCGAGGTCATCGGCGCCGCGAGCGATGCCGGTGCGAATGAGATCGGCGGCCCGTCGTTCATGCTCGACGATGATGCCGAGGTCACGAACGAGGCGATCGAGTTGGCGATCGCCGATGCCCGGAACCGCGCCGAAGTCATGGCCAAGGCCGCTGGAAAGGAGCTTGGCGAGATCATCAGCGTGAGCGAGACCGGGGCGAGTGCGCCGGTCTACTACGGGGTGCGGACGGCCGAAGCCGCCGACATGGCCGCCGGTGTCGCGATCGAACCCGGCCAGCTCGATATCACAACGACCGTTACGGTGGTCTTCGAACTCAAGTAACATGGCGCCGAGGGGGCATCACGCTCGCGTGTTGTCCGAGAGTTCGAACGGGGCGGCCCCTCCAAGGAGCCGCCCTTTCTCGTGCTCGATGCCGGGAGTGATGGTGGAGGAGTACCGAAGCCTCAAGCGCGGACGGAGCAAGTCCTTCCATGGACGGTACGGGACGATCGACCCGGCCCGCACCGTGGCGGGCCGGAACGCGCGCCGTGTGGCGAACCCGCAACGCGCTGAGCGCGCCCAGTACGTCTCCGCTCGTGGTCACAGGCAGCGTGGCGGTCGAGGCCCGCGACGGGGACTGTCGCGTAACGCGCAGCTGGTGCGACTCGGCCTCATCGTGGCCGCCGTCGCCGCCATCGCGCTCACCGCGTTCCTTCTCACGCGGCCCGCCACGGCGGTGATCACAGCGGCGCCCGACGATTCAATGATCCTCTTCGACGGCTCGGTGGTTGGCACCGGCACGCTCGAGGTCGAGGACCTGGAGCCAGGCACCTACAGCGTGCAGGTGGAGCGCGCGGGCTACGAGCCGGTGAGCGTCTCGGCGGAACTCAAGCGCGGGCGCAAGACGAAGCTCGACTACGATCTCGCCCCGCTGCCGCAGGCGATCACGATCGTCACGCACCCCGAGGGCGCCAAGGTGACGCTCGCGCCCGCCGATGCCGAGCCACTCACCGGCACCGCCCCCTTCTCGGCCGAAGTGCTCTCCGGCGCTGCGACGCTCACGATAGAGATGGACGGCTACAACACCTTCACGCGCGAGTACTTCATCGACGAGCCACTCAGCCTCGAGTACTACCTCGACCCCGAGGGGCAGGTCCTGCACGGCCTCGGCCTGATCACGACACTCGGCGCGCCGAAGGGCGTGTCCGTGACGCATGACGGCAGCGAAGCCTGGACGAGCATCTTAGACGGCCCGCCGTCCATCCAGATCTTCGACCCGCGCACTGGCGAGCAGCTCGGCGGGGTGGACATCGGCGAGCACGGTGCCGTCGAGGTCATCTTCAACAAGGCGGGCACGCTCGCGTACACTTCCCAGATGGAGACCGCCAGGTGCTTCGAGATCGACGTGAAGACCCGACGGGTGCTGCGCGAATTCGACACGCAGAGTGCGTGGACCAAGTGGGTCGAGCTGTCGCCCGATGAGGGTACGCTCTACGCCTCCAACTGGTCGGGCGACGACGTCTCGGTGATCGATCTGGCCACCGGCACGCTCGTGAAACGCATCGGCGTCTCCAACACGCCGCGCGGCATGTACGCCACCGACGACGGTGCGCGGCTGTACGTGGCCGGCTTCGACTCGGGCGACCTCGAGGTGATCGACCTCACGACATGGACGCGCACCACGCTGTTCTCGGATGGCGGAGCGCTGCGCCACATCGTGGCCGACGAGACAACGGGACGCCTGTTTATCTCGGATATGAACAAGGACATCATCTGGGTGCACGACATGAATGCGGGCACGACCACGAAGTTCCTCGACGTGGACGAGAAGCCGAACACCATCGACCTCACGCCCGACGGCAAGATGCTCTTCGTGAGCTGTCGGGGCGAGAACAATGCGAAGAGCTACTACCTTCCCGGTCCGGAATGGGGGTCGATCCTCGTGTTCGACACGACGAACGGGCAGCCGCTCGATGCGCTCATCGCCGGCAACCAGCCCACCGCGCTCGATGTGTCCGACGATGGGAAGCTGCTCATCTTCAGCGACTTCCTCGACAATCGGCTGCGCGTCTACGAGATTCCGCCGTACGAGACGTTCGCCAAGGCCGGTGGCGGCCGCTATGAGGAGCACTTCGCGGAGATAGCCAAATGAGCGGGCAGACGCGCCCTTCAAACCCCGTCCTGCGTGCGCTGCGCGTGGCTGCGATCGCCGCCCTCGTGGCGGCGCTCGCCTACCAGGCAGTGGGGGCCGCCATCTTCCTGCCGCGATTCGGCTCGGACGACCCGCGCGAGGTCGTGACGGCGTACTACGAGGCGCAGCGCTGGGGCTTCCGCACGATCGCCGAGCGCGCGCGGTACCGCGCGCCGAACGCGGTGCGCGGACTGCATGACGACGCGCTCTTCGCGAGCGGGCTCGAGGTTAGTGAGGCCGCCGACACGAGCCTCTATGGCGAACACGACGAGGAAGTCCAGTTCGTCGTCACCTACCGGTCGGCCTGGACAGACGAGGTCGGCAACCCCCCCGGCAAGCGCCACTGGTTCGTCTACCTCGGCCGCGATGGAGACGGACCCTGGCAGGTGCTGGGCGCCGGCACCGGCCCGTAGTGCGATCTGCCGGGCGCCGCCCGCTTGGATGAGGTCCCGCTTCGGGAATACGCTTTGCGAGAGACAGGTTTTCGGGGAGGAGACCACGTGGATTGCCCTGCATGCGGCGCACGGAATCCTGAGGACAAGGAGTTCTGCGGCGACTGCGGCGCGCACCTGTCGCAGGAGACGCCCGCGGAGCCAGAGGGCATCCAGGTCTCGCCCGCCGAGACCGGGGAGACCGAACATTCGAACATCCCCGAGTCACCCTACGTCCAGACCACGGCCATCCCGCACGAGCAGTACGCCGCCGGTACCGTGCCGCCGGTGCCGCAGCCGCCCGCGCAGCCCGCGTACGCGCCGGCACCCCCCGCAGCCCCGCCGAAGAAGAAGACCGGCCTGGTCATCGGCATCGTGGCCGGCGTGATCCTGTTGTGCATCATGGGCTGGTGCATCACGCTCTTCTTAATACCGACCGGCGAGGAGACGCCCACCACCACCGGCGGGGACGAGAACACGCTCGTGGTCGAGGCCGAGGGCGAGCGCGGCAAGATCGAGATCTCCGAGGAGCAGGGCTTCACCGATTCGATGGACGCGCTCGGCGACGTGGCCGAACAGTACTACCGCGGCGAGGACTGGTGGTACGTCGAGATCGCCCTCGAGGACGACTACGAGGAGTACTACATCACGCCCGATGAGGCCACGTACGATAAGGGCGTGATCCTCGAGAAGCGCGATGACGAGTGGTTCGTCGTCGACGTGTACACGGTGGACATGAGCCAGGTGGCCGTCGAGGAGGGCAGCGGCGCCGACACTTCAGCGGCGACCAGCGACCTCGCACCCGAGGATGCGGCGGCCATTGCGGTCGATGGCATGCTCGTCGCCATCATGGAGGGCCGGCTCGAGGACGCCTACACGTTCACGACCACGCCACTGTACGACTACGACCTCAGCGTCCTTACCGACTCGTACACCGGCTGGGAGTTCCTCGGCGCGGAGATCCAGGACGACGGCAGTGCTGTCGTCCTGTTCACGATGTACTGGTCCGACGGCACCACCGAGAACGTGGGAGCGCTCGTGGTGCAGGAAGGCGACGCCTGGCTGGTGTCGGATCTCGGCTCGGCCGACGAGTAGCGCGCAGAGCGGAGACCGGCCCGGCGGTCGAGTACCGCCGGTCGAGATGAAGGGGACCGAAGTGGCATACGACCCTGCGACCGAGCAGCCCGCGCACAGGAGTGTCGTCCTGCCGGTGATCCTGGCCGCGCTCGGGGCGGGACTCGCCTCGGCCATCTTCCTGTCGCTGATACTCGCCATCTTCGGCGCGTTCGGCGGCGGCTCCGAGACCCCGACCGTGAGCAGCGGCGGCGCTGTGAGCGCCGACTACGCGAGGCGGGCCGTGGAACTCGCCGGTCCGTCGGTGGTGTCGATCATCTCGGGAGCTGAGCTGGTCGATCCGAACACCGGCTACGCGACCTCATCCCCCGAGTCCACGGGCAGCGGCGTGATCATCAGCGAGGACGGCTACATCGTCACCAACAACCACGTGGTGACCCAGAGTGACCTGGTCACACCGCAGGACGAGGTGCTCGTGCAACTCGGAATCGAGAACGTGCCCGCGCGCATCGTGGGGCGAGACGCCATCAATGACATCGCGGTCATCAAAGTCGAGCGCGACGGGCTCGACCCGATCGAGGTCGGCTCATCCGATGAGCTCCGGCCTGGCGATCCGATCGTGGTCATCGGCAACCCGCTCGGCCTGGGCATCTCGGTCTCCACCGGTATCGTGTCTGCCACCGGGCGAACGTTCGGTCAGGAGCTCTTCACCGGCCAGCAGGCCGGCGAGTACGAGCTCGCGCAGCTCGCGGCCGCCATCCAGGTGGACGCGGCGGTCAACCACGGCAACTCGGGCGGCGCGCTGCTGAACGCGCAGGGCGAGTGGGTCGGCATCCCGTCGGCCGGACTCGGCGACTTCGGCACGCAGGGACTCAGCTTCTGCATCCCCATCGGCGTGGCCGAAGGCATCATCGAGGACCTCATCGAGTTCGGGCGCGCGTACCATCCCTATCTCGGCGCGAACACTGAGACGATCGACCTCGTCGTGGCCGACCTGTACGGACTCCCGGTGGAGCAGGGTGCCTTCATCGACACGATCGATGAGGGTTCGCCCGCCGAGGATGGCGGCCTCGAGCCGTCGGACATCATCGTGGCGGTGGACGGTGAGGACATCGCCACCCAGCTCGACCTGGCGGGCACCGTCCGCTCGAAGGACATCGGCGACACGGTGACGGTGACGGTGTGGCGGATGGACGAGGACGAGGAGTGGAGCCAGTACGAGGGCGATGTCGTGCTCGGCGAACTAGAGGCCGTCCGCTAGAGACCGGGGGCGCCATGAACGCACGCACACGGCTCACGACACTCGCGCTCTCGACCGCGGCGTGGGCTTCGAGCGCCGCGCCCGCGTGGGCCAACGCCGTCTCTCCCGAGCTCAACCCGACTGCTGCCGAGGATTACGACCGGATGATGTACACCGTGTTCGGCACGGTGTTCGGCTGTGCGGCGCTGATCGTACTCGGCATGCTCGCACTTGCGGTCCTGCTCATCGTGTGGCTCGTGCGCCGCGACAGGCGGAAGCACGACGAGATGCTTGCCGCAGGCGTTTCGACGCCCGCACCGGAGCCGCCCGCCGAGGCACCACAGGCGCCGGACGCGTCGTGAGCCCCGCGGAGACGGCCACCCTCGCGCTCCGGTGGCTGCTGCCCGCGTTCGCTATCACAGCCGTGGTCGAGGTCGTGGCAGCCGGGCTGCTCGGCTTTCGCGCACCGCGAGAGCTCGCTGTGGTGGCGCTCGCCAACCTCGCCACCAACCCCGCAGTGAACCTGCTCACGGCCGGTGCGATGGCACTGATGCACACCCGCACGCTCCGGCACCCCGGCGTGATGGCCGTCCTGGCCGCGCTCGAGGTGCTCGCGGTGATCGCCGAATGGCGCATCTACCACTACGCCCTCCCGCTTCGCCGGACCCGCGCCTTCGCGATCTCCGTGATCGTCAATGCCGCATCGCTCATCGTGGGACTCCTCGCGTTCGGCACGGGGAGTCCGGGCGTGTGACACGGGACAGGCATGCGCCTAGGATGGAGCGGGGGTGTGCCATGAGAACGGTCATCGGTGTGATGGGCTCGGGGCATCCTATCAGCGACGATGCACGCATGCTCGCGTACGAGATCGGCGCGATGATCGCCGGTCGCGGCTGGGTCCTGCTCACGGGCGGTGCCGCGGTGGGGGTCATGGACGCGGCCTCGCGCGGCGCGCACGAGGCCGGCGGGCTCGTGATCGGCGTGCTCAAGAGCGACACCGGCGCCGAGACCAGCACCTACGTGGACGTGGCGATCCGCACCGGGATGGGCGACGCCCGCAATGCGATCAACGTCCTCTCAAGCGACGTGGTGATCGCGCTACCCGGTGGCGCGGGCACGCTCTCCGAAGTCGCGCTGGCGCTCAAGGCCGGCAAGACGGTGGTGGCGCTCGGCTGGGATCCCGGTCGTGCGATGCGCGCGGCCTCCGGCGGACTGCTCGCCGAAGCAGCTGCCGCCGAGGAGGCGATCGCCATCGTCACGGCAACGATCGCCCGCCACCATCACTAGCGAACCTTGCGCAAACCTTGTGTCGCATGAATGTGACGCCGTTCACACTCCAGAGGCCGCCGCTGAGCGATTGGGTGCCCGGCCCGCCGTAGGAAAGCCCCATCTGCCGAACGAATCCTGCTACTATCCTGTCGCGCTCGCGCGTACGGGGGTACGCGAGGCATCGAGTACGGGGACACCATGGCTATCACGCGGCGAACGGACTATGCCGTTAGGCTCATGTACGAACTGGCGCAACTTCCCACGGGAGCCACGCTGTCCATACGCGACCTGTGCGAGGCAGCTGACGTGCCGGACAACTTCGGCGCATCACTCGCCACCTACCTCATCGCCGCCGGCCTCGTTCGCTCGGAGAGCTATAACAGCCACCTGATGTCGCTCGCGCGGTCCGCCGAAGAGATCACGATGGGCGACATCGTGCGCGCGTGCGAACCGGAGTTCTCGCTGGCACAGTGCACCAACGACCCGGAGTCGTGCAGCCGTTCACACTGCTGTGGCGTGCACCTTCTGTGGACGGAGCTCGACGCGATGGTGTGGGAACGGCTCGATGCGATCGCGCTGGCCGCGGTCGCCACCGGCGCGCGTGGCACCTGCGCGTCGGACCGGATCACACCAGGCCTCAGCGGCCTCTCCAGCACCGCCTAGTCGGCCGAGCTACATCCCTACCGAGATCAGCGAACCCCCGGGACCGATCTCGAACGTCAGCATGCTCGTGCCTTCGGCGATGTAGACGAAGCGATAACCGTGCATTGAGACCGTGAACGGGTCTTCCGGGAACGCGTCTCGCATGGCGCTCTCCACCGCCGCAGCCGCGGCGATCTCACCGGCGCTCACCGGCGCTGCCGTCTGCCCCTGCGAATCCTCCGCCGCAGTCCAGATGAGCGAACCGCTGTCGAAGGCGCGCTGGTACTGGTAGATGTTGTGGGCGATGCCATCGGCCCGCACTTCGAAGAGCGCCACCTGACCGCCCAGGTCGACCCGCACGAGGTAGGCGACGAACCGCGGACCCGCCGCCCCCAGTGCGTCGAAGTCCACACCCTCGAAGTCACCGGACGCCTTTTCGACCGGCAACAGCTCCGTTACCCGCGCGAGCGCCTCGGTCTCGTTCGCGCCATCCGTAGGCATGGGGTCGTACCCCTCGGAGGGCGTGCCGGGCGCCTGAGGGGCAGTGGTCTCGACCTCATCTGTGGTGTCCGCGGAGCCGTCCCCGCATCCCACGAGCGCAAGAGCAAGCGTGAGTAGAGCCGTCACAACGAGCGTCGCACGCTTCATCGCGCCTCCCCCCGGATCACGTCCTGACCGCCCATGTACGGGCGCAGGACCTCGGGCACCACGACCGAACCGTCGGCCTGCTGGTAGTTCTCGAGCACGGCCACGAGCGTCCGGCCCACAGCCAGACCGCTGCCGTTGAGCGTATGCACGAACCGCGAACCCTTGAACTCGCCCGGCGAGCGGTACTTGATCGACGCGCGGCGCGCCTGGAAGTCCCAGCAGTTGGAGCAGCTCGAGATCTCCTTGTAGCTATCGTAGCTCGGCAGCCACACCTCGATGTCGTAGGTCTTCGCGGCGGCGAAGCCCATGTCGCCGGTACAAAGCACGATCGTGCGGTAGGCCAGGCCGAGCTGCTGCAAGATGAACTCGGCGTCCGCGAGCATGCCCTCGAGCGCATCCATGCTGTCTTCAGGCTTCGCGAACTTCACGAGCTCCACCTTGTCGAACTGGTGCACGCGGATCATGCCGCGCGTGTCGCGGCCCGCCGCGCCGGCCTCCTCGCGGAAGCACGGCGTGTACGCCACGTACTTCAGCGGAAGCTGCCCGGCTTCGAGCACCTCCTCGCGGTGGAGGTTGGTGAGCTGCACCTCGGCGGTGGGGATCAGGTAGAGGCCCTCGTCGGTGTGGAACAAGTCGTCGGCGAACTTGGGCAGCTGGCCCGTGCCGAGGAGCGTGTCACTGTTGGCCATTGCGGGCACCGCCCACTCGCGGTAGCCACGCGCACCGTGCGTGTCGAGCATGAAGTTGATGAGTGCGCGGTTGAGGCGCGCGCCGTCGCGTCCGAGCACCACGAAGCGGCTCTTGGCGAGCTTCACACCGCGCTCGAAATCGATCGCGCCGAGCGCAGGGCCGAGGTCCCAGTGGGCCTGCGGCTCGAAGTCGAAGGCGGGCGGCGTGCCCCAGCGTCGCACCTCGACGTTGTCGTTCTCATCGGCGCCCACCGGCACGCTCTCGTGCGGGACGTTGGGGATCGTGAGCAGCATCTCGCGCACGTCGGCCTCGGTCTTCGCCAGGTCCGCGTCGAGACCGGCGATCTCGTCGTTGATGACGCGCACGCGATCCTTGGCGGCCTCGGCCTCATCCCGCTGGCCGTTTCGCACGAGCTCGCCGATGGCCTTGGAGGCCTCGTTACGCTGCGCCTGGCGGCTCTCCACCTCGCCGATGAGCCGACGTCGTTCGTCATCGAGCGCGACGAAGCGGTCGAAATCCCACCCGGCGGCACGCGTGCCCATGACGGCACGGATGGCGTCGAGGTTCTCGCGAAGGGTGCGGCCGTCGAGCATGGGGTCCTCCGGTTCGAGTGGCCGGTCAGATGCGGTTCAGCGCCGGTTGGATCTGCGTTTCACGTCGCCTGCGAGTATAGCCGAGGGGAAGCCCCGCGATTGCGTGAGGAGGCATCACATGGGTAGTATCGTTTCGATACCACTTCGGCGAAGGAGGCCGAGCGCCATGACGGACTTCCTCATCCGCGACATCGACCCGGACCTGCTCGGCAAGCTGCGCGAGCGCGCCGGGCAGCACGGCCGGTCCCTTCAGTCGGAGATCAAGCAGACGCTCAAGCAGTCGGTCCGCCTCAACAAGGAGGAGTCGCTCGCGCTGCTCGACGCATTCCGGGCGAGCCTCCCACCGAGCACTAGCGACTCCACCGAGATCATCCGCGAGTTCAGGGACACGAGATGAGCCGCGTCATCTTCGATGCGAGCGCGCTGGTGAAGCTCGTCGTTGACGAGGCTGGTACACCTGAAGCGCGTTCGCACTTCGATGCGTCCGGGCATCCTGCGGCACCCGACTGGAGCATGCTCGAATGCGCTCAAGCGCTGTGGAGGAAGGCCGACCGAGGCGAGTACCCGCCCGAGGCGATGCGGCATGCGTTGGCAATCCTTCAGAGGATCGACATGAGCCTACTGGCGTCAGCCGACGTCGTCGACAGCGCCATGCAACTGGCACTCGCGCAGCAGCACCCGGTATACGACTGCGCGTACATCGCGCTCGCCCTCGTGGAAGGTGCCGCACTCGTCACCGCCGACGCGAGGCAGCGCCAGGTTGCCGAGGCTGCCGGCGTCGATGTGCTCTGGATCGACTCGAGCCGCTAGCCCTCGGCCGTGCCACGCTCCCGCCCGAAGAGCCGCCACAGCGCGAGCCCGACGAGGATCGCCTCACCCGCCAGCGTGATCACCAGCAGCCCGGTGTCGTACTCCCAGCCCGAGACCGTCTCGCCCGGGAACCAGCCGTCCGAGATGGAGAACATCTCGGCAGCGGTGAGGTAGACGACCCAGCCTGTCGGCAGCAGCGAGAACGCCGCTGCGGCGCGCCTGACGCACCCGCCGAGCAGGCCGGCAACGATGAGCAACAGCACCGACAGCACCACGACGCGCATGCTGTCCTCGTACTGCAGCCAGGGCCAGGCGGTGACGAGCACCGCGCCGATCACGGGCAGCGTCACCCCGGCCGCGTGCGCGTGCCACGGCCTGGGCACGCG
>JBASOJ010000039.1:0-6291 GCA_049658145.1 Coriobacteriia bacterium
CCCCTGAGCTGGTGGTGACGGCGTGGAGCCCCGAGATCGCCGGGGCGGCCGCCGCAGCGGGCGCCGACCGCGTACTGCGCCGGGTCTTCGCCGCGCCTTCAGGGGATCCAGGAGCCTTCGCGGAGCCCTTCCTGCCACGGGTCGTCTGGCCCGCGGAGATGGAGGGCTTCGACGGATGGATGACCGGCGAGCGCGTCACGTCAGGTAACCTCGGCCTTCTGCATCGCGCCTCAAGCCGGGGTCCAGTAGCGGCGGACTGGCCGCTGAACATCCTGAACGGCCACGCCGCGGCCAAGGTCGCCGGGATGGGCGCCGGGTTCGTGTGGGCCTCCCCCGAGCTCTCGGGCCGACAGCTTGCCGATCTGGTCACCACGTCTGCCGTCCCTGTCGGTTGTGTGGTCTGGGGCAGGCTCGAACTGATGGTCGCCGAGCAGTGCGTGCTCATGGCTGCGGGCGACTGCGGGCGCCGGTGCGCGTCGTGTGCGCGTCGCAGGGGATGGTGGCGCCTTCGCGACCACAAGGGCTACGAGTTCCCGGTGACGACCGACGAATCCGGCCGAACGCACGTCATGAACTCGGTCACACTCGACCTGGTGCGCGCGTTGGACGAGGTGGTGGCCTGCGGCGTGTCCGCGGTGCGCGTTGACTTCACCGATGAGGGCGTGAGCCGCGTGGCCGAGGTCGTGCGTGCGGTCCGCTCCGCGCTGACCGCGGTCGTCAACGGCGCGCCTGCGCCAGAGCGGCCGCTCGTCGAGCCATCGACGAGCGGCCATTTCTACAGGGGCGTGCTGTAGCCTACTTGATCTCGATCGTGATCGACGCACTGGTAGAGAGACCGTCGTTGTCGGTGACCCAGAGTGTGACCGTGTATTCGCCCGCTGACGTGTAGGTGTGCGTCACCTTTTCGCCGCTCACCAACGGCGTGCCATCCCCGAACTCCCACGCGAACGTCTCGATGGTGCCGTCCTCGTCGTTCGAGTCAGCGGCATCGAAGGTGATCGCCTCTCCCGGCTTCGGTTTGTCCGGCGTATGACTGAACTCAGCAACCGGCTCGACCATCTCCGGGCTGCCGGTGGAGACGATGACCTTGATGGTGGTGCCAACCGGTACCTGTCCGCCGAAACGCGGGTCCTGGTCGCTCACCATACCGGCCGGTACACCCTCGACGGCCTTCTCCTCGACATCGGCGACGAGTCCGAGGCTTGCGAGCACGGCCAGCGCATCCGTCTTCAGCGTGCCGATCAGGTTGGGCACATCCACCGCCGTGGGGGTCACGTGCAGCGCGCATTCAACCGGCGGAGTGGAGGCCAGGAACAGGCCGTTACCCTGGTTGGGACACAGCGGGCCGGCCAGCTGACCGCTGTCGAGGCAGATGGTCGCATTCATGAGGCCCTTCGGACGCGTGAACTCGGATGCCGGCGTGTTGGCGAGCGCGGCCTTCATGAACGCGGACCAGATCTGGGCGGGGAACGAGCCGCCCGTGACCTTCCTGCCGTGGACGTTGGTCATCTCGATCTGACCCTCGACGTGTCCCATCCACACCGCGGTGGCCAGATCGGGGGTGTACCCGACGAACCACGCATCCCGGTACTCCTGCGTGGTGCCCGTCTTGCCCGCGGCGGGGCGTCCGATCGCGGCGGCGGTGCCGGTACCCGAGGTGATGACGCCCTTGAGTATGTCAGTGGTGAGGTAGGCGATCGCGGGTGATATGACCTCGGTGCCGGTGGTGGGTGCTGTCTGCAGCACCTCGCCCTTCACGTTCGAGATCTGGCTGATGCCATGGGGAGCCACGTGGATGCCGTTGTTCGCGAGTGTCCCGTATGCCGAGGCCATCTCGAGCGGCGTGACCTCCTGTGCCCCGAGCGCGATCGCAGGCACCGGGTTGATCTCGGTCGTGATGCCCATGCTCTTCGCCGTGTCCGCCACGGTCTTGGCGCCGATCTGCAGGATCACCTGGGCGTATACCGAGTTGACCGACTGCGATGTGGCGACCCGCAGGCGCAACGGTCCGCTCCCGTGGCCGCTGACGTTCCAGGTCTGGCCGCCGGGGATAGAGAAGGACCCGGCGGCGCTCTCGTAGGTCTGCTCGGGCGACACGCCATTGGCGAGTGCGGATGCCAGCACGAACGTCTTGAACGACGATCCGGGCTGTCGTCCGCCCTGAACGGCGACATTGAACTGCTGAGTGTTGAAGTCCTTGCCGCCCACCATCGCCCGAACCTCACCTGTCTTCGGGTCGATGGCCACGATCGCGGCCGATGGGTCATCGGGCTTGTTGAGGATGGACGCGATCGCCGACTCGGCGGCAGCCTGCATAGTGAGGTCGATGGTCGTGGTTACCCGCAGGCCGCCCTTGTAGACGGCGTCCGCGCCGTAGTCGTCGATCAGCGACTGCGTGACCCACTCGACGAAGTAGGGTGCCGGACTCGTCGCGGCCGCCGGCGCTGCGAGCGTGAAGGGCTCCACCACCGCGGCGTCATGCGTCGCCTGGTCGATGTAGCCCTGCTCGAGCATCTGTCCGAGCACGACGCTTCGGCGGGTCTGTGCTGCACCCGGGTCTATCCGTGGTGAGAACCGGCCGGGCGACTTCACGATCCCGCCGATCATGGCGCACTCAGCGGTCGTCAGTTGCGAGAGGTCCTTGCCGAAGTACGTCTCGGCGGCGGCGGCCACGCCGTAGGCGCCGTGGCCGAAGTAGATCGCATTCAGGTACTTCTCGAGGATCTCGTCTTTCGAGAACTGCGACTCGAGCTGGTAGGCGAGGATCGCTTCCTTGATCTTGCGGCTGATGCTGTCCTCGCGCTCGATGAACGTGTTCACCACGTACTGCTGCGTGATGGTCGACCCGCCCTGATGCTTGCCCTGGGTGACGTTGACCCACAGCGCTCGCGCGATGCCGAAGGGGTCCACGCCTTTGTGCTCGTAGAAGCTCTGGTCCTCGGTCGAGATGACCGCCTGCCGAAGCGCGATCGGCATGCTCGCGAGTGGCACGTTCGTGCGGTTCTGCTCGGCGTGGAGCTCAGTGAGAACGGCGCCCGTGCGGTCGTAGATGACGCTGGTCTCCGCGAGAGGTTCGGTGCTCGCCGAGAGGTCGGGGAGGTCGTCGGTGAGACGCTCGTAGACGACGCACCCGGCTATCCCGCCGGCGACCGCGAGCAGGAGAAGTGCGAGCAGGAACACGCGCCAGAACACCCGCCACCGGCTGTGCTTCTTGGGACGGGGACGTGACGTCCCCGGCGTGCGCCGGACCGGCGTCGATCCCGGACGTCCGGCCGCGCCGCCCCGAACGACCGTGCGTTCGGCGGACGACCGCCCACGCGACTGGCCCCGCGATCCCTTGGGCGAGGCGGTTGCGCGAGTTCGGCTGCTTCCGGTGCGCGGGGTCTGCTGGCGGCTCGACGATGCCGCAGCGCGCTTGCGCGGCTGGGGGCGCTGGCGCGGGTCGCCGGTGTTGCGGTTCGATTCGTCCACGGTCGCTTGGGCCCCTTCCGAGGCGGGAATCGCGGTGTGCCCGCAGGTCAGATGTCCAGCACATACTGTACAGCACCCACGCGAGCGGGCAGGCATGGTCGTGATAGTATGACCTGCAATCAGCGGGCCAGACCACCGTGCGGCCGTGCCGATTCGGCAACGGCGGCGTGTGGGTGAGGGAGCGTGAGCAGAGAAGGTGCAGTCCGCGGCAGAACAGCTGAAGACCATCGCGAGCGGTGTCGCAGACATCGTCCCCGCCGAAGCGTTGAGCGCCAAGTTGAGCTCGGGCCGGGTGCTCACCGTCAAGCTCGGTGTCGATCCGACCGCGCCGGACCTTCATCTGGGGCACGCGGTCCCGCTGCGGAAGCTGCGGCAGTTCCAGGACCTCGGTCACGCCGTCGTGCTGATCATCGGAGACTTCACGGCGCTCATCGGCGACCCGTCGGGCCGCTCGGCCACCAGACCGGCGCTTACGTCGCAACAGATCGAGGAGAACGCTGCAACCTATATAGAGCAGGCGTTCAAGATCCTCGATCCGGACAAGACGACGATGCGGCGCAATTCCGAGTGGCTCGGTTCGCTCGGGTTCGCCGATGTGCTCAAGCTCACGAGCCAGTTCACCGTGGCGAGGATCCTCGAACGTGACGACTTCCAGAAGCGCTACCGCGAGGGTGTGGGCATCTCGCTGCACGAGCTCCTGTACCCGATGGCGCAAGCCTACGATTCGGTTGCCATCAAGGCGGACGTCGAGCTCGGGGGCACCGACCAGTTGTTCAACCTGCTCGCCGGTCGCGAGCTCATGGAGAAGCTCGGGCTTGAGCCACAGGTCTGCCTCACGCTGCCGCTGCTTGAAGGCACGGATGGCGCGCAGAAGATGAGCAAGAGCTACGGCAACTACATCGGACTCACCGATGGGCCCGGCGACATGTTCGGCAAGGTCATGTCGATCCCCGACGAGCTCATGGTGAAGTACTACCGGCTGTGCACCGCGCTGCCTGTCGCCGAGATCGATGTCCTCGAAGTGTCGCTTCGGGCCGGAACAGTGCACCCGAACGTCGCCAAGCGACGTCTGGCACGCGAGATCGTCGCCCTGTACCACGGTCCGGATGCCGCGATCGATGCCGAAGCAGCGTTCGACCGGGTCTTCAAGTACCGGGAGATGCCCGAGGACATCGCCGAAGTGCGTGTCACGCATGCCGATCCGGCGCACGTGCCCGCGGTGATGAAGGAGGCCGGTCTCGCGCCGACGACCTCAGAGGCGCGTCGTCTCATCGACAGTGGCGCCGTCCGGGTGGATGGAGAGGTCCTGCATCTCGCTCCGGGCGTGTACGATATGCCCTGGAGCCTGTTGGACGGGCACGTGCTTCAGGCTGGTAAGCGTCGATACGCGCGGATCAGGGGCTGAGCATAGCGCGAACCTGTAAGCATCTTGTGGGCGCTATCCCGCCTGATATGCCGTCTTTCGAGGCAGATGTGAGCGGGCGTATTCAATCGGCGAAACATGCTGTGCGCGAGCCCTTGCATCCCCGTCGATCCGGTGGTACATTACCAAGGCTGCTTCTGCCGAGCGTTCGGAGACGGAGCGGGATTTGATAGCTCGGGGTTTTGAGAGGGCGATCGGGTAGAAGTGCTGGAGCCAGTCATACTGGTCCGGCGCAAATCCGACGCCCCCGGCCGAACAGGCGGGGGCGTTTTGTATCGCCCGGGAACCGAGTCCGCGAAGTGATCGAAGATCGGTTGAAGAAAGCGATTGACAGCGGGAACCGGGACACGTAACGTATCCCCTCGCTGCGCCTGAACCTTGAAAACCGGATACTGTGACAAGCCAGTAAGGATTCATTTCGAATCCACAACATACCCCGTCACATCGAGAGGGCCAGTCAAAAGGTCAAACCGATGAGACAACTCGGATCCAAACCGGGCCGGTCTCCTTACCGGTTCAGGTGGATCCACTCCGGACCAGCCAGGTCCGCAAAGCTCCGTGTACTACAGGCCGCAAGGTCTGTAACAACTTCAACGGAGAGTTTGATCCTGGCTCAGGATGAACGCTGGCGGCGTGCTTAACACATGCAAGTCGAACGAGGTCCAACCTTCGGGTGAAGACCGAGTGGCGAACGGGTGAGTAACACGTGGGGAACCTGCCCTTCTCTCTGGGATAACGTCGAGAAATCGGTGCTAATACCGGATACTCCTTGCGGATCGCATGGTCTGCTCGGGAAAGCTCCGGCGGAGAGGGATGGCCCCGCGGCCCATTAGCTAGTTGGTGAGGTAATGGCCCACCAAGGCGACGATGGGTAGCCGAGCTGAGAGGCTGATCGGCCACACTGGGACTGAGACACGGCCCAGACTCCTACGGGAGGCAGCAGTGGGGAATTTTGCACAATGGGCGAAAGCCTGATGCAGCAACGCCGCGTGCGGGATGAAGGCCCTCGGGTTGTAAACCGCTTTCAGCAGGGACGAATATGACGGTACCTGCAGAAGAAGCCCCGGCTAACTACGTGCCAGCAGCCGCGGTAATACGTAGGGGGCAAGCGTTATCCGGATTCATTGGGCGTAAAGCGCGCGTAGGCGGCTTGTTAAGTCAGATGTGAAAACCGGGGGCTCAACCCGCGGCCTGCATCTGAAACTGGCAGGCTTGAGTCTGGTAGAGGAAAGTGGAATTCCTGGTGTAGCGGTGAAATGCGCAGATATCAGGAGGAACACCAGTGGCGAAGGCGGCTTTCTGGGCCACGACTGACGCTGAGGCGCGAAAGCTAGGGGAGCAAACAGGATTAGATACCCTGGTAGTCCTAGCCGTAAACGATGGGCACTAGGTGTGGG
>JBASOJ010000040.1:0-17113 GCA_049658145.1 Coriobacteriia bacterium
CGGCCGCGCCGACCATGCGAGCCGGTCGCTCGAACCCGAGGCCCTCGATGGCCGAGTACGCGAGCCACGCCGACGCGAGCACCGCTGTCGCGCGTCTGAACACACCGGAGAATGGTGCGAGCCGGTCCCAGAGTCCGAGGGGCGCGAACTCCGCCGTCTCACCCTCCTCGGCGAGCTGGTCCTCCAGCAGCGCCGCGAGTGATGCGCGCCCCGCTTCGGGATCGCCCAGGTACGGCATCAGCGCCGCGGTGAATCCGGCGACCGTCTCGTAGCGCTCATCGGCGTCGGCCGCGAGTGCGGCGACGAGCACGGCATCGACGGCCTTCGGAAGCGCGGGCTCGAACTCCGATGGGAGTGGCAGGTCGGCCACCTCGATCCTGAACAGGGAGCCCTCGAGTGTGTCCGCGTCGAACGGGTTCGCATCGGTCAGCACCTCGTAGATGAGCGCCGCGAGCGCCCAGCAGTCGGTGCGTTCGTCGAGTTTGGAGCCGCGGATCTGCTCGGGGGGCATGTAGCCGATGGTGCCGGCGACGCCCGACGCACGTCCCGAGACGTCGGTGAGTGCCGAAACGCCGAAGTCCGCCACCTTCACCCTGCCGTCGCGCGTGACGAGAACGTTCGCGGGCTTGAGGTCGAGGTGGAGAACGCCATTGGTGTGGGCGAAGCTCACCGCCGCCGATACGCCGGACACGATCGCGGCCGCCTCATCAAGCGTGAACGGCCCGGCTGTCTCGTCGAGGATGTCGGCGAGCGAGGCGCCGTCCAGGTGCTCCATCACGATGAACGCCTCGTCGGCGTCGGTGTCCCATTCGTGTACGGTGACGATGTTGGGGTGGTTGAGCATTGCCGCGGTGCGCGCTTCGGAAAGGCCGAGCGACCGCGTCACAGCGCCCCGCGCGTCGCGCGGCAGCGGCAACCGCTTGATCGCGACCCGGCGCGCCATCTTCGTATCGAATGCGAGGATGACCGAGCCGTGCCCACCGCTGCCGAGATCGGCGAGCGGCCGATACCGATCGAGGATGAGCGGCTCTTCCACCGTGACTACCTGCCGAGGATCTCCACGAGCGTGAGTTCGAATGTGAGTTCCTGACCCGCCAGCGGGTGATTGAAGTCGAGCGTCACGGACTCGTCGCCCACCTCGGCGATCGCCGCCGCCGCCTGCTCGCCGTTGGGGCCTTCGAGTCCAACGATCAGCCCGGGCACCGGCGTCATCTCGCCGAACGCCTCGAGGGGCACCTGCTGGAAGGCCGCGTCGTTGCGCGGTCCGTACGCGTCTTCAACACCCAGCGTGACCGTTGCCGATTCTCCGACGGCCAGATCGCCCACGGCCGACTCGAAGCCCGGGATGACCATGTCGTCGCCGAGCGTGAACTCAAGCGGGTCGCGCCCGGCGCTGCTGTCGAATTCCGAACCATCCGCAAGGGTTCCGCGGTAGTGTACGCGAACGGTCTCACCGGCCTGTGGCTTCACGATGGGGTACTCCCGTCTCGAGGGGGCCCGCTTCTGTGTCAGCCCACTCTACCTTACGAGCGGCGGCGTTGCCCGAGTCGGCCCTCCCTGCTAGAATCTCCACCTGCACCACACGCGGGTGTGGCGGAATGGCAGACGCGCATGGTTCAGGTCCATGTGGGGGCAACCCCGTGAAGGTTCAACTCCTTTCACCCGCACCAGTGACACCAGACGGCTCCGCAGCTTCTCGCTGCGGGGCCGTTGTTGTTGAGGGCGTTCGGTTGCCACAGGCGCCGACCGAACGGCCCGGGCGGTGGAAGACAGTCCCGAGGGCACGGTGCTCGCGGGTGACCTGGTGGCCGGATCGGTTGCGATCGGGGGCGACGTCGTTGTGACAGGTCCGGGCGGAGACACTCGGGTCGTTCGGATCACCGGTGTGGAGCGTGACCGGAAGCTGCTCGATCGCGTCTCGGCAGCCCCTACGGCAGTCGCTCCTTCGGGGGTGCCTGCCGCGTGGCTTGCTGACCCCGACGGGACGGCACGAGCTGAGCTACTGGGACGGCACCGCCTGGACTGGGCACGTCGCGTGCGTCGTCCCCGCCGATGTGGATGAGGTGTGGGCCGCTCTACAGGGAGCCCATCCCGGCGTCTGAACGTCGCCGCACGTACCCCCAACTCGTCGAATCGAAAGCCACACCGAGGGGTACACTTCTAGCCAGTGTCCCGTTCAGGGACGTCGAGAATGGGGGAGATGGTGGAAGCAGTCGTTGGCATGTTGGGTGCGGTCGGGCCGGCGATCGTACTGTTCCTGATAATGATGGCCGTGCTCTGGTTCCTGCTCGGAGTGCGGATCATCCGCTCCGACCGGGTGGGCATCGTCGAGAAGTGGTGGTCCCCGAAGGGATCACTGAAGGACAACATCATCGCCCTCAAGGGCGAGGCGGGGTATCAGCCACTCGTCATCCGTGGTGGCATCCACTTCCGGACGCCACTCATGTACCGGGTGCATGTGATGCCTCTCATCACCATCCCCCAGGGCAAGATAGGCTACGTGTTCGCACGCGATGGGCAGCCGCTGGAGCCGCAGCAGACTCTGGCACGCCTGGTGGACTGCAACTACTACCAGGATGTGATGGCTTTCTTCGCTAACGGCGGCCAGCGCGGCCCGCAGCGCCAGATCCTTCGTGAAGGCACGTATGCGTTCAACCTGGCGCAGTTCGTGGTCATCACCGAGACCCGCACGTTCTTCCTGCCGATGGGCAGCCGCGATGAAGAGAGCACCATCGAGTCGATGGCGCAGTACCTGCACAGCCTCAAGGGCTTCGACCCGGTCGTCATCCGGGGTGCCGACGACCGCACCGGGATCGTCACCATCCACGACGGCCCGTCACTGCCGGGTGGCGACATCATCGCCCCGACCGTCGGGGACGTGGCCACCGACCCGCATTACCACAACAGCTTCCAGAATCCCGAGAAGTTCCTGGCCGCCGGCGGCTACCGTGGTCGCCAGTACCAGGTTCTCACCGAAGGTACGTACTTCATCAACCGTCTGTTCGGTACCGTCGAGGTCATCCCGAAGATCACGATTCCGGTCGGCTTTGCGGGCGTTGTCGTCAGCTATGTCGGACCACGCGGGGCGGACACGTCGGGCGAGGAGTACCGTCACGGAGAGCTCGTGGCCCAGGGTAGCCGTGGCGTGTGGAATGAGGCCCTCCTGCCTGGCAAGTACGCCTTCAACACGTACGCAGGCTCCATCGTGATGGTCCCCACCACGAACATCATCCTCAAGTGGGTGCGCGGCGAGTCCGGCGAGCACCACTACGACGAGAACCTCGCTGAGGTCAACCTCATCACGAAGGACGCATTCGAGCCGCTGCTGCCGCTCTCGGTCGTCGTGCACATCGACTACCGGAAGGCTCCGCTGGTCATCCAGCGGTTCGGCGACATCAAGATGCTCGTCAACCAGACGCTCGACCCGATGGTGTCGGCGTACTTCAAGAACGTCGGCCAGACCAAGACGATCATCGAGCTCATCCAGCAGCGCTCCGAGATCCAGAAGACCTCCTCGGTCGAGATGCAGGAGAAGTTCGGTCACTACAACCTCCAGCTCGAGGAGGTCCTCATCGGCACGCCGCACTCGCCGGCGGGCGACGACCGTATCGAGACGATCCTCATGCAGCTTCGGGATCGGCAGGTGGCGTTCGAGAAGCTCGAGACCTTCGAGAAGCAGCGGATCGCCGCCGACAAGGAACGTGAGCTCAAGGAAGCCGAGGCAACCGCCGAGCAGCAGACCGTGCTCACGCAGTCGCAGATCAACATCTCGGTGCAGGAGAACCAGGCCCGCGCCGAACTGCAGCGCGCCGTCCAGGACGCGGAGCGTGTGCGCACGCTCGCCAAGGCCGACGCCGACAAGGTGAAGACGCTCGCCGACGGTGACGCGCAGAAGGTCAAGCTCATGGCCGAGGCCGACGCCAAGAAGGTCGAGATGATGGCCGAGGCGGACGCCACGCGCGTGAAGAAGATCGGTGAGGCCGATGCCCTGCGTGTGAAGCTCATCGCTCAGGCCGACGCCGAAAAGGAAGCCAAGGTCGGTGTCGGCAAGGCAATCGCCATCGATGAGCAGGTCCGCGCGTACGGCGGACCGCAGCTGCAGCTCATGCAGGACGTGATGACCAAGCTCGCCACGGCCATCGAATCCTCCAAGGTGCCGATCGTTCCCAGCACCGTCGTCAATATGGGCGGCGAGAGCGGGGACAGCTCGAGCATGAACGCCTTCGGCCTGCTGATGGGGTTGATGGCCACCGACAAGCTGGGTGAGTTCACCGAAGCGGCCGAGCGGCCGATCGACCCATCGCAGCTACAGATGGTCGCCGAGATCAAGAAGCAGATGCGCGACCAGGCAGTGGCCGAAGCCAAGCAGCCGGCGAAGCCGAAGGCGCCTGAGCCTCCCGCGCCGAGCGCCGAGGTCTAGCACACAGCACACCGCACTGAAGAGGCCCCGCTCCGGCGGGGCCTCTTTCCTTCTTGGCGTTGTGTTCGCCGCACCTGGGGATGACAATGTGCGAGAGGTGTGTGAAGGGAGCAGATCGTGCTTCGGCGAGCAGTGCTCATAGGCGTCGTCCTCGCGCTGGCCACGGCCATCGTCGGCTGCGGGGCAGCGGATGAGGGTGACGTCGCGGTTGAGACCGGGACCGACGTGGGCGCGCCGAACGCCGCAGGTGGCACGGTCGACCCCGCGGGCCTGCTCACTCCAGCCGACGTCGAAGCCGTCTCCGGCCTCTCGGACCTGACGGTCGTCGCCTACGACCCGGCGGTGGGTGCGGGCGGAGACGTCAACATCGCAACCGCCGACGGGCAGCTCGTGGCGATGCTCGTCGTGGAGGGTCCCGAGACGTGGGACGCCTGGCTCACCGACGGCAACACGGTGAGCGACCCGGTGATGCCACCAGTAGGCGACGAGTCGTTCATCGGACCGAATCCGGACATCACGCCGGACATCTACATCTTCGGATTCCGCAAGGGCGACGTGGCGGTCGTGATCGACACGTACTTCGATACCAACGGTGAGGTCATACTGAGCATCGATCAGTTGCGTGAACTCGCCGAGATCGTCGCCGGGCGGCTCTAGGGCGGGCGTTACCTGTTCGCAATCACCGCGCGTGCAGGGATGCCGCCGGTCGCGTCGTACTCTTCCGTGTGGGCTCAAGCGGCCCAACCCTGGTTAGGACGTGCCATTCATGCTTTCTGAACGCATCGTCACCGGTGCGCTGCGCATACTCAATCGAAGCTACCTCGGTCAGCAGCCGGCCGATGTGACGCAGCTGCCCGCTCCCGTGCAGGGCAAGCAGTACACGCTGTACCTCCATGTGCCGTTCTGCGAGCGGCTCTGTCCGTACTGCTCCTTCAACCGGTTCCTCTACGGCGAGGAGCGCGCCCGCGCGTACTTCAAGGCGCTCCGCACCGAGCTCGAGCGCTCCGCGGACTGCGGTTATACTTTCGCGACGCTGTATATCGGCGGCGGGACCCCCACCATCCTGGTGGACGAACTCTGCGAGACCATCGACCTGGCGAAGCGCCTCTTCCCCGAGATCGAAGAGGTCTCGGCGGAGACGAGCCCGAACCACATCACCGAAGAGACGATCGATGCGCTCAAGGACCGTGTCGACCGGTTCAGCGTGGGCGTTCAGAGCTTCGACGACACGCTGCTGAACCAGATGGCCCGCTACGACAAGTACGGGTGCGGCGAGAAGGTGTTCGAGCGCGTGCAGATGGCGGTGGGGCGCTTTCACTCGCTCAACGTCGACATGATCTTCAACTTCCCGAGCCAGAGCCGCGCGATCCTTGAGCGCGATATCGAGATGGTGAAGGCCACCGGCGCGAACCAGACCACCTTCTACCCGCTGATGGCCTCTCCGAAGAACCGCCGCGAGCTCGCCCGGACCATCGGCGCGATCGACTTCGCGCGCGAGGCCGAGTACTACCGCATCATCTGCGATGGTCTTGCCCCCGAGTTCGAGCCGGCCTCGGCGTGGACCTTCTCGAAGGATAAGGGCGGCATGATCGACGAGTACATCGTGGACTACGACGAGTACGTCGGTCTTGGTTCGGGCGGACTGTCGTTCATCGGCGGGCGCATCTACAACAACACGTTCTCCCTCTCGGACTACGCCGGACGTATCGAGAGTGGCCGCAGCACGATCGCCAAGATGGGCAGACCGTATGACCGAAAGGCGAGGATGCGCTACCGGTTCGTGACGGACCTCTTCGGACTGCGCCTCGACAAGGGCCGCTTCATGCGCGACTTCGGTGTTCCGGCGGAGCGGGGACTGTGGGCAGAGCTCGCGTTCATGCGCATGGCGGGGGGCATCGCCACCGACACTCCCGAGGAGATCACGCTCACGCCGACAGGCCGGTACCTGCTGCTCGTGATGATGCGTGAGACGCTTGCCGCGTCGAACGATCACCGCGACCACGAACGGGAGCTGCTGCCACCGGAGGAGAAACTGCTCCTCAACGACGACGCCGTGATGTCGTGCGAGCCACTCGTTGAGGAGTGCCCCGTCCCCTGCTAGCCGACACGGCCGGGCGGCCTCCGCCGTGGCCCGACTTGGCATCCGCCGTCAGGCAGGCGACAATCGCGTTGAACCGTGTCGGACGCCAGAGGCAACGGGACCGCGGGCCGTGATTGTGATCGAGGGGCGCACATCATGAGCGAGTTCTCGCCCATACGCAACAAGTGCTTCTACTGGCGTGAGCAGCCGCACTACGACGACCTGTACGACCCGCGCGTCAAGCAGGGCCAGCGCCGGATCGTGTGCTCGTGCTTCGTCGAGGGCGACACGTGGACGTATCCCGAGGACGATGTTCCGGCGGACTGCCCCCAGAAGATGCACTGCCGGTACTACATCCACTTCGGCTGAGAAGTAAGAAGCGGCCCCCCTGTTAGAGGTGGGCCGCTCCCGGAAGTCGACTCGCAGCAGTCTTCGCAGCCATTCGCTCGTTCGAGTCGACGATTCCGCGCTCAGTACCTGATCGAACACCCGATGCCGTGGACCACCTTGATGTGGTAGCCGGAACCATGACACTCGGTGCAGGTGTGCCAGTCCTTCGTACCGCTGCGCGTTTTCGCAGCAAGGATCTTGTTGCCCTTGCATGCGGGGCAGGTCTCTTTCTTGACCACCGAAGGCACCTCCTCACCTATCGATCGGGAGGGGAGAAGCAACCGCCGTTCCAACTCGTTCGCAGTGGCACTTGCCGCACGAGCCGGAGGTATCGCGTGCGATCACCATACTCTCCGGCGCAGGCATGTGACGCCCAGGTAACGAATCATGTTCGGCACGGCTTCAGACACTTGTTGCATACGCGCGAGTAGACGATAGCTGGGGAGAATGCATACGACGACTGATTCCAGGGGATGACCCGAAGAATGCTTGTACATGGCTCAGGGCGCGGTCTGCGTAGGACGGCAGAGGCGCTGGTTCCGCACGTTGAGAGGGCCGAAGCGGTGATCGAACCGCACGTGGATCGAGCGGTCGTGACGGTTGGGATCGTCTATCCGCTCGCGATGATGCCGCAGCTCTACAACGTCTGGGCGCTCGGTCGCACTGCGGGACTCTCGGGCATCACCTACGGCATCGGATTCGCCGCAGCGCTCACGTGGACCGCCTACGGCCTCGTCCACCGAAACAAGCCGATCTGGATGATCAACACCGTCTGGGTCGGGCTGCACGGCGCGATGATCGCCGGGCTCCTCCGCTAGCTAGCGCTCCTTAAGCTCAGTGCTTGTTTGCGCCCTAAGGGGCATATTCCCCTCGGGACACATCGCACGGAGGGGGTCCGCATGAGCGCACGGCGTTCAGGTCGCAGGTCCAGACGTCCAGACGATCGGGCCGGTCACACGCCAGAGGAGCAGGCGGCCTTCGAGGAGCGCATCGATGCGCTCGAAGGCTACGGCGAACTCGTTGACGATGCGCGGGAGGCTGAGAGCGCTTCCGAGCGCGCCGAATTGCAGGAGGCCTCGAGCCGGGGCACGTCCGCCTCGGAGCTGAGCGCGATCATGGTGCGTCACCGAGGCCGGTGGGCTGTGGGACTCCTGATGCTTGCACTGGCGCTGGCATGTGCGATCACGGTCGCGATCACGGCGTTCTACGAGCGGGGCACGGATCTCACGGCCGGCCTGGCGGGCGACGACTCCGACGCCATCGAGGACATCGCGCCCCCCGAGCCGGCGGAGACGCCGCAGGAGGTGCTGCCGCCTGAGGTCTTCACCTACGCATGCGCCGACTGCGGCGACACGACGGTCGTCCAGGTTCCGCTCGATTTGAACAAGGACGCCCGGTACCAGTTCGCCTACGAGGCGGGTGGCTCGCGCATCGCGATCTTCACCGTCGTGGACGGCGCCGAGTACGACACGATGGCCGAGGCGCTCGAAGCCGAGTACGCCCGGGCGCTGAGCGACGGGCTGGATGTCGAGGCGCCGCGGTACCTGGACGATGTCGGCGAGGGCGGGATGGTGTACGAGTCCACCGCGATATTCCGCAACCGCGGCGACTGTGGGACGCTCTGGGCCAACACGCTGCAGGATGCCGGGGGCGACGAGTTCGTCACTATCACACCGGATGAGTTGGAGCGGCTGGCGCGCGTTGCGGCTCCCAGGATGTGACGGGCGGCGTCACGCGCCTGAAAGACGATGGGGCGCCCGACCGGGCGCCCCATCGCTGAATGCGAGTGAACCTACATCGCTTCCTTGCTCGTCTCCTCGATGGCCTTGTCGATCTGCTTGCGCAGCACGTCGGGCAGGCCGGGGATGTCGATGTTCACGAATCCGCGCGTGATCATGGAGACCGCCTCGTCCTTGGGCAGCCCCCGCGTCATGAGGTAGTAGATCTCCTCGGCGGCGATCGGTGAGATCGCGGCCTCGTGGGAGAGCTCCGCGCCCGGCGCGCCCTCGCTCGCCAGCTCGGGAATCGCCCACTGCGTGGAGTCCGGCGACTGGACGATGCCACGGCAGTCGAGGTGCGCCTTGCAATCGTTCGTGCGTCCGATGAGACGGCCACGCGAGTACACGACCGACTCGTCGAGCGAGACCGTGCGCGCCACCGCTTCTGAACGCGATCCTTCGCCGATCAGCTGCGCTTCACTGCCGAGGTCGATGATCGAGTCCTTCAGACCGTAGACGATCGAGTTGAAGACGGCCGTGGAGCGCTTCCCCTCGAGCTTGGCCACCGGGAAGGCCTGGATGGACTTCACCGGGGTGAGCAGCACGTAGTTGTTGATGTAGACGCCGTCGTCATCCACGACCACGCCGGTGCGCGGGCGGACGCTGAAGTCCTCGGCCCAGTTGTGCACCATCGTGAACGTGAGCTTGGCGCCCTTGCCCACATAGAACTCGGAGATGCCGGCGTGCAGGCCCTCCTTCACGTCGACGTGTACGTTGCACCCGGTGATGACGTTCGCCTCGGCGCCGTCCTCCACGATGATGATGTTGTGCACGTTCTGGCTGACGTTGCTCTCGCTCACGAACAGGCACGCCTGGATGGGCTTCTCCACCTTGCGGCCGGCCTTCACGCGGATGAAGTAGCCCTCGGTCTGGTGGAGCGCCACGAGTGCCGTGTACTTGTCCTTGTCGGGCATGACCGCGCGCCACCAGTATTTCTCAAGCATCTCCTCGGGCCACAGGCGCAGTGCCTCTTCCGTGCTCATGATCTCGATGGCGTCGTCGAACGCTTTCTGGACGCGCTCGTAGATCGGCGTGCGGTCCATCTGGAAGTAGCTGGCCGAGCGGTCGGACTCGTCGGCCATGAAGCCCGAGTGGATGACCGTTTCCTTGACCTGCTTCTCCAGGCTCTCGAGCGTCTCGATCTTCTGCTGCTCCGAGACGGTCTTGAAGCGCGTGATGTCCACGTCCGGGCCGAGGGCCGCAGGCTTGTCTGAGGTCGACTCCGCTGCGACGCGGATCTCTTCGAGGCGCGCGAGGGCGCCGGGGCTCAGCTGAGTGTCTGACATAGTTTGCACTCCACACATGCCTCGTAACCGTGGTTGGATATCTCGTCGATCAGGTCGAGCGGATTGCCCTTGCAGGCGAGGCGGCCGCCGTAGAGCACGTGCGCCACGTCGGCGTTCACGAACTCCAGGATGTGGCCGGTGTGCGTGATGATGAGGCCGGCGCGCGTGCGCTCGGAGATGCGGCCCTCGCCCTTGAGCAGCGCGTTCATGGCACCGCCGACGACGGCGATGTTGTCGAGGTCGACGCCGCTCTCAGGTTCGTCGAACAGCGCCAGGTCGGGCATCTGCGCGAGCAGTTGGGCCATCTCGGCGCGCTTCGCTTCGCCGCCCGAGAAGCCCATGTTCACGTCGCGCTCAAGCATGTGGCCGAGGTTGAGCTCCTCGTCGAGCGTGGCGATCGCGTCGTCGGCGACCTCGCCGCCCGCCGCCACCTCGAGCATCTGGCGCAGCTTCACGCCGCGTACCGCAGGCGGGCGCTGGAAGGCGATGCCGATGCCGAGACGGGCGCGCTCGTCTATCTCGAGGTCGGCGAGGTCGACACCCTTGAACACGATGCGCCCGCGGGTCACGTGGTAGTCGGGCATACCGACGATGGTGTTGAGCAGCGTGGATTTGCCGCCGCCGTTGGGGCCGAGCAGCACGTGCGTCTCGCCCTCACCGATGGTGAGGTCGATGCCGAGCAGGATCTCCCGTTCGCCCACGGAGACATGCAGGTCCTCGATCACGA
This sequence comes from Coriobacteriia bacterium, assembly GCA_049658145.1. Classification (GTDB taxonomy): domain Bacteria; phylum Actinomycetota; class Coriobacteriia; order Anaerosomatales; family Anaerosomataceae; genus UBA6100. Next base: position 10,682 of record JBASOJ010000040.1, read on the forward strand.
GCAGTGGTTCGGGCAGTTCGGAGGCCATCGGTCACCTCGGTCCTTCGAAAGTCGAGGGGTCTGAAACGTCATACTACCCCTATGCGGGGGAGCGCGGCATCACTCTAGCAGGATGCGAGCCAAGCGGCGGAGGTGCGATGCGGAATCCTGAGCAGGCAGCGTTCGTGCAGCGCGTGTGGGAGCACTACCACGCTCATGGCCGAGATCTGCCCTGGCGTCGCACGAGCGATCCGTACGCGATCCTCGTCTCGGAAGTGATGCTCCAACAGACCCAGGTGACGCGTGTGGAGCCCAAGTACGCCGTGTTCCTCGAGGCGTTCCCCACCGTGGAGGCGCTGGCCTTGGCGCCACTCCCCGAGCTGCTGCGCGTGTGGAGCGGGCTGGGCTACAACCGGCGTGCGATCAACCTCAAGCGCGCCGCCGAGGCGATCGTGGCCGAGCACGGCGGACGGGTGCCGGACACGCTCGAGGGCCTCACGTCGCTGCCCGGTATCGGCCACGCCACCGCCGCTCAGGTGCTCGCGTTCGCGTTCGACATCGGCGTGCCGTTCATCGAGACGAACATCCGCAGCGTCTACCTGCACGAGTTCTTCGGCGACGCGGCGGACGTCCCCGACGCTGCCATCCTGCCGCTCGTTGAAGCGACGATGCCCGCCGGGGGCGCCCGCCAGTGGTTCTGGGCGCTCATGGACTACGGTACGCACCTGAAGGCCACGCTGCCCAACCCGTCGCGCCGAAGCCGTCACCACACCCGGCAGGGGCGGTTCGAGGGCTCCAACCGCCAGCTGCGCGGCCGTCTGCTGGTGGCGCTCGCAGAGGGTGACGGCCTCGATGCCGAGGCGCTCGCGGAGGTCGTGCGTTTCGAGCGTGAGCGTGTGGAGGTCGCGCTTGCCGCGCTTCAATCCGAAGGGTTCGTCGTGTCCGAGGATGGGCGCTGGCGCATCGGCTGAACGCCGGTGGCCCGGGCGGCGTCCGCCTCCAGGATCGCGGCGGCCTCGGCCACCGGAATCCCACGCTCCGAGGCGATCCGAGCCGCATCGTCGCTCTCCACGCGCAACACGCGTCCGGCTCCGGGCAGGCACGCGGTCTTGAAGCGGGCGGCGCCCAGCGAGGTCTCGATCTCGGCCACATCGCGATCGACGAGCCGCCGTTCGGCGGCGATCATCCGCACGCCGAGCGTGCCGGTCTCGGCGATCACCCGCTCGGCCAGGCGCGGTGCGTCGGTGGTGGACGCGAGAACGCTGAGAAGCGTCCCGGCACGACCCTTCTTCATCACCACAGGCGTCTGCCAGACGTCGAGCGAGTCGGCGCCGCGCAGTCTCCCGGCCGCTACCGCCAACTCCTCGGGCGTGAGGTGGTCGATGTTGGTCTCGAGGACCACGACCTCATCGCGTCCCGGCTCGGCAGCTTCTGCCTCGCCCACGAGCAGGCGACAGACGTTGGGTATGCCGAGGTCGCGCGTGCCGAGGCCCATCCCGACGCGCCGGAGCGTCATGGGCGGGACGAAGCCGGATCCCGTGGCGAAGGTCGCGAGCAGCGCTGCTCCCGTGGGCGTGGTGAGCTCGCCTCCCGCGGCACCGGGGACTACCGGCATCCCGCGGAGCAGCAGCGCCGTTGCCGGGGCGGGCACCGGCAGCTCGCCGTGCTCGGTCATGACCGTGCCGCCGCCGACCGCCACGGGCGAGGCCACCAGCTCGGTGATGCCGAGGTCGTGGAGGCCGAGAGCGACGCCGAGCACATCGGCGATGGTGTCGGCCGCGCCCACCTCATGGAAGTGCACATCGTCGATCGCTACCGCGTGTACCTCCGCCTCGGCTGCGGCCAATGCGCCGAGTGCCGCGAGCGCGCGTTCACGCACCGGCGTGGGCACGTCGGCTGTGGCGAGCAGTCCGCGAAGCTCGCGCCAGTGCCGCCGGGGCGCGCCCGGCTCGGTCACCGTGATGCCGATTCCGGCCAGTCCGCCCGAGGTGCGTTCGACGATCGAGACGCGGATCTGCTCGAGGCCCATCGACGCCAGCGCGTTGCGCAGCCGTACGGGATCGAAGCCCGCGCCGACGAGCGCGCCGAGCAGCTTGTCGCCGGAGACCCCGGTGGAGCAGTCAAGGTAGGCGATCACGCCTCGTGCGCCACCATCTGGTTGATGCGGCTCGCCATGGCGGCGGCGCCGAAACCGTTGTCGATGTTCACGACGGCCAGCCCCGACGCGCACGCGTTCAGCATGCCGAGCAGTGCCGCGATGCCACCGAGATTGGCGCCGTAGCCCACCGAGGTAGGAACCGCGATCACCGGGCAGCACACCAGCCCGGTCACGAGCGAGGGCAGCGCGCCCTCCATGCCGGCGACCGCGATGATCGCGTTGGCGCTACGCAGCACGTCCTCATGTGCGAGCAGGCGGTGCACGCCCGCCACGCCCACGTCGTAGAGGCGCGTCACCTTGTTGCCCATGACCTCGGCAGAGATCGCCGCCTCTTCGGCCACATGCTGGTCGGCGGTGCCGCCGGTGGCGACCACGATGTGTCCGAGTGCCGGACGCTCCGCGCGGCGATCCACGAGCAGGATCCGCGACTCCTCGAAATAGCGTGCGTCGGAAGCCACCTGTGCGACCTTCTGGAAGTGCGCTGCGCTCGCGCGCGTGCCCAGGAAGACATCGCCGTGTTCAAGGATCTCGCGCGCGATCGAGCGTACCTGAGAGGCGGACTTGCCTTCGCAGAGCACCACCTCGGCGAAGCCGCACCGGAGCGCCCGATGGTGGTCGACCTTGGCCTCCCCCGTGTCGGCGAAGGGGAGATGCGCGAGTGAGGCGAGGGCCTCGTCGGCGCTTGTCTCTCCGGTGGCTACGGCGTCGAGAAGCTCTCGCAGGGCGTCAGGGTGCACGGGGCCTCCTTGCGTGGGATACACGGCCACGAATCGTAATGCGGTCACTGTTGGTTATACACTGTCACCACCAACTCTAAGCGGAGGTTGCCTGACCGTGTCGCTGCGGGGATGCATACGATCGCTCGACGGGTGGTCGCGCGCCATCCTGATAGGGCGTGCGGCTGGCGCTGTCTTCCTCGGCGCACTGTGGCTCTGGGCGGATCCCGGTCCCGATCGACAGGCCCGCGCAGTCGCTGCGACCGTCATCTGGATCGGCTCGAGCCTCACGATGCTCGCCATCGGGCTGTGGAAGCGTGAACGTCCCCTCACCGCGATCGTCGTCACCGCCATCTCCGCCGACTGCGTGTCACTTGCGCTGATGAACTCCACCTTCATCGAGGCTGGCGAGACCGCCTATGCGTGGTACGTGACGACCGCCGTGATCGCTGCTGTCCTCTTCCGGAAGCGCGACGCCTGGATCGCTGGCGGGATCCTGGCGATCTCCTGGATGCTGAGCTACCTGGGTGATCCCGCGGAGCCGACGTTCCTGCACATCTCCTTCGTGGTCACGGAGGCGAGCATCCTGGTCTTGCTGGGGGCCGTCGTCTCCTACGTCACCGGCAGGCAGGAGGAGAACCAGGCACGCCTGGAGTTGCAGCGCGCCGAGGTGAGCGACCTCAACGAGAAACTCGAACGAAGCGTGGCCGAACTGCGCGCGGTCACCGAGATCACCGAACTCATACACTCCACGCTCGAGGTCGAGGACGTAGGGCCGATGCTGCTCGAGATCCTCGAGAAGCTGATCGATATCCCCGCCGGTTCGCTCTACGTCATCGACAAGGACAAGCAGGAGACGGTCTTCGCCACGAGCAGCCTCACGGGAGGCGGGCCCGCGCGCTCGTACTCCGGGCTGGAGCTCGCCGGTGCGATGCCCGTGGGCTCGTCGGACGGCGCGCTCGCGTGCATCGAGCTCGTGGATCACAAGGACACGGTCGTGGTCTTCTGCTCCGAGACGGCCGCGGTCGAGGCGCTGACGCGCGACGATCGCATCGTGCTGCAGGCCGTCGCATCCGAACTGGTGGTGGCTGTCGAGAACTCCCGGCTTTACGGTCTCACCAAGCGCCTTGCGATCACCGATGAGCTCACCGACCTGTACAACTACCGGTTCCTGCAGCAGCGGCTCGACGAGGAGATGGGTCGCGCCGACCGTTACAACAAGCGGCTCTCGCTGTTGATGCTCGATCTCGACGACTTCAAGCGCATCAACGACACGCACGGTCACATCGTCGGTGACCGCGTTCTTGCCGAGGTGGGCCAGCTGCTCAAGAGCACCGTCCGCGAGGTGGATATCGTCGCCCGCTACGGTGGCGAGGAGTTCACGATCATCCTGCCCGAGACGGACGCCTCGGGCGCATTCATCGTTGCCGAGAAGATCCGTGAGGCCGTGGCGGTGCACCGCTTCCCTGACGCCGACGGTGGCCGCTCCATCCATCTCACGGTGAGTATCGGCCTCTCCAGCTACCCGGTGCACGCGTCCGACAAGGAGGCGTTGCTGCGGTCGGCGGACGACGCCGTCTACCACGCGAAGGAGACGGGCAAGGACCGCGTGCGTGCCCCCCGTCTGCGACTCCGCCGTATGCCACTCGCCGACGGGACCACCGGAGGGACGGTCGAATGACCACGATCGCGTATCTCGGGCCCGCAGGGACGTTCAGTGAGATGGCCGCGGTCTCACTCGGCCTTGACGGCGTGCAGCCGCTTCCGTGCGTGTCGATCGCCGAGGTGTTCGAGGCGGTCGAGCGCGGCAAGGCCGAGCTCGGTGTGGTTCCCATCGAGAACTCGATCGAGGGCTCGGTGGTGGCCACCCTCGATGCGCTCGTGTTCGACCACTCGCTCGAGATCCAGCGTGAGCTGGTGCTCGACATCCGTTTCGCGCTCGTGGCAGCGCCCGGCACGAAGCTCGCCGATGTCATCTCGGTGGTGGCGCATCCCCAGGCGGGTGGCCAGTGCAGGCGGTGGCTGGAGAGAAACCTCCCCAGTCGTCCGGTGACCGCGGCGAACAGCAACGCCGAGGCGGTGCAGACCGCCGCGACCACACCAGGTGTGGCCGCGCTCGGCCCCGCCCTCGCCGCGGAGATCTACGGCGCCGAGATCCTCGAAGAGAACGTGCAGGACTACGCCGGCAACCAGACGCGGTTCGTGGTGATCGGCCGGGGGCTCCAGCCGCGGACCGGTCACGATAAGACGTCGCTCGCGCTGTTCATGAAGCGCGACAAGCCGGGCGCGCTGCTGATGATCCTCTCCGAGTTCGCCTACGGCGACATCAACCTCACGAAGATCCAGAGCCGGCCCACCAAGCGCCAACTCGGCGACTATATGTTCTTCGTCGACCTTGAGGGCCACGTGGAGGACCCGCACGTCCGTCTGGCGCTGGACTGCCTGCGTCTGAAGCTGCGCGAAGTGAAGGTGCTCGGCAGCTATCCGGTGGCGCAGTAGGCCGATGCCCCGCTACGTCGTCGACCTCCACAACCACACACCGCTCATCCCCACCGACTACCGGGGCGATGCGGCTACGACCCCGCGCCAGATCGTGGAGCGGGCACTCGAGGTGGGCATCGACGTGTGGGGCATCGCCGACCACTGGAGCCTGGAGTACTGCCCGCGTGTGGTGGCCGCAGCCGAAGAGGTGGCCGCGGAGACCGGCCGAATGCTACTCGTGATCCCCGGCGCCGAGCTTCGCATCCGGCACGAGGGCGAGGAGACGCATCTCGCGGCGCTGCTCCCGCCTGAGGACGCCGCCGAGCGGTTTGATGCGCTGCTCACCGCGCTCGGGCTGAGCGCGCCGGTGGCGCCGCTCGAGGAGCTGCCGTACTTCGCGCACGACCGCGACCCGCGGGAGGTCGCGCGGCTGGTGCACGAGGCCGGCGGCCTGTGCCACGCGGGGCATGTGGACCGCTCCTTCGGCGAGTACCGCTTCATCGACTCGGCGCTCGCGCATGATCTGGCGGAATGCGAGTACATCTCGGCGATCGAGCTCATCGACCATTCGAGTCGCGGGCACTTCCGCGACGGCCTCGCGATCGCGCACATCTCCTCGTCGGACTCCCACTCGCTCGAGGAGATGGGCCGACGCACGGCGACCCTCGAGATGCCCGAGCTTTCGTTCGAGGGGCTGCGGGCGGCGTTCCGCTCCGCGCGGGGTCTGTCGACCTGACGCGCGAGCGATCAGCGCTCGCCACCCGGCGGAACACTCACCTCGTATGAACGCGATCGGCGGGGCGGCCGTTCGCGTGTTCGGCGTTGCCGGCGCAGGTGGTCGAGCGTGCGTGGTGATGACGGGACTGGTGGCGGCGGCATCGCCGGCAAGCGCCGCGGTACTGTACTTCGCGCCCGGGGCGGCGTACGTGTACGTTCGCTCTGGCGACACCTGGACCAGGCAACAGACCATCCTGCATACAGCACAGCGGGCGCAGTCTACTCCTCGGCCCGGAGGCCCCGCAGGTCTTCGGGCCGCGGCACGCCGAGGGCAACATGGCCGGTGATGCGGTCGGCGAGGAACGCCGAGCGGTCGGCAGC
>JBASOJ010000041.1:0-6759 GCA_049658145.1 Coriobacteriia bacterium
CCTGAAAGTGCTTGTGACTATTGGGACTCGTTGGGACTCGTTGGTACAGCGGAGCTGCGGCGAGTCCCAATAGGTACCAACGAGTACCAACAGTCACCAGGTATTTGGGCAACAAATCGGGCAACAATCTCGGGGCGCGCCCGATGCCCGCCTCACCCACCAAGGAGACCCCCGGGGCGCACGTGGGTGCCGTGGATCAGGCGTCGACTCCCAGCGCGCGGAGCGCGTCAAGCACCTCTCGACAAAGCGCCGCACACGACGCGGTGATCACGTCGGGCGGCTCTGGTGCTGCTGCCTCGGCCGCGAGCTGACTGCCCGGGGAGCCGATGCCTCCGAAGAGGTCAGGCAAGCTGCGGAGTGCCTCTGCGGCGACTGGCCCGGCAATCTCATCCGTAAGCAGTCCCTCGAAACCCTGGGCCAGCTGCGCGCTCGGAATCGCCTGGAGCAACCGGAGTACGTCAAGCGCGTCCTTGGGCTTCACCCGGTCGGGTCGACCCCGCTCGAGTGCGCCTGCCGTCACCCGCTCGGACAGCTTGATCGTCTTGGAGATCAACAGCGCTGTCGGACCGGCTACCTTCATCTCGAAGCTCCGGTCGTCCGTCTCTTCCAGTGCACCGATGCGCATGACGCTGTTGTCCACTAGTGCTGCCTCGAGCCCGTGGACTTTGAGCATCGAACCCTTCTCGTGCTGCGGCACCCGGGCAGCGCGCCGACCCGCGCCTCCCAAAGCGTCGGGCACGAGCAGATCGACGGTCACCCTGGCGGGCACGCCGGCGATCTCGCGCATGGATGCCCAGACACCCACGAGCTCCCTGCCGTCGCGCTCATCGAGAGAGAACCTGGCCCTGCGCATCGCAGAAGCGATCTCGGGCTCCGCCGAGAGGTGTCGTGGGTCGATCGCGACATCCCCATCGGTCGTGAACTCCGCGACAGCGAACTGGGCCGCGCCGGTGTGGAGGTAGATTGCCTGCGCGCCGACGAGCACGAGCGAGTCGCGGTGACCCTCGAGTGCCTCGAGGGCATCGAGAAGCGTCCTGCGGGCGACGATGTACTCCTCGCTATACACGCCAGGCCCCCTCGTTTGCGAGCATCCATTCGATGAGCGCCTCAGCCTCTTCCGGCCCACGGCCGGAAGACGTGAGCAGGTCGGCGGCGGCCTGTGAGGGCGCCACATACCGCAAGCCGTCATCAAGAGTCGTGCGATCGAAGACGACACTGTCGAACGGCTCGACGAGAAGCACGTTCGCCCCCGTCTCGGCGGGGAGAAGGCCGAGGGCCTGTGCCGCCTCGTCGAGACGCTTCACGTAGATGACGCCGAGACGCGCCGGAGCGATCGGGGCCCTCCGAGCAGCAGCAAGCGAGCCTGAGATCGCGTAGGCAAGACCATCTTCGCCCTGCTGCCGGCGCAGCGCGTCGAGCAGAGCCGGAAGACCTCGCGGCTGCAGGTAGGACGTAGTGAGGTTGGAGGATCCGAGCGAGTAGTCCCGTGTCCACGCACGCAAGAGATTGGCCCAGTCGATGCGGGTGATCGGGCCGCGCGGTTCGCGCCCGACGAGGTCGTCTCGCTCAAGCATCGCGAGCAGTCGCGAGACGTAGCCGGGGTCGATTCCCGCGAGCTTCGCGATCTCTCGTGTTCCGAGCGGCGGGGCGAAGTCAACGAGCGTCCTTACGAGCCGACCGGCCTTGGCCCCTTTGAGGGAGCGTGCAGGACGCTGCGTCGGCTCGGGATCCCTGTCGGCGCCGATCCGCTCGATCGCCACGGCCGGAGCGTTCAGCCGCAGGTACATGTTGCCGGTCAGGTCGATGTAGCCGGCCTCACGCTCGCGCAGACTCTCGCGCGTCCGCTCGCTCAGGAATCGAGCCACGACGACCGGGGTCGCCTCACGGTTCTGCCACAGGCGCATAGCGAATCGACACACAAGTGGCTCGACGTCCTTCGGGTCGAGCCGACTCCTTACCTCTATCAACAGGAATGACGCCGTATCATCCGGCCCCACGATCCGCACCACCGCATCCGGTCCGGGGACATAGGTCCGCCGATCGATGACCTCCACACCCCACGTCCGGGGAAGACGTGAGCGAAGTTCGTCCAGCGCTCGGGTAAGAATGGTGTTGTCTGATATATCAGTGTTGCGCATCATGAACAACATGGTACTTCTAGACAACTCCTGCCGCAAGTGGCCGCTCCTGAGAGGTCTGGGTGGAGTCCCCACGTACCGCTCTGAGCTGCTGTTTCTCACTCCCGGAGCCACCTGCAGCGAGAAGGGAGCGTCGGAGATCGCGCCCTGACAATTCCCCGCGCAATCGGGCAACAAATCGGGCAACAACCCAGTCGAACGCCGATTTCGGCAACAGGGACTGCTATTAGGCCGCCTGAGGGCATCTACACCCCCTCTGAGCTGCGGCTTTGTCCTCTGCGCGTTTCTCAGGATGGCATGATTTGGTGCCGGATTCTATGCACGCAACAGGGAATTTCAGGCCGCTGACCTGCGAAAATGTGGTGCCCCCAAGGGAATTCGAATCCTGATTGTGCTTGTGACTATTGGGACTCGTTGGGACTCGTTGGTACAGCAAAGCTGCGGTGAGTCCCAATAGCTACCAACGAGTACCAATAGTCACCATGTATTTGGGCGACAAATCGGGCGACAAATCGGGGCCTCAAATGAGATCGGCTTTCGCTGCGATTGAGAGTCCATGTCACGCAGGTGTGCCGAACCACGTCGGCATCATCGACGTGTCGTTGACATCGGGCAACTTCGACTTCTTCTTCATCATCATCATCATCATCATCATCATCATCGTCGTCGTCGTCGTCGTCGTCGAAGGAGGCTCGCCCAATCGCGGGCGAACGCCAACTAGGCCTCTTCATCCCGGTCCAGCGCCTCGATCATCTTCCGAGCCTCCCACTCCTCGGCACGGCTGCACCGCTGGAGTCGCCCCTCTTCCTCGTCAAGGTCACGAAGGAAGACAAAACGATTTCGCACGTCATCGATCCAGCGAATGATGTCGACGGGCGTGGTCAGATAGCCGATAGCCTCAGGCTCGAACTCGGCCTCGCTCCGGGGCCGAAGTATGTCCTCAGGGTCCCAAGGCTTCTCCCCCAGACCGTCGTCGACGACATCCGACCAAACCTTGAGAGCCGTCATTCGCCTGACGAGCGGCTCGTCGAAAGGACGATGAGACAACCACGCGAGGTCGTACAGGTCTCGCGCAAGGCTGGTGCGACGATATCGCGCCAGCTTCTCGGCGATCACCTCTTCGATTCGGGCCGTAGGAATCGCCGGCAGCTGGACGTCGTACTGTGCGTGGATGGGAAGTGGCAGCGCTGGAAGCCGTTCGGGCGACAACCAGAGTCCGCGTCGTCCGAGGTCGAGCCGAGCGGGCACCTCCGTGTCCCCGAACTCGCTGGCGATATGCAACAACATCCGTTGCGTGCCGTTCAACGGCTCGAGTTCAAACGTAAACGGGCCGACCTGGGCACCCTGAACGATCTCGATGAGCAGGTCGGCAGTCGCGTCGCCCATACCAGCGAAGTCAAGGTCGGTCGAAAAGCGACCGGCATTGCCCGCGCGGAACTTGCGGATGGCGGTTCCGCCTTTCAGAGAGACACCCAACTCGAAGATTCCGGCTTCAGAGAGATGGGCCAGCAGATGATCTTGGGCAATATCGATGATCGCAGGCCCGCGTCCTCCTTTGCGTCCCTGGTAGTGGCGAACTAGGTATCCCTCGGTAATCACTCGCGCGACACCTCCACTCCGAAGGTGTCCACGACGTCGAATCGGGCGTCATAGCGTCCTGAACCGCGTCTTCTTCCCAGATAGAACGGACCCGTTCCCGGAGGCGCCGAGTCCAGAAGCTGCTGCGCCTCAAGTTCTTTGCCGCCCTTGGAGAGAAGATAGGCGACACGCGCCCAGGCGCCGCGCGACCGTCCTTGGAGTTCCTCTTCGATAGACTGTGGGTTCGCCCGTCCCACACCCTGCCGGAGCCATTCGCCAACGTTGGGCCAGTCACGATAGGCAGCCGGCTTCGCCCCCATGAAGGCAAGAAGCGTGTCCACCGACCAGACCGGCAAACCCCCCTTGACCACGCGGCTCTCCTTGGGAACCCATCGCACCAGTCTCATTTCGGACAGCGCTTTCGGAAGCCTCACACCATCAGGCGCACCGATCACCTCCACGTCGGGGCGTCGACTTACAAGACCCAGGAGGTAGGCTGCCGACTCGGCGCCGACCGAAAGCGGCAAAGAAGGTCGATGGGCCAATGTTGCCCGCAGTTCGATGAGGGGATCTCCCGAACCGAATGCCCCGGCTCGGGCGCCGGGAGCGAACTCCCATACTCCACGGGTCTTGAGGTCCAGCAACCAACCAGCTTCCCGCAGCCGCCTAACGGTGACTTGGACCGGCCAATCCAGGCCGACGCTCGTCGACCATGATTCGAGCTGTTCTCGAGTCACAACTCTCGGCTGCTCGAGCTCCAATTGCTGAACCAGCGGAGCCATCTGCTTTGTTACGTTCCGCTTGGCTGTCATTTCGCACACCTATCGTGTCGTGGTTTGACACGAAGATTGTCCGTTTTGACAGGGCAATTGTCAAGTCCTACACGTATTGTGCCATCTATTGACACTTTGCAGGCCATTTTCGACAGAACTGCCCCCCTGCTGCTCACCTTAGTTCGACGAGCGGCGGATCCGTTGCCCGCGTTCAACTTGAGTAGCAACTCGCTGAGGGTCTCTTGCGTGGTCATTGGTCGTCAAACTCAGAGAGACCTGCGAAGTACTCCTCACTCGTTGGTACAGCGGAGCTGCGGCGAGTCCCAATAGGTACCAACGAGTACCAACAGTCACCAGGTATTTGGGCACCAAATCGGGCACCAAATCCGGGGGGCCCGACGCGGGCTGAAACGACGTCCGAGGCGACTGTCACCACTCCGGGTAGTCGCTCTCCGGCTCCGCAGGCCTCTTCCGCAGATTCATGACCTTCCATTCGGCAGCGGGGCTCACCTCCGCCCGCGCCAGCACCGTGGGCCAGCGATCGAAGAGCAGCCTCGGGACGTACTCCGAGGACTCCCCCAAACGACGGAGGTACTCCTGCTCCTCTTCCTCACTGGGCGCGACGTGCTCGTCGATGTAGCACGCTGCGGACTCCATCATGGCTTCCAGCGTCGGACGGTCGCTCACGTTGAGGACGGGATAGAGTTCGTCTTCGACCTCGCTGGCACGTGATGTGAACTTCTCCACGACGTGGCCGTCGATCGGACACGGAAACGGCATCGAGAGCGATGCGTAGTAGATCCGGACACGCCGCTGCAACCGATACAGCTCCTCATCGCCGGCGGCCAGCGATACGGGCAGTCCGCCGGTCTGGATGCGATACACGTCGTAGAGGTCACGGACAGCGAGACGGTCGAAGAGCGCCTTGGTCTTCCCGGCAATCAACTCGGGAAGGGCGAGCGTCATGACCGAAGTCTCCGGCGAACACATCCCGCAGGTCGCCTGTTCATAGTCGAGCAGCGGCGCCCTGTCGGCGCCCTGTTGAGGTAGATGAGGTCGACCTTGATCAGGTCTCTCTGATCACCGCGGCCGTATCGCAGTTTGAAGGTGCGTCCCGAGTGCGCGATCTTGCCGCTCGTAGAGACGGTGTATCCGAGTCTCGTGCCGAGCTCTGTGAGCGCCCGCTCCATTTCGGGCCGCTCCGCCTCAAGCCCCTCTTTCGTCACCTGCCCGACGTAGGTCAAGTCCGCATCGACTGAGAGCCTCGGCATGCCGAGGTGAAAGACGTTCAGGGCCGTTCCGCCGTGGAGCCTGGCTCTCGGACCTAAGAAGGGATGTCCTCCGAACTCCGCGAGCAGCTCGAGCAACCGTTCGACCTTCTCAACGGTCTGAGGTTGATAGCCTGCGGTATCGAGCAGATTCGGTCTCATCACTCATGCACCCATCGCTCGATCTCGTCCGCGTTGGATGGCAGGTACATCCGCCACGACGGCACCCACCGCCCCGCCTCATTGCTGCGAGCAAGATAGTAGGGCCCGCGTCCGAGCATCGCGCGCATCTCGTCGAGGGCGGCGGAGCTCACGTACCACTCCTTGGCCCGCTGCTCCAGGAGCCAGCCCGTCCTGGCGACTGCCGTCGGACTGCCAAGGACCTTGAGGTACGCGAGCACGCTCGAAGCATCAACGTATGGTAGCGCGGCGAGGCTCCGAGAGACTTCTTCGAGCCCACCGGACAGGTCCACGTGGTTGATGCAGTCGACGAGTGTTCTTTCGCGGGTGGTGACCCTGACGACCCCCTGCGGTCGAGCCACGAGCGTCGTGGATCGGGCGTCTTCATCCGACGCCGGGAGTGCTGGGCGCTGATAGCGTTCGTACTCGAAGTCCCTGTAGGCGAATCGAGTCGCCAACCTGGAGGACGTGAACTGGACGCGGCGTGACGGGCTGTGTGCGAGCCCGTGAAGCTCGAGAGCCGAGTGATAGACCATGACCACGTCGTGCGACACCGCTGCGGCTACCATGTAGGGGTCCGGTTCGGCCTCCGAGAACTGGCCGGTACGCGAGACATAGACACCTCGCATGACCCGATCCGCGTGGCCTTTCTTCACAGCGCGAGTCAACAAGTTGTACGAAGTGCGTCCTTCGCCCAACTCGGCTCTGAACTCCTCGAGTGAGAATACGTGGTGCTGTTCGAGATACGACTGAACACTCATGTTGGTCACCTCGGGTAGATAGTACCACTCAAAGTGAGCATTCGCAGTGGTGGTTACCAAC
>JBASOJ010000042.1:0-7227 GCA_049658145.1 Coriobacteriia bacterium
GCCCTACTTCCTCGACGTGAACGGACAACCCGGCATCGGGCAGATGGATATGCAGACGGCGACGGTCGGCGTAGTTGGCGGCATTGGCCTCAAGGATGCGTATGGCGCCCGGGGAGAAGTCGTCCGCTACGATGACCGGGTTATCCATGTTTCGGACCTACGCAAGTGCCCGCTCCGTGTCAGATGGCCTGCCCCGGCCCGCGCTCACTGGTCGAAGCGTGAGCGGTACGGCCGTGGCGCGCACGACGAGCCCATCGCGTGCAGCGTACGCTCCGAGCCCCAACTCGGTCAGACGGACCGCGAGTTCTTCGGCTATGGCCTGCTCTGGCTGCATTATTATCCGCTCTCGCCATATTCGAGCGCGCTGAAATATCACATGTGGACGGAAGAACGCGCAAGTGCTTGCTCGTGGTCGACGCGCTCGATCCGCGCGCGCATCTCATCGAAGTCGGCGGCGCCATTGGTGAGTCCGAAGCTCTCCCATGCGGGCCACGCCGGGCGCGCTGTAGCTCGCAAAGTAGCCGAAGCCCGCGACCGTGTTGTGCGGCGACTTGAGGCGGAAGAGCGGCTCCCTGGGACTGAGCGCGACGAACCTGCCGCCGCCTCCCGACGGCTGCCAGGAGTTCACCTCGTCGACTTCCGGCTGCGCCGCTAAGAAGCGGTACCAGTCGTAGTCGGTGTTCCCGATCAAGCCGCGCATGGGCGGGTCGCTTCGGCGTGAGGTGGCTTGATGCGAGTGTAGCGCAGGGGGGATGCAGGCTCGGGGGTGGGACACTGGCCTCATGGGAGGAACATCGGGGTGTGCACCGCTTGGGCCACCCACGTGCCTGATGTGGCGCGGGTGCCACATCGTGGAGAGGCGCCTACGCAGCAAGAAGCACGTAGCGCCCCGATCCACGGATCGAGGCGCTACGACTGCACACATGTGAGACTACTACGCGCGACGAGCACGCCCACGGGTGTGACCTCCCATCAGGGACACGAGCACGAATGCCAGCAGCATCCACCGCAATTCGGGCTCGGCCGCTGCGGCGTTCCAGGCTGCCACCGCAACGGCGCTCCACACCTCGACCACCTGCTGAACGATGGCCTGAGTCGTCAGTCCGAACATCATCTCACCTCCGCTCGGCGTCGAAGTCGATTACGAGCGCGACTGCCGCCACAACGTCGTCCATATCGTCGGCGCTCAATACGCCGATGCGCGTGGCGAATCGCTCGAACGCGATTCCGCGCAACTGGAGAACGTCGATGCAACCGTCCTTCTTGAGCCCGTTGGCCGCAGTGGGCTTCACCTCGACGAGCCACGGATGCACTGATCTGCTCGCCGGTCTGCCCGTAATCGGCGCCACCAACTTGATGGCAAGTACGCCCACATCGTCGGAACTCAAGACCACCACCGGCCGCTTCTTGTTGATCTCTTGACCGCGCGTGGGGTTGAGATCGGCCCGCCAGATCTCACCGCGTCTCGGGCTATTCATGCTCGTGGTCCCACTCGCCCATGTCAGCGTCAAGCCACGCGCGGTCGATCATGGCGTTGTACTCAGCAGCATGTGCTTCGGCCTGCGCCTTCATGTAGGCCCGGCGCTCGGCCAACGGCAGCTTCAAGAGCGCGCGCCGGTCGATGTCTTCTGGCGCGGTTCTGTTGCTGCTGGCAGGGATATACTCTGCCAAGCTCTCCCGGGCGATGAGTCCTTCGGCGGCTGCGCGATGCGCGTGTGTCTCGGCCCACGTGGAGCACTCTCGCGGCTCGTCGCCCGGCTCGTCGGTGCGCCAGCCGGCACGGTTGATGAACATGCACCACCACTTGTAGCTTGTCTCATCGATCACCTCGAGATCGCGGAGCCGGTAGAGAACGCCCTGAATGCTCATGCCCCATCGCCTCTTTGCGACGAGAAGCTCGTCTGCCGTGATTCGATTGCGACGCGCTCCGAACTCGGCGCGAACCGCGTCCGCGGGATAGAGGAAGGCACCGGCGAACAGGCGTGCAGCGGCCTCGTCATCAACGCCGTCGGCAACTTGCATGCACAGGTGTCCCAGCTCGTGAGCGTGGCTCATCCGCTGGCGCGCGCGAGATACCTCCCGACGCGCGGCGATGCCGCACGCAACGCGCTCGCCATGTTCATCCGTGGCGATGATCGCAAGACCATCGAACTTCCGCTCTGTATCGATGTCGATCAAGTGCACTCCCCTTGACTCCAGTGTGTCCACGACGTTCGAGATCGGACCGCCGCCCAGGTTCCAGGCACAGCGCAGTTCCCCGGCAGCGTACTCGGCCGCACTGACATCGCTGATGGGCACTTCGGTGGTACCGAAGGGAAAGCTGCATGCGATTCCAAGCTTGTCTGTGAGTGTCAGCCGACGTTCGAGCTCGAGCTGCACGGTATTCTCGATCGTCTCTCGTTCCTTCTTGGGCAGCGAGGCGAGCGCGCGGTACGCGACGAGTTGGAAGTGATACTCGGGCTCGGCAATCAGACGAGATGCCTTGATGTCCAGCGCCCGGGCGAGCGCCAACAACACGGTGGGCCGTGGCATGGCGCGATCGTGTTCATACTTTGAGAGCGCCTGTTTGGTTACAAGGCCGCCCATGCGCTCGACCAGTTCGTCGAGCGTGTATCCGCGCGCGGTGCGGTACTGGCGCAGACGTGTGCCGATGGACATGATTGACCCCTCCAAGGTTGACGCCTGAAACCATCCTAACCTATTCTGTCAACCATCTTGCGTGCCTACTTGAAGGGGGGTGAACAAGATGAGCGTAAAGAAGCTGCGCCCTGGTCAGCGCACGCCGGCCTCCGGACAGTACGAGGAGGTCGGAGCGCGTGGCGGAAAGACAGGGCACGAGGTGACGTCGGTCAAGGGCAATCCGCTTCCGCCAACCGGCAAGCCGGGAGGTGGCTACGTTCTCGTCGACAAGACGAAGCACTAGAAGGGATGTCATGAACCGGGGGCCTGAGGCCGCGCGGAGTGATTCGAGCGGCCTCAGTTGCATCCTTGGAGGGGAGAGCCTGCTCACCCCGCCACACGCTCTCCCCGTGCCACGCGAGCAACTCCCTACTCGGCCGCATCCACTCGGCATCGGGCACAGCCACGCGCCTGTCCCGCCCGGCGTAGTACGTCCGGCCGTTGTGGAAGTCCTCGGCAAGCGCGTCTAGAGACCTTGAAGCGGTACTCGGGCGTGACCGTCACGTAGCCCAGGTCGAACAGAGGGGGGATGCCGCTCCTGAACAGCAGACCTCATGCGACGTCGTGCGTGCCGCCGTCGGCGTACGGCATGATGTGCGCCGCCTCGAGCACCGGCAGCGAGTGCTCACCCGTGACCGCGCACGCCCGGTCGTACGCGTCGAGTACCGACACCCGGAAGATGCCCTGTCCGAGGCGGCAGCGCTACCCACTCCACCTTCGCTCGGCCGGTAGCCACTCTCCTCGGGCGTCTCCGCGCAGCACGGGCGTCAGAAACGCATCCAGCAGCTCCATCGCGGCGTCGAGGGTCTCAGCCACCAGACCCACATCACGCCCCATGCGTCGGAACTCCACGCCCCACCACGCCGGAGGCTCCGGCAACTGCTCGGGAACAGCGTCGGAAGCCCGCGAACCGAATGTCGCGCGTATCGCCGCCTGAAGAAACGCCGCCTCAAACGGTTGCTGTTCCGCCAGCAGCACGAGATCGACCAGGTCCTTGACCCGGCTGTTGTCGCGGGTCCCACGCGATCGCGTGAGAGCGTGGAGCTTCTCGGCAACGTGCTGCACGAGCGGATAGCACGGCACGATGGTGGGCTCAAGGTCGGCAAATGCGAGGAGCGGCGTGACGGGCAGCTGGTCCGGTGGGGCGGTGACAGGATCATCAAGACCCACATCCACGTGGAAGGTCTCAAAGCTGCGTCCGTCGAGGAGAGCACGCACGGACATGCGTGCGCCGCCGTGCATCGGCAGGTGAGATGGTTCTCCAACCTCGAACTCGAACCAATCGCCCAGCCTGGTGCGTGCAGCCGCTAGGAGCATCGCGTGACTGCTGACGTCGATCGCGAGCAGGAGCAGGTCGATGTCTTTCGTCGCCCGCGCCTGATTCTCCAGTTGCAGCTGTAACGCGAATCCGCCCTTGAGCAGCCAGCCGTCCGGGCTGGATGCCGCCATTCTCGCCAGCAGCCGGTCGAAAGCGACGGTCATGCGAAGTCTACTGAGAGGCAGGCCCGTGGACCGCGACTCGGCACGAAGCCGATCCTCCAGCGCCATGCGAAAGGCTGCGCCCGACGCGTACTTCATCGGCTCGCCCGCCCCGCCAGCGTCTCGGAGATCACCTGCGCCACGCGCCCACCACGTGCCGCCGCCTGCGCCTGAAGGTCCTCCTCGGCGACCATCCCTCTCGTGAGTGCTTCGTCTATTGCGCGAGCGACGTGTTCCGTGGACGTTCCGGCGCGTATCACGTCCACGATCGTTCGGGCCACCGTGGTGATCGGCAGTCCGTCGCGGGATGTGACCTCGGAAGGCTCGAGAGGCGTGGTGTGCATGCGAATGCCTGTGCGCCGCCGCGAACTGGTTCTCGGTAGGGTGAGATGGATCTCGGACGGCATGATATCGGAGAGGTCGTAGACGTCGAGCGCGCTGTCGTGAGAGATGACGGCGTCCGGCCCCACCTGAAGCCAGGCGACGTAAAGGTCCTCGCGTGGGGTGCCAGGGTAGCGCGCCATTCGGTACACACCACGGCTCACGCGGTCGAAGTTGCCCACCGCCGCGTGGTGCGCGACGAGCTGGCGCGAGTAGCCCGCTCCACCCGCCTGCGCCGTGGTGAAGTAGCCGGCTTGCGACTCGGCGACAGCAAACAGCGCGTCGGCGTCCGGACTGGCTCCTACGGTGCCTTGGTGTGCGTGATGTCCTGTTTTCTTTGACATACTGCACACTATCACTCGATGTGTTCGGCCTGTCAATCCCTGGTCGGACCCTTCACGGCCGTCCCACGCGCATCGGCCCCTCGGGCACGAAGCTCTTCCTAAACGGCTCGCCGGTCCCGTATGCGCGCAACTGGGCGATCGAGATCGGCTCGGCCAGGCGCTCAAGCCCTTCGAGCAGCCAGTAGACGCCCCAGCCGCCCTTGTCGCCCTCGAGCGTCGACTTCGGGCGGTACCGGCGGGGCTCCACATCCGTCACGTGCCCGATGTAGCGCGCATGCCACGTCACCGACAGGTCGCGCACGGCTGAGCGCGACGCGTAGATGAACGTCTCGACGGCAAGCCCGCCGCGGTCCTCATCGAGCTTCTTGAAGAACTCCCAGACCATGCTACCGTAGGCGACCTTGTCCCTGCGCTCGCAGACGTCCTGGCCGTCCTCGAGGTGCACGAGCGGCACTGCGGGGCGAGCACTGCGATGTCGGGATGCGGGGGCATGGGGCGCTCCATTCGGCGTGACCGTGCTCGCTTCAGCACGAGCATCTCCAGCCTACCGCAGCGGTGTGATAGCGGTTTAGATCCGGGTGACATTCCGGTAAGGCCAGCGTGTCATGATGCCCCTGCAGGGCCGTTGACAGGCACTGCATCGCTCGGCAGAATCGGTTTACCACCCCTGGGTTGCGATCCAGGGCGCGAGGGCCGCCGCGAGGCGGCCTCCGCATTTCAGGGGACATTCGGCATGACATCGCTGCCTCGCGCCATCGTCTACATCGACGGATTCAACCTCTACTACGGGTTGCTGCGCGGCACCCCGCACCGCTGGCTCGACCTCTCGGCGTTCGCCCGCACGCTGCTGCCGGCGTACGACATCGTGCTCGTCCGCTACTTCACTGCGCGCCTGAAGCCGCTCCCCTGGGACGCGACCGGGCACTACCGGCAGGGCGCCTACCTGGAAGCGCTCAAGTCCCTGCCGGACGTGTCGGTGCATCTCGGCGAGTTCCGCTCCAACGTCGTCAGACGCCCGCTGGCAGACAGCACTCGTATCCCACCCGACACTGTCGCCGTAATCGACACGAAGGAGAAGGGCTCCGACGTCAATCTCGCGTCACATCTACTCCTGGACGGATTCCGCGATCGGTACGACGTCGCGGTGGTTGTCTCCAACGACTCCGACCTGCTCGAGCCGGTGCGAATGGTCCGCGAGGAACTCGGCAAGAAGATGCACATCGTGTTCACCAGGCGGGAGCGCCGTGGGTCGGTCTTCGAGGGTCGCGTGGATGACATCATGCGGCACGTGAACACGTCCGTTCTTCAACGGTCTCAGTTGCCGACCCCCGTTCAGGTTCAGGGCCACATCTTGCGCAAGCCGCGCGAGTGGTGACAGCCCCGTGCGACCGCTCGCCTCTCCTACACCCCGTACCACACGGCGTAGCCACGCTTCCGCAGGCTCAGCGCCCGCCGCTCCTCGGCGCGCTCGGCCTCGGCGCGCGTGGGGTAGTCCTGCCAGCTGCGATAGAGCCGGGGCATGAGCCGCACGGCGTACTGGCGCGCATGCGCGTTCGACTTGTGGCCCGACAGGTGCTGCTGGAACCGCTCCTCCGGCGTGAGCGCCGTGGAACCCACGTACACGCACGGCTTGGCGGGGCTCCAGTCCGGGTTGGCCGCGCGGAACCTGGCGTTGCTGTACACCTCGTCGTCGAGTTCGATCACGTAGACGGTGTAGACGCGCTGATCCGCCACGGGCCCGCCCCCCTCGGGATGCCTGACGCGAGTGTAGCGCGGGGGTGTGACGAGGGTTCGGATGCGGGTGAGATCCCACTAGGGGCGGCGTGGGAGACTCGGCCCTCAGCCCCAACCGCGTCGCTTGACAGGGACCGCGAGCCGATGGAATACCGTCGTATCTTTACCCCGCTGGATCAGCCCCCGGGCCACTGGCGGGGTCAGTCTCTTCTTGGGGCAGAGTGCGGCGCCGCACCACTAGCGCCCCTACGGCGCCAGCCCCGGTGGCTCGGGCAGTTCCCCGTCGTAGGCGCCAACGATCACGATGGTCTTCGCCGTGGCCTGCACCGGGTACGACTCGGCGACCGCCCCCGTGAACCACGCCTCCACCACCGTGCCCACCGCGACCTCCGAGGCCTCAGCGGCGGCGGTGGAACCGTCGGCCGCTCGGGAGAACCACTCGGTGTCTGCGTTCGCGGTCACCTGGGCGGCGTCGTATGCCGCCTGAGCGCCCGCGGCCGCGTCGTCCGTCCACACCACGCGCATCGACACGGTCTCGCCACCCGCACCCGATACGTCGGTCACCACACCCCGGATGTCGGGCTCGGTAGAGGGCACGCCGGGCGCGCAC
>JBASOJ010000043.1:0-16506 GCA_049658145.1 Coriobacteriia bacterium
GTGCCCACCCGTCCCGCGTACGCCAGCACACCCGTGGCCGAGCGCGCCGCGAGCACGAGCGCACCCACGCCCGGTGTGCCGTCGGACGGCTCGGTGAAGCCCACCACCACGAAGTCCTCGCGGCCCGTGCACTTGCGCTTGCGCCAGTCGCGCCAGCGGCCCGAGCGGTACGTGCTGTCCGCGCGCTTTGCCACCGAACCCTCGAGCTCGAAGGCGCAGGTCTGGCGGTGAAACGCCTCCCCCTGCCCGGCCACGTGGTCCACGTAACGCACGCGCGGGCCGGCGGGGGCGATCACACGCTCGAGCAGCCTCTTGCGCTCGATGAGCGGCGTGCCCCGCAGGTCGTAACCGGCGAGGTAGGGTAGGTCGAAGACGTGGTAGGTGAGGTCGGCCGCCGCGCCGCGTTTGAGCTCGGCCTGCAGCGCGCCGAAACTCGTACGGCCGTCCGGCGCAAGGACGGTCACCTCGCCATCGAGCCAGGCGCCCTCGAGTCCGAGCGCGCGCACCGGCTCCACGAGCGCGGCGAACCGCTTCGTCCAGTCGATGCCGCTGCGGGTGAAGAAGCGCACGTCATCGCCGTCGATGCGTACGAGCGTGCGGTACCCGTCGAGCTTGATCTCGTGGAGCCACCCCTCGCCCGCCGGCACCTCGGCGACCTTCGTGGCCAGCTCGGGTGCGATCGCCTCGGGAATCGGCGCGGCGACCGCGCCCGGTGCTCGTGAGGGGTCGGCATCGCCGCCTTCGGCAGGAGGTTCGGCACCCGCCGCCGCGATCTCCTCCATGCTGCGACCGGTCTTGGCCGAGAGGGGCAGCGCTGCGAGCACATCGTAGGCGGCATGCGGACGGACATGCGCGTCACGCTCCTTGATGAGCAGCCAGTTGTCTCTGGTCTCCTTGGGGCGGCGCTTCATGCGCACGAGCGCGAACCCGCCCTCGAGCTTGTGGCCGTGGAGGTCGAACTTGAGGTTGCCGTCCCGGTACATCACGACCGCATCGCCGCGCGGCGTGTAGGTGCCGAAGTCCCAGAGCATCACCGTGCCGCCGCCGTACTCGCCTTCCGGGATCACGCCCTCGAAGCTCCCGTACTCGATCGGGTGGTCCTCCACCTCCACCGCGAGATGCTTCTCGGTGGTGTCGAAGCTCGGTCCCTTGGGCACGGCCCAGCTGCGCAGCACACCCTCCATCTCGAGGCGGAAGTCGTAGTGCAGGCGCGAGGCGGCGTGCTTCTGGATCACGAAGCGCGGCGCATCGGCGGGCGGCGTCCCGGAACCTGCCGGCTCGGGCGTGCGCTCGAAGTCACGCTTCTCGCGGTAGCGATCGAGCGGCATCGGCGGCTCACGCCCCCTTGGCGACGTCGAGGCTGCGCTTCAGGAGCGCCATCATGTCAACGACCTCCCCGCCCTCGGCCGGCGGCGCCTCAGGCGGCTCGGGCACGGCCGCCACCTCACCGGTCGTCACCTTGCGCTCGATCAAGTCGAGCACGTCGTCGCGGAAGCTGTCGGTGAGGTTGGAGGGATCGAACGGCTCCACCATCGCCTCCACAAGCTGCCCCGCGAGCGCGAGCTCTTTCTCGGTCACGCCGAGCTCTCCGAGGTCCGCCGAGGGGAACTCGATGTCCTTCGCCGATCGCAGCTCGTGCGGGAAACGCAGGATCTCGAGCATGAGCGCGTCACCCGCAGGTACGAGCGCGGCCACCCGCTGTCGCGTGCGGATGACGATGTATGCGAGCGCGATGTAGCCGGAGCGCGCGAGGGTCTCGCGCAGGATGGCGTACGCCTTGCGCGCGGCGGACGTGGCGGGCGTGAGGAAGTACGGCTTGTCGAAGTACGAAAGTGGGATCTCCTCGGCCTTGATCATCGCCACGATGTCGATCGTGCGCGTGGCCTCGACGTTCGCGGCCCGCAGGTCGTCGTCGGTGACCACCACATACTGGCCGGGATCGTACTCGTAGCCCTTGACGACCTCTTCCCACGGCACCTCCTCGCCGGTGACCGCGTTCACGCGCTTCTGCTTCACGGGCGCCAGGTCACGGCGGTCGAGCTGGTGGAAGGCGAGCTCGCGGGGCTCCTCGGCAGGGTGGACCTCCACGGGGATGGTCACGAGGCCGAAGCTGATGTCGCCGGTCCAGATCGAGCGTGGCATGCGTGTACCTCCGGGTCAGGGGCCTGAGCAGGTCATACCCGAGGAAGCCGGGACGGTCACGCCACGCCGGGCGCTACCCGAGGAGCAGGTCCACCACGCCGCGGCCGGGGTCGACCACCAGGCCGGTCGCGGCGGCGGCCACCTCGTCGAACTCCACCCCGCTGTTCACGCCGATGCCCGGCCCCGCCAGCACGAACGGCACCGGCTCGCCTACGTGCGTCTTGAGCTCGATCGGCGTGGGGTGGTCCGGCATCGCCAGCACGCGGACCTCGCCAAGGCGCCCGCGCAGCACGCTCACCATCTCGCGGTCGATGGCCTCGATGGCAGCGACCTTGCCCTCGACGTTGCCCGCGTGGCCCTCTTCATCCGGCGACTCAACGTGCACGATCACGAGATCGTGATCCTCGAGCGCCGCAAGGCCGCCCTCGATCTGCGCGCGGTAGTCGTTGTCGGAGCCGTCGCTCACGCCGGGGATGTCGAGCCGGTCGATGCCGAAGAGCACGGCGAGGCCGTTCAGCAGGTCGACGCCCGAGGTCATGGCCGCACGCAGCCCCCGCAGCTCGGCGAAGGGCGTCAATCCCTTCGGTGCCGCGCCCGGCCAGAACGGCCAGATGTCGGTTGCGGGCAGATCGCCGCGGGCGATGCGTGCGCGGTTGACCGCCGAGGCATCGAGTGCCGGACGGGCCCGCTCCATGAGGTCGGCGAGCAGCGCCGCACCCTCGCCGAAGGGCGTCTTGCCCGCGATCGACTGGTCGCTGATGTCATGCGGCGGCGTGTACGCAAGGTCGAGCAGCTCGGGGTGACCCTTCACCACGAGGATGTGGCGGTACGCCACGCCCGGGTAGAACGTGAACGTCTCATCGCCGAGCACCTCGCCGAGTTCGGTCACGATAGCGCGGGACTCCTCCGACTTAATGTGCCCGCAGGCGTACGACGTCATGACGTCGTCGGTGATGTTCACCGTGTTCATGCGCAGGGCGATCTCGTCGTCGGCAAGCGTGATGCCCATGCTCGCAGCCTCGATCGCGCCGCGTCCCACGTAGTCGGCCACCGGGTCGTAGCCCAGAATCGAGGTGCATGCGGCCGAAGACGACGGCTCCGCTCCCGGCGGCACGGTCTGCGCCAGGCCCACCGCACCGGCGGCCGCCAGCGCGTCGAGATTCGGCGTTGCCGCATAGCCGAGTGTGGTGCGGAAGCCCAGTTCGTCGAGAGGCCAGCCGGCCGCACCGTCGAGGATCAGGATGACGTGCTTCACGGGACTCCCCCTAAGGTCGCGGTGCGGGCGTTAGAATCGTACCTGCACGCACGCCCTCCGCACAAACCGACACCCGGGAGCCACATGGACTTCAACGCCGGACTGCCAGCCCTCGACGGTGAAGGCTTCGAGCTCCGACCGCTCAAGCGCTCGGACGCCGACGACCTGCTCGTGCTCCTGCAGCAGCCCGACATGGCCCGCTGGTGGGGCGCCTACAACGCGGCGAAGGTCGAGCGCCACGTGCTCGCGCGCGAGTTCAAGGCCCAGTGATGGAAGAGGACCGCGAACAGATCACGCGCTGGCTCGATGCGCTGTACGCCGGCACGAGCACGGTCACGCAGCTCGACGCTATCGTCCGCGCCGAGACGTTCGACCTGCCGGTCGACGCCATGGATGTCGTGAACGGACTGCCGCCGGGGCGCTACACGCGGGCGCGCCTCTGCGACCAGCTCAACAGCGCGATCGTGGGCCGCGGACTCTCGGCGTCACTCGGCACACACGACTGACGCGCTAGGCGGCAGGGCGCGTGGCCGTGGCCATCAGGTGCCAGGGAAGCGTGGTCTCGTCGATCGCGACATCCGAGAAGCCCGCATCACTCAGGAGAGCGGCAAGCGCTTCGGCGCTCATGCGGACCTCCTGCGGCGGGCCCTTGGGGGTGTCGCGCGGAGCCCAGTCCACCACGAGGAGTCGGCCACCGGGCTTCAGCAAGCGAAACGCCTCGGCGTACGAGGCGGCCGGATCAGCGAGTTCGTGGTGCAGGTTGATCATGTAGACCGCGTCGGCCGTGCCATCGGCGAGCGGAACGCTGGTCTCCTCGGCCTTGACCGGCACGATTCGGCTCTCCGCCACCTCGGGGCGATTCGCGCGCATCCAGTCGAGCATCTCAACGGCGGTGTCGGCCGCATAGACGACGGCCCCCGGTGCGCGCTGTGCGAAGGCGGCGGAGAACAACCCCGTGCCGGCGCCGATCTCGATGATCGTGCGGGCATCGTCGAGACCACCGAGCGCACGGACGAAGATGTCGGGCGGCAGGCTGTCGAACCGTCCGGGGTCGTTCAGACGCTCGAGCTTTGCCATGTCGAACTTCAGATGCGCCATCAGAGTGCCTCCTCGCGTTGCGCCGATTCTCCCACACGTCGCCCCATTTGGTACGATGCGTGTCACCATGCAGCCCGTCGCCTACATAGACAGCCGAGGTCTCGACGCTTCACGACCGGCGTTCAGCGAGGTCGTAGTGCGCGGCATCGCGCCTGGCGGCGGGCTATACGTGCCCGAGAGTCTGCCTTCGCTCACGTTGCCCGAGATCCTCGAGCTCGCTACGTGGCCCTACTGGCAGCGCGCCGCGTGGATCTTCGAGCGCTTCGGTGTTGACTACTGCCGCGAGCATGTGGACGCGCTTATGCAGTCTGCATATGGCGCGCAGTGGGACGACGACCGCATCGCGCCGATCGTGGAGGTCGTAGCGGGCACCCACGTGCTCGAGCTATGGCACGGGCCCACGAGCGCCTTCAAAGACATGGCGCTCCAGTGCATGCCGCTGTTCTTCTCGGCGGCGGTCGACCGCATGCAGGCCGAAGGCCAGCTCGCCGATGATTACCTCGTGCTCGTGGCAACCTCCGGCGACACCGGCAAGGCGGCGCTCGAAGGCTTCGCCGACCGTGAGCACACCGGCATCGTGGTCTTCTACCCCGCGGGCGGCGTCTCCGACATCCAGCGGTTGCAGATGGTCACGCAACGCGGCGCCAACGTGGGCGTCTTCGGCGTGCGCGGCAACTTCGACGACTGCCAGAACGCGGTCAAGGCCACCTTCAACGACGAGGCCTTCGCCTCCGAGCTGCACGCGGAGCGCGGCCTGAAGCTCTCCTCGGCGAACTCCATCAACTGGGGTCGCCTCCTGCCGCAGATCGCGTACTACGTGAGCGCGTACGCCGACATGGTGGCCGAGGGCGGCGTGAAGCCCGGCTCGCCCATGGACGTGTGCGTGCCCACCGGCAACTTCGGCAACATCTTAGGCGCGTACTACGCCAGGCGCATGGGCGTGCCGATCGGGCGGCTGCTGTGCGCCAGCAACGAGAACAACGTGCTCGCCGACTTCATCGCCACCGGGACCTACGACATCTCGGACCGCGCGTTCGTGACCACACCCAGCCCGAGCATGGACATCCTCATCTCGAGCAACCTCGAGCGTCTGCTCTACGAGCTCGCCGGGGCCGGGGCGGTCCGCGGCTGGATGGCGTCGCTGGCGAGCGAACGGCGCTTCACGGTCGACCGCGAGACGTTCGCCAAGGTCCGCGAGCTGATGACCGCCGACTGGGTCACCAACGAGGAGAGCCTCGCCACGATCAAGCGCATCTACGACGAGTACGGCTACCTCATGGACCCGCACACCGCGGTCGCGTGGGAAGTGGCCGAACGCCTGCGCGGCGAGGACCCGGTGCTCGTGGTCTCCACCGCGCACTGGGCGAAGTTCGGCGCGGACGTCTACCGGGCGCTTACGCAGACCGCATATGCCGCGGAACTCCCCGCCGAAGCGGCCGCGCTCACCGGCCTCGAGCTGCTCGACGAGGTGTGCGCGCTCGCCCCCGAGGCAGGCGCGGTTCCCGCCCCCCTGGCCGAGATCGCCACCCTGCCCGAGCGCTTCGGCGCGGTCGTGGATACCGGACGTGAGGGCATCGAGGGCGCCGTGCGGGAGTGGCTCGCGCGGTAAGCGCGCTGCCGCTTCGCGTTCACTCGGGTACACTTCCCCAAGGGAGGGGGAGGCCATGATCGTCTCCGAGGCGCTCGCGCACGCGCTCGTATCCACCCGGGAAGAGCTGCATGCGCGAGCAAACGTCGTCGCCACCGGCATCGGCTACAAGGTGAGCGACGGTGAGAGGACCGATGAACTCGCCATCGTCTGCTCGGTGGTGGAGAAGGTGCCTGCGACCGCGCTTGCCACACGCGACCTCGTGCCGCCGAGCGTGGGCGGCTTCCCCACCGACGTGGTGGCCACCGGTGAGATCCGGGCACTGAGGACCCCCACTGAGCGCTGGCGGCCCGTGCCGGGCGGCGTGAGCGTCGGGCACGAGCGCATCACGGCGGGGACGCTCGGCTGCATCGTGCACCGCGGCGATGAGCTGCTCCTGCTCTCCAACAACCACGTGTTCGCCTGCACCAACGACGGCGCGGCCGGTGACGCGATCCTACAGCCCGGGCCGATCGACGGCGGCACCGCGGCGGACCGCATCGCCACCCTCGACCGCTTCGTGCGCATCGCGATGGCCGGGGAAGAGAGCTCCTGTGCGCTCGCCAACGGCGTCGCGTCCACGCTCAACGCCCTCGCGCGGCTGGCCGGGAGCAACGCCCGGCTCCGCGCCGTGAGCCAGTCCTCGGCCGCCAACCTCGTCGACGCAGCCACCGCCCGACCCGACGACCCTTCGCAGATCTCCGAGGAGATCCTCGGCATCGGCCGCATCGGCGGACAGGGCACTGCCGAGCTCGGCCTGCGCGTGCGCAAGAGCGGCCGCACGACCGGGCTCACCACAGGCGAGATCGAGCAGGTGAACGTCACCGTCGACGTTGGATACGGCGAGGACCGCGTGGCCCGCTTCACCGATCAGGTCATCACTGGCGCCATGAGTCAGGGTGGCGACAGCGGCTCGGCGATCGTCGACTTGGGAAACAACATCGTAGGCCTGCTGTTCGCCGGCAGTGCCACCACCACCATCATCAACCGCATCGAACATGTCTTCGACGCCCTCGACATCGGACTGTGACATGACACGCACGAGCATCTTCGCGGTGATCGCCGGCTGGTTCGGCCCCGGCGCCCTCCCCGACTCCCAACACACCGTCGACGTGTTGAACCGCAACGCCGAGCGGCTCATGCGGATGCGCGGCGTGATGAGCGTGGGCCTCGGCCACACCGAGGATGGACATCCTGCCATCATGCTCGGGCTGGAGAATCCTCTCGCCGTCCCCGAGAACCTGCCGGAGGAGATCGACGGAGTGCCGGTGGTACACGCCGAGGTCGGCCGCCCCGAAGCGCTCGACTAGCATGCTAGCCTCCGGACTGGTGACGCTGGCCGAAGAACGCACGGTGCGCAACTACACGGAGAAGTACTACGCCTCCACTGCCGGGGCGTTCGAGACGCACGTCCTCGTCGCACCCCGGTCGAGCGAACCGCACACGCTGGTGGCGCTCGGCAGTCACGATCTGGGGCTCGCAATGCTCGGCGACGAGGTCGGACACGCTCACGTCGGCCTCGTCAGCGTGCCGGTGGGCAGCCTCGACGGGCTGATCGCGCTCAGACAAGGCCTCTGTGATGTGGCCGGCTGCCATCTCTTCGACGACGAGCGAGACGAGTACAACACGCTATTCCTGCGCCACCTCTTTCCGGACATCCCGGTCACGGCCGTCACGCTGGCGGACGCGCATGCTCATCCGCCTCGGCCCGATGCTCGGCCTGATGGGGAACCTCTTCGACGTCGCGATCCTGATCGGAGTCGGCTTCGTGATCGTGTCGCTGTCGGCTTTCGGACTCCAGGAACTCATCTCCGGTGAGGACGTCACGATCGTCAAGGACCCTGGCACGACCGACATGGAGATCATCACCAAACAGCAGGGCGTGATCGAGCGCCTGCAGCAGACTGATGAACTCGACGAGGGCCGGGGGTATGCTATCGGCACCGTCTTCCGCCTGGACGACGGCAGTGTCATCTGGGTCCCCGAGGGAGGAACTTCCGAGTGAGAGTCTACGTCTGTTTCGACGACACCGATGTGCTCGGCGCCGACCGCGGCACCGGTAAGCTGGTCCGCTGGTTCACCGAGCGGCTGCCTGACGGCTGCACCACATGGGGCGTGGTGCGCCAGCAGCTACTCGTCCACCCGGACGTGCCGTACACGTCGCACAACAGCTCCGGCTGCGCGGTGATCGACGTGCCCGGCGCATCGTTCCTGCCCGGCCTTGCCGAGCTCGGGGCGGCGCACATCGCCGAGCACTTCATGGAGGGCTCCGACCCCGGGCTCTGCATCGCGCCCGAGACCGCCGACTTCGAGGCGCTCATCGCTTTCGGCAACCGGACCGCGATCGAGGTCGTCACGCAAGCCGATGCGCGCGCAGCGGCCGAGGCAGCGGGCGTGCACCTCTCCGGCCACGGCGGCACGAATGACGGCATCATCGGCGCCACGGCCGGCGTGGGGCTCACCGCAGGTGGCTGGGCCGGTCGCTTCGTCGATTTCCGGGTCCCGCTGCGCGACTTCCCGGACATCACGAGCGTGGGTGAGATCGAGGCGGCAGGGATCACGGTCGTCCCGGTTGACCGCAACGTGCAGGCCCCGAAGCCATCGGATACGGTCGACACGCAGGGCTGGCTTCGGCCCCGTCTCTGGGGCGGACGCCCGGTGGCGCCGGTCACCAACATCGGCCCGACGTCCTGGTCGGCCATCGGCAAGCAGCGAGGTGCCGGCGCCGGAGGTGGTACGGGCGGAGGCGCGGGCCACGGCGGCGATGACTGGTAGTCTCGGCATTCCCATCGGCAGCACGCGAAGGGCGCCCGTCGGGCGCCCTTCGTTCGTCTCTCCGTGCGTGGTGCGCTAGAGCAGCGGCAGGTATGCCTCGAGCTCGTAGGGCGTGACGCGCGTGTGGTAGTTCATCCACTCGGCCCGCTTGTTGCGCAGGATGTACTCGAAGACCCGGTCGCCGAGCGCCTCGCGGACCATCGCGCTCTTCTCCATCTCCACGATGGCCTCGTCCAGATCGCCCGGCAGCGTGCCGATGCCGCACGAGTCGCGCTCGGTCTGCGTCATCTCGTACACGTCGTCGGTGACGTCGGGCGCGAGCTCCAGACCCTTCTCGATGCCATCGAGACCGGCGGCGAGCATGACTGCGAAGGCGAGATATGGGTTGCACGCGGGATCCGGCGAGCGGAGCTCCACGCGGGTGGCGTTCTCCTTGCCCGGCTTGTACATCGGCACGCGAACGAGCGCGGAGCGGTTCCGGTGCGCCCAGCAGATGTACACCGGCGCCTCGTAGCCGGACACGAGCCGCTTGTAGCTGTTGACCCACTGGTTCGTGACGAGGCATGTCTCCCGCGCATGCGCCAGGATGCCGGCGATGTAGCTCTTCGCTATCGCCGAGAGGTGGAACGGGTCGTTCGCGTCGTAGAACGCGTTCTTGCCCTCCTTGAAGAGCGACTGGTGCACGTGCATGCCACTGCCCGCCTCGCCGAACATCGGCTTCGGCATGAACGAGGCGTACACGCCGTTCTGCTGCGCGACCTCCTTCACGACCATGCGGTAGGTCATGACGTTGTCCGCCATATTGAGGGCCTCGGCATAGCGGAGGTCGATCTCGTGCTGGCTCGGCCCCACCTCGTGGTGGCTGTACTCCACCTGGATGCCGAAGCGCTTGAGCGCGCGCACCGTGTCTTTCCGCAGGTCAACAGCCAGGTCGCGCGTGGTCTGGTCGAAGTAGGTGCCCTGATCCAACACCTCGGTGCCCTTGTCGTCCTTGAAGTAGTAGTACTCGAGCTCGGGACCGACGAAGAAGGTGTAGCCCATCTTCGTCGCGCGCTCGAGCTGGCGCTTCAGCACGTAACGGGGGTCTGCCTCGTACGGCGTGCCGTCAGGGTGCACGATGTCGCAGAACATCGTGGCTACGGCCTGCCCGCTCTGCCGCCACGGGAGGATCTTGAGGGTCGTTGGGTCGGGGTACGCCACCATGTCCGACTCCTCGATCCGCGCGAAGCCCTGGATCGAGCTGCCGTCGAAGCCCATGCCCTCGGTCATGGCCATCTCGAGCTCGGCGACGTCCATGGTGAAGGCCTTCAGGAAGCCGAGCACATCGGTGAACCAGAGGTGGATGAACTCGATCTTCTGGTCCTTGATCTGCTGGATCACATCGTGCCGTAGCGCTTGCGGCATGACCCCTCCTCGTATTCATTCGGGCGATTATGGCCGATACGTTTCTGCGTGATTTCCTACGCGCTACAATAGCCGAAATCCGCCGGGCCGTGCGGCCCCGTCCCCAGGGGGGGAATCGCTCCGATGACCTTTCAACAACCCAATGCCAACGACGCCACCCAGACCACTAACCGCTCACGAAGCGTAGTGCCGGGCTCGGGCCTCTGCACCCGCTGCGTAGACGGTTGCCGTGGTAACTGCGAGGTCTTCAAGTCCTCATTCCGCGGCCGCGAGGTCATCTACCCCGGTCCCTTCGGAGAGATCACCGCAGGCGGCGACAAGGACTACCCGGTCGACTACTCACACCTGCAGATCATGGGCTATGCGCTCGGCACCAAGGGCCTTCCCGAGGGCGTCGTGGGCAACCCGGACAACACCCTCTTCCCGATGGTCGACACTGAGACCTCCTTCGGCGTCACCAACCGGGTGAAGATGAAGGTACCGGTCTTCACGGGCGCACTCGGCTCCACCGAGATCGCCCGCAAGAACTGGGAGCACTTCGCCATCGGCGCCGCCATCTCCGGCATCTCGATCGTCTGCGGCGAGAATGTCTGCGGCATCGACCCCGGCCTCGAGCGCGACGCCAGCGGCAAGGTCACCAAGGCGCCCGACATGGAGCGCCGCGTGGAGCTCTTCCGCCGCTACCAGGAGGAGGGCTACGGCGACATCCTCGTGCAGATGAACGTCGAGGACACCCGCCTCGGCGTGGCCGAGTACGTGGTCGAGAAGCTCGGCGTGACCACGATGGAACTCAAGTGGGGCCAGGGCGCCAAGTGCATCGGCGGCGAGATCAAGGTCGACAGCCTCGACCGTGCACTCGAGCTGCAGCGCCGCGGCTACCTCGTGACCCCCGACCCGTCGAACCCCGCCATCCAGGAGAGCTTCAAAGACGGCGCCATCAAGCACTTCGAGCGTCATAGCCGCCTCGGCTTCATCGACGAGGAGAGCTTCGCCACCGAGGTGCAGCGCCTGCGCGACCTCGGCGCCAAGCGCGTCACGCTCAAGACCGGCGCCTACGCGATGCGCGAGCTCGCGATGGCCATCAAGTGGTCGAGCAAGTACGGCATCGATCTGCTCACCATCGACGGTGCGCCCGGCGGAACCGGCATGAGCCCGTGGCGCATGATGGAGGAGTGGGGCATTCCGACCTTCCACCTGCAGTGCATGACGCAGGAGCTGTGCGACGCGCTGGCCGCCAAGGGCGAGCGTGTGCCGGACATCGCCATCGCCGGCGGCTTCTCGACCGAGGACCACGTCTTCAAGGTGCTCGCGATGGGCGCCCCGTATGCGAAAGCCGTCTGCATGGGCCGCGCGCTCATGATCCCGGGCTTCGTGGGCAAGAACATCGGCAACTGGCTCGCCGCCAACGACCTGCCCAAGACGGTCTCCGAGTTCGGCGGCACGAAGGAAGAGATCTTCGTGGCCTACGAGACGCTGCGCGCCAAGTACGGCGCCGAGCTAGACAACATGCCGCTCGGCGCCATCGCGGTCTACACCTTCGCCGACAAGATCCAGGTCGGCCTGCAGCAGCTGATGAGCGGGTCGCGCAACATGAAGCTCGACACGATCAGCCGCGCGGACGTGGTCGCCCTCACGCATGAGGCAGCCGACATCTCCGGCCTTCCTTACATCATGGATGCATATCGTGACGAGGCGATGCAGATCATCAACGGGTAGACGTATACTCGCGTCACTCGACTGAACAGTGTTGCCCCGGTCGATCGCGGTCGGGGCAGCACCTTTTCCTACCGAAGGGATCCCGCCCGCCCATGCCCCAACTGCGCGCGCACGACGACGACCGCTATCCGATCACCGAGCCGCTCGACACCCCCACGCTCGAGGCAGATGCGGTCGGCGCACCGCAGGGCACGCTCAGGAGACTCCGGACCTTCGAGTCCTTCCGCTTCAGGGACTATCGGCTCTTCTTCTCGGGGGCGCTGCTCTCTAACGTCGGCAGCTGGATGCAGACCACGGCGCTCGGCTGGCTTGTCTTCGACCTCACCAGCAAGTCGAGCTCGCTCGGCATCGTGAACTTCCTCGCGGGAGCCCCGATCTTCTTCCTCACGATCTTCACCGGCGCACTCGCCGACCACGTGAACCGCCGGATCCTGCTCATCCTCACACAGATCGTGCTCATGCTCCAGGCGGTCATGTTCGGCTGGCTCGCGATGACCGGGCATGTGACGATGGCCTGGATCTACGGGCTGAGCCTGGTCGGCGGCATCGGGCAGGCGTTCACGTCGCCCGCGTGGCAGGCGATGACCCCCGACCTGGTCCCCAGGGACCTGCTGCTCAACGCGATCGCACTCTCATCGGCGCAGTTCAACGCCGCGCGTCTGGTGGGACCGATGGCTGCGGCCGTCGTCATCTGGGTGTTCGGCCACTCGCAGAGCTCGGGTGTCACCGAGGTCTTCTGGGTCAACGCGGCGAGCTTCCTGTTCGTCATCTGGGCGCTCACGGTCATCAGGCCGAAGCAGCAGGCGCGGCCGGACAGCGGGGAGACGCCGGTGCAGATGCTCATGGCGGGCGTCCACTATGCCGCCGCGCACCGGCGCGTCTGGATGCACCTGCTCACCGCCACCATGCTGACCATATTCGGCATGCCGTTCAGCACGCTCCTGCCCTCGATCGCCAGGGGCACGCTGGGCCTGGGCGCATCGGGCTACTCGGGACTCATGGCTGCCAACGGGCTGGGGGCGCTCACGGGCGCGCTTCTGGTGGCGAGCCTGTCGCACACGGTCCACCGGGAGGTGATCGTACGGTCGGGCCTCACGGTCATGGCACTGGGAGCGCTCGTACTGTCCTTCTCGCGCTCGGTCCCGCTCACGATGGTGGCGCTCGCGGTGATGGGCGTGGCGTTCCTCGCGACCGTCTCCAGCATCAACACCAATCTCCAGACCGCGGTGCCGCCCCATCTTCGTGGCCGGGTCATGTCGCTGTTCGTGCTCTCCTTCATGGGCATGATGCCGTTCGGCGCACTTGCCGCCGGCACCCTGGGAGACGCGATCGGCACGTCGTGGACCATCCTCGGTGGAGCGCTCGTGCTGCTCGCATGGGGCGTCTTCCTCTTCATCCGACCAGACATGCTGTGCTCCGGCGAGGGCGCCGACTGCCGCTGATGCGGGCTGCACCACCCCGCGGCGGACCCCTGTGGCCTCGTGAGAGCATTGGATTGTAACTATTGTTACGATACTCTGCCCGCATCGGATGAGGCGTCGTTCGTCACCGGCTCGCAGATGGTGGTCGATGGCGGCTACACCCGCCAGTAGACTGGTCTCCGGGAAGCCCCGCACGGCGGTGATTTCGGCCGATTTGCGGGGCTTTCCGCTGTCTTGGCACACATGTTGCAAAGTACCTCGCGAGTAGTGCGACCCGCTATCCCTCCCCCCCTCGGACGCGGGGAATCGCCGCTCAAGAGAGACGAGGCGCGCCCCCCACGCGCCCCGCTCCACATCCGGGCTCCCCCGCCTGGAAGAGCGAAGGCCCGGCTTCCGAGCCGGGCCTTCCTATTGCCTTCACGTGCCGATGCGAGCTCTAGCCGAAGCGGCCGGTGATATACGACTCAGTGCGCACGTCATCAGGGTTCGTGAACATCCGCTTGGTGTCGCCCATCTCCACAAGGAACGCGGGTGCGTCCAGACTCTCGCGCAGCATGAACGCGGTCTGGTCCGAGATGCGCGCCGCTTGCTGCATATTGTGGGTGACGATGACGATCGTCACCTCGGACTTCAGCACAGCGATGGTGTCCTCGATCTGCTGCGTGGAGATCGGATCGAGTGCCGAGGCCGGTTCATCCATCAAGATGACCTCAGGCTTCGTGGCGAGCGCCCGGGCGATGCACAGGCGCTGTTGCTGTCCGCCCGAGAGCTCGAACGCGTGCTTCTTGAGGCTGTTGCGCACCTCTTCCCACAGCGCGGCACCCTTGAGCGACTGCTCGACGAGGTCGGCAAGGTCTCCCCTGCTGCGGATGCCTTGAGTCCGGGGACCGTAGGCGACGTTGTCGAAGATGGACATGGGGAAGGGGTTCGGTCGCTGGAACACCTGGCCGACGCGCATCCTGAGCTCGACCGGGTCCATCGCCTTGCCCATGATGTCCGCGCCGTCAAGCGTGATGCGACCGCCGACATGCACGTTGCCGAACTCATCGTTCATTCGATTCAGACACCGGAGCAGCGTGGACTTGCCGCACCCCGAAGGCCCGATGAGCGCGGTGACGGCGCGCGCGGGGATCTCCATGCTGACACCCTCGATCACCCGGTCGCGCCCGTACGCGACGGAGACGTCCGACAGCGAGAAGGAGCCGACCGCCTCAGCCGATGTCGCCAGCGTGCGATCGACGGTAGGCTCCACCGTCCGCTCGCTCGCCAGGACGTCGGGGGCCACCATTGCGGCGCTCCCGTTCTCGGACAACTGCAGCGCGATCACCACTGGACCTTCCTCCTCTGTGCCGACCGCCACCAGGCGGCGATGATGCTGACGAAGCTGATGCCGCCCACGAGCACGAGCGCGGTGCCCCAGACAAGGGTCGGCTCCCATCCGGGCACTGATGTGACCTGTGCGTAGATGTGGTACGGGAGAGCCATGAACTGCGAGCCCGGTCCGTCGGGGATGCGGCGCATCTGGAAGACCGCCCCGGTGAACAGGATCGGCGCCGTCTCGCCCGCGGCGCGCGCGAGGCCGAGGATCGAGCCGGTGATGATGCCGGGTGCGGCGGCCGGCAGAACCACTTTGTAGATGGTCCGCAGCCTCGTAGCGCCGAGCGCGAGCGATGCCTGCCGCAGGTCCTGGGGGATCTGCCGCAGCGCCTCCTCGGTGGCCGTGATGACCACCGGAAGCGTCATGCAGGTGAGCGTGAGCGCCGCCGCGATGATCGAGCGGCCGAACCCGGCGAGCAGCACGAACGCCGCGAGGCCGAACAGACCGTAGACGATCGACGGAACGCCCGCCATGTTGGTGATGGCGAGCCGGATGGCCCGTGTCGTGAAGTTCCGGGGGGCGTATTCGGCGAGGTGGATGCCCGCAAGGATGCCGATCGGCAGCGTCAGCGCGGCTGTGCCGAGGGTCACGTACAACGTGCCGATGATGACCGGGAAGATGCCGCCATCGCGGCCGCGGTCCTTCGGCACCTGGGTGAGGAACGTCCAGTCGATAGCGGCCGCGCCGTGGTAGACGATGTAGCCGAGGACGAAGAGCGCGAGCGCGACGACGCTCGCCGCCATCGCACCGAGCACGATGCGCGCCACGACCTCGGCTACGCGCGCCCGCTTGATGGTGGACCGGATGCTCATCGGCGCCACCGCTTCCGCTGACGCTCGAGCACCATGTCGGCGGCCAGGTTGATCGCGAACGTGATGATGAACAGGACCAGGCCGACCGCGAACAGCACCGAGTAGTGCAGGCCGCCCTGGACGACCTCGCCCATCTCGGCGGCGATCGTGCCAGTCATGGTACGCACCGACTCAAGCGGTGAGCCAGGCATGATCGCGGCGTTGCCGGTGAGCATGAGCACGGCCATGGTCTCGCCGATGGCGCGCCCGAGCCCGAGCATGGTCGCGGCGAAGATACCCGAGCTCGCGGCCGGCAGCGTCACTTTGTAGGTGGTCTGCCAGCGCGTGTTGCCGAGCGCCGCGGAGCCCCGCCGAAGGTCGGAGGGTACGGCATGCAGGGCGTCCTCCGATATCGAGATCACCGTCGGGACCGACATGACTCCGAGCACGATGCCGCCGGTGAGCGCGGTCATGCCGCTGTCCAGTGCGAACACGCTCTTCACGAGCGGGATGAGCACCGCGACGCCGATCAGACCGTAGACGACCGAGGGGACGGCGGCCATGAACTCGATGATCGTCTTCATGACCTCCTTCACCCTGCGGTCGGAGAACTCCGAGATGTAGAGCGCCGCCCCCACACCGACCGGAACGCACACCAGCAGTGCGACGCCCGTGACCAAAAGCGAGCCGACGATGAGTGGCAGCATCCCGAACTTGCCCGGGTCCGACGTGGGATACCACGCCGTGCCGGAGAGCATCGAGCTCACGCCGGCCTCGTCGATCGCTCGGAGGGCGTTCCACAGCAGGAAGCCTGCGATGGCCGCGAGGATGATGATGGCGAGCCAGCCGCAGAGGTAGATAAGCGCCCGGACGACGGCCTCGGCCGCACGACGCGAAGT
>JBASOJ010000044.1:0-68600 GCA_049658145.1 Coriobacteriia bacterium
TCGCGCAGCCAGCTCTACAGCCGCGCTGTCCGCGAGTACGTCGCCCGTCACTCGGAAGACGACGTGACGAGCGCCCTCGACGCTCTGTACGCGAACGAGTCGGCCGATGCCGGGTTCGCGACGTCCGTCGGCAAGCGCGTGCTGGAGCGTTCAGAATGGTGATCTCGCAGGGCGACGTCTGGTGGGCCGATCTCGGTGAGCCGGTGGGCTCCCAGCCGGGGTTCCGCCGTCCTGTGGTCGTCGTGCAGAGCGACTCGTTCAACCGGAGTCGCATCGCCACTGTCGTCTGTGTGCCCCTCACGAGCAACCTGCGCCTGGCGGACGCCCCGGGCAACGTGCTGCTCGAGGGCAGCGCCACCGGGCTCAAGAACGACTCTGTAGCCAACGTGTCCCAGCCGGTGACGCTCGACAGGGCGTCGCTCACCGAGCGCGTCGGCCGTCTCCCGTCGGGCAAGCTGGATCTGGTTCTCTACGGGATAGACGTGGTCCTGAGCAGGTGACGGGGCGTCTGGCCAGCGCTTCCAGACAGACGGCGCGCCCGTGCGCGGTAGACTCGGGCAGGGAAGTGGGGCGGGGGGCGCTTCAGCTCACGCCCAAAGACGTTCCGAAACACGTTAGACCGAACTTGGCTTTGGGGGTCGAGTGCCTTTCAATCATCAGCGACTGACAGGCCTCGTCCGTCCGGTGCTCGGTCCCCTGGTGAGACGCCTGCGTCGCGAAGCCCAGTGGCTGCCGCTTCGACGGTCACTCGCCCATGAGCGTATCGCAGAACCGCTACCCCACGTTGCCGCGCGCCACCACACACCGCTGATTCGGGTGCTAGCCGGGGTCGACCCCGTCCTTCAACGCAACAAAGTCGTCAACTTGCGTCTCGCGGTCGACAGGCTCGATGGGGTCCTGCTCAAGCCCGGACAGACGCTCTCGTTCTGGAGACTGGTGGGACCGCCTCGCGCCCGCCGTGGCTTTGTCGACGGCCTCGTGCTGGATCACGGGCATGTCTCCGTGGGAATCGGTGGAGGTCTTTGCCAGCTCACTAATCTGATCTTCTGGATGA
Source organism: Coriobacteriia bacterium (assembly GCA_049658145.1). Classification (GTDB taxonomy): domain Bacteria; phylum Actinomycetota; class Coriobacteriia; order Anaerosomatales; family Anaerosomataceae; genus UBA6100. The sequence goes on from JBASOJ010000044.1 coordinate 1,055, forward strand.
CGCTCCACACGCCGCTTGAGGTGCGTGAGCGATGGCGGCACAGCTACGATGTGTTCCCTGATAGCAGCAGGTCGCAGCCCTTTGGCAGTGGTGCCACCTGCGCCTGGCCTTCACTCGACCTGCAGATCGCCAACCCCACTGGCACCACCTTTCGATTGGGCTTGGCAGTTGGCGAGAGCGACCTTATAGGTGAATGGACCTGCGAGACCTCGCCGCAGGTCGTATACGTGATCGAGGAACGTAATCATCGGTTCACCCACGAGGCGCCAGGTGCCTACTTCCGGCACAACGAGTTGTGGCGTGTCGAACGGTCAATCCGTAACGGCTCAGTTGTTGAGCGGATGATTGCGGAGAATCACGCTCTCGTGATGTATGAGCCGTTCCTTGGCCCGGCAACAAGCCAGGTCATCGGGCTGAGAAGCGCTTCCCGACGCGCCAAGCGGTAAGCTGTGAAGGGAAGTCAGTGGCGCGCGGTTGATGCGCAAATGCGGTAGACCGAATCCCCGAGATCCGTCGCGTGTCGAGCCGCTTGCAGATCTCACTAGTAGCGCTTGACGTGCATGATCGTCTCATTCAAAGACGCTGAGACCGAGAAGCTGGCCCGGGGCACCCGCGTGCGCCGGTTCGTGAACATCGAATCGGTCGCGAGGCGCAACCTCCGGCAACTCGAGATCGCGGGCGTGCTCGATGATCTTCGGGTGCCGCCGGGTAGCAGACTCGAGGCGCTCAAGGGTGACCGCGCAGGCCAGCACAGCATCCGGGTGAACGATCAGTTCCGCATCTGTTTCCGGTGGACGCAGGCCGGACCCGAAGACGTAGAGATCGTGGACTACCACTAGGACGTGATGATCATGACCAAGCTCAAACCAGTCAGCCCGGGCGAGCTCCTCTCGGAGGAGTTCCTGAAGCCCATGGGCATCTCGCAGTACCGTCTCGCCAAGGAGATCGGCGTTCCGGCGCAGCGCATCGGCGCCATCGTGGCAGGCAAGCGCGCCATCACCGCTGATGCCGACCTGCGTCTCTGCAGGTTCTTCGGGCTGTCGGACGGCTACTGGCTCCGTGCTCAGGCCGCATACGACACGGAGATCGCCCAAGACGAGCTTCGCGATACGCTGAAGCACATCAAACCGTGGTCAGGCCCCGGCCGTCAGCTGGAGCATACGGTCTGACCCGGGCGTCAATCCGACAACGCCGGGCACGGCGAAACTCGGGCGGGAAGCGCACGCACGCGTTGCGGGTTACGCCCAAGAACGTTGGACACAACTGCGGGGGAGCCCGCGTGACATCGAACAACAACGCTCGGCTCGCGGTCCTGATTGATGCGGGCAACGCTCAGGCCTCGATTCTGAGCGAGCTTCTCGCAGAAGTCTCGCGCTCCGGTGTAGCGAGCGTGGAGAGGGCGTACGGTGGTTGGACGACGCCCAATCTCAAGGGCCGGAAGGCCCATCTTCACAAGCACGCGATTCAGCCCGTGCAGCAGTTCAGCCACACCGCTGGCAATAAAGCCACGGACTCCTCGCTCATTATCGACGCCATGGACCTATTGCACTCTGGGCAGCTGGATGGGTTTGTCCTCGTGTCTTCGGATAGCGACTTCGCTCGACTTGCGCCGCGCCTGGGGATCGGGGATGGCAGTGCCGCGAGATGCAACCGCTGTTCGAGGACCGGCTGTCGCACGTGGTCGATCTCAAGGATCGCCACATATCCGAGGGCGACGGTGATATCGAGCGAATCCTAGAGCCCTTCTGTAACACCGATTGCACCGAGGCAGTGTGTTTCGAATTCGTAACCATGTGTTACAATCCTCTTGTTGGGTGTCGCCGGCGACGCAAGGTGTCCAATGTATGTCCACAGGGAGAAAGGGGTTTTGATGGGTCTGGCCGAAGGTAAGGTAGCGCTCGTCACCGGTGCGTTCCGGCGTACACCGCATCGAAGTACGGTGTGATCGGCGTGACCAAGGCGGCCGCAGTGGAGTATGCGCAGGCCGGTATCCGGGTGAATTCAGTGTGTCCAGGTGTCATCCAGACGGCGATGGTGGAGCGGCTCGCTCCGGAAGCACCGGAGATGGAGGCCGGCCTCTTGGCGGGAACGCCGATGAGGATTCTGGGTCAGCCCGATAACATCGCTCAGGTTGCCGTGTGGCTCTGCTCAGATCGCGTTTCGTTCGTCACCGATCACTCCATGACTGTGGACGGTGGATACACCGCGCAGTAGCCCACCAGTGGGCGTAACTCAAGGGAGATACAGATGAAGCTGCAAGACAGAGTGGCAATCGTGACCGGCGCTGGGTCGGGTATCGGTCGCGCGATAGCCGTCCTCTTCGCGAAGGAGGGCGCGAAGGTGGTCGCGGCTGACTTCAATGGAGAGACCGCTCAAGAGACGGCCAAGATGATCAAGGATGCCGGTGGAGAATCGCTGGCGGTCACAGCCGACGTCTCCAAACCCGATGATGTCGACCGGATGGTCTCTAGCGCGGTCGAGAAGTTCGGCAAGCTGGACATCCTGTGCAACAACGCGGGCATACTCGATGGCTTCACGCCAGCTTTGGACCAAAACGATGAGCTTTGGGACCGTGTCATCAGCATCAACCTCAAGGGCGTGTTCCTGTGCTCACGTCGCGCCATTCCCGAGATGCTCAAGCAGGGCAAGGGTGCGATCGTCAATACCGCGTCCATCGCAGGACTGGTCGCAGGCGGCGGCGGAATCTCCTACACGGCATCGAAGCATGGCGTCGTAGGTATCACGCGTGCTCTTGCGGCCGAGTTCACGCCGCAGGGGATCAGGGTCAACGCGTTCTGCCCAGGCGGAATCGCGACGGGTATGACGAATGACTTGTTCAAGGACGCCGCACTGAAATCGGGGATAGAGAGCATGCCGATAGGTCGGGTCGGCCAGCCGGAGGAGATGGCCCGCGGGGCCCTCTTCCTCGCTTCGGATGACTCGAGCTTCTCCACGGGTTCACTGCTGGTCCTTGACGGCGGGTGGACCGTTCTCTAGCAGCGATGGGTCTGCCCGAAGAACCGGAGTCGAGGACAGCCTGATCCTCGACTCCGGTTTCGCATGTGCGCGGTACGGCAAGAACGATGACGTTCAGGCCGCGCCTCCTACACGCTGGGTGACGCCGAGTTCGGGCCCCGTGGCGACCCGTGGGCGACATCCACGAGAACCCTTGCGGGCAAGGTTTTTCATGCGTGCCGGAGTGAATCGAGGGGCGTTCCAACGAGCCACCCGAGGATGGGGACATCGCCGTTCGCAGGGCCGACGCTGATGTACCGCGGGAAAGCGGAAGGTGCGGGGCGGATCCTGCAGGAGACCTGGCCGCGCTAGCTCATCAGCCCTCGCTGTGGCCCTCGATGCGTGACTTCAAGTCCGATGCGGGACGGAAGACGAACGACTTCCCGTGGGTCTCCCGCTGCAGGAAGCCGGCGCTCTCCAGGCCTAGCAGGTCCTGACGTGCCGTGGCGTAGGCGATGCCATGCATCTTGCGGTGCGCGTCGATGCGGTATTCCCGGTCGGGTCTGCGGATAGCCTCGTCAAGGATGGCTCGCTGACGATCGTTGATATGCGGGTGGTGCCTGAGGATTGCCGAGACGCGGTCGTCGTGCTCCTTGCTTTCGGCCACGAGGACCTCGAATCGCGCGAGTTCGTCCATGAGCAGCTGCAGGAACACCGACTGCCCGGTGGTGATGTCCATTCCTTCGCCGCAATCGGGGTCCAGTTCGAGCGGTCGTGAGACTACCTGTGGCGGGTGGATCGTGCCGTCCTCCCACGCACGCCAGATTGCGGCGAACGGGAGGTAGACGAGCACCGGGTAGCCGGCCCTGCGCAGGAACAGGCGGCGGATCTGCAGCTCGACCAAGGCGTTGCAGGCCGGTAGCGGTCTGAAGTCCCAGAAGATGTGCGCCATGCTCGTAGCTATGAAGAGGGGATGGATGAACGGGTCCGTGTTCTCCCCGCGCGCCATCCGGCAGATCGTTCCCATCGCAATGTCCGGGTCCGAGTACGGGCTGCCCACCACGACCAGGTCGCGCTCGTACGGCACGGCGTCGAGCGGTCCGACTCCCTCGCTCACGCGCTCGTACATCTCTTCGATGAGTCCCATCGTGATCTGCCGGTGCGCATAGCGGTCCAGGTCGTAGAGTAACTCCTGGCTGTTGAGCAGCACGCGCTCGGCAGGGCTGGCCGGCGGACGCCCGCGGAGCAACAGGGCACGGACATCCTCGTAGCGCGTGTGGATCCCATCGCGCCACGCCGCAGCGAGAAGCTCTTCGACGAGCGGCTGCACCAACAGGTAGCGGCTCGTTCGCTCGGAGATGACCTGGTCGAGCGGAGAGCCGCTCTTGCATCGCGCATCGAGCTGGGCGAGCCGGGTCGCCATCGTCTGCGTGTTCGAGTACCAGATAGTGTTCTCGCGAACATGATACGAGCGCCACGGCAGTACGATCGCTGTCTGCCGCCGGATCGCGGTGAGGATCGCCCACGTCTCGTCCGCGGTATAGCCCTCGGGCATCGGCATCTGTTGGAACACCTTGAAGGGGAGCGCATCGCGGCTCGACTCGTGGCGCAGCGCGGTGAAGGCGCTGTCATGCAGCAGCGCAAGGATCTCGTCGGCACGATTCTCGGCCATGCTCGTCTACACTCCTTTGCAGCGTGACGCGTGTCATCAATTCGTGTCATCCGACTATCAAATCCTGATACTCACTTGTGGCGAGCGATCGTCCGCGACTGATGTTGCCTGAACCCGGTGCGCTGAGCAGCGAGAATGCGCGGGCGTTCGCAACGGCCTGATTATCAATCTTCGCACATATGACTATCGCATGTTTCGATATTGACAGCTACGGCCCTATTAGGTCGAGAATTGCGAGTAGGGCGCGAGAAAGATGCCCTGCGTCCGGTCTCCGTTCCAGGAAGGGACCCGGTATACCGGTCGAAGGGCCCCCGGCATCGGGTCTTCGATCTGACAACGGTCGTCTCGCGTCGGCTCCAGGGCTGCCGCCTACGCGAGGCACCACGAAATGAATAGGGGTGAGGAAGTGGGTTCTTCGCAGAACCTCATGTTCGTGTTAGGGCTGCTCACGGCCACGCTCGGATTCATCGGAATGGTGATCGGGTTGGGGGGCGTGCTCGCTCCGAAGCGGCCCTCACGCCAGAAGAACCTTCCGTATGAGTGCGGCATGGAGCAGGCGGGCCAGCCACACGCTGCCTTCAATGTGCGCTTCTCGACGATCGCGCTGCTCTTCGTCCTCTTCGACGCAGAGTCGATCCTGCTCTTCGCGGTCGCGACGCGCCTTCATGGATCCGTTGCCGGCCTCATAGAGGCCGCCGCCTTCACGGCGTTCCTTGCCTTCGGCCTCTTCTACGCATGGAAGAAGGGAGCGCTGCAATGGCACTGATCGACGACCTCGGGAAGTCCCTGGATGGCATGTCGGGGGGGAGCGTCATTCTGACCTCCATTGACGCGCTGTTCGACTGGAGCCGTGGCCGCTCGCTATGGGCGCAGCCGATGGGCACCGCCTGCTGCGCGATGGAGCTCATCGCGGCCTCGTTCTCCAAGTTCGACTTCGATCGTCACGGAACGTTCCCGCGGGCTGACCCGCGCTCGGTGGACGTGATGATCGTGGCGGGGACCATCACCCGGAAGATGGCGCCGGCGGTCGTGCGAGTCTGGGAGCAGATGGCCGAGCCCCGCTACTGCATCGCAATGGGCAACTGCACGGTCTCCGGCGGGATCTTCTACTACGACACGTACTCGGTCATGCCTGGCGTGGACTCGTTCCTGCCGGTGGACGTGTACCTTCCGGGCTGCCCGCCGCGCCCCGAGGCGCTTCAGGATGCTGCACTGCAGCTGCGTGCCAAGATCAGCAACCATTCCATCGCCGAAGGGCGCGTATACGAGCACAAGCTCCTGCTGCCCACTTCGGCGGACCAGGCTGTCGTACCGGCTGGAGGGGGTGAGCGAGCGTGACGAACGAGGAGTTGAAGGACCGCATTCACGCAGCGATCCCCGACCTCACCCTCGGGGAGTCCGCGGACGCGGCTGATGTGATCGTCAGTGTCGACGCGTCCGGGCTGCACGCGGTGGTCGCGAAGCTGCAGGGCGTCGGTTTCGACCAGCTCGAGATGGTGACCGCGGTGGACCGCGGTGAGCAGTTCGAACTGGTGTACATCCTTCATTCGCTCGGGATGAAGGCCGCAGTGTGGGTGAAGTCGTTCGTGCCGAGAGACGCCGCGAAGATCGCGTCGGTCACCGACCTGTACTCGGGCGCGAATTGGCCCGAACGCGAGGTCTTCGACCTCTTCGGTATCGAATTCGACGGGCATCCGGACATGCGCCGCATCATGCTGCCGCTCGATTTCGTGGGCAGCCCGCTGCGCAAGGACTACACGGACCCGAACATCATCCCCCGTCCCGACTACATCTAGAGGAGGTGTGACGATATGGATATGTGGACTGAGACAGTCTCCCCGGTCGAGGTGGTCGACGACCCCTCGACCGTGAAGGAGATGGTCGTCAACGTCGGGCCGTCGCACCCCTCGACGCACGGCGTTTGCAGGGTCATCGCTCACCTCGATGGTGAAGTGGTGACCAAGGCTGATTTTGTGATCGGCTACCTACACCGGGGCATCGAGAAGATCGCCGAGAACCGGACTTACCAGCAGGTCATCCCGCTGACGGACCGGCTCGACTACGTCGGCTCGATGTACGCGAACTGGGCGTACTGCCGTGCTGTAGAGAAGCTAGCCGGAATCACGGTACCCGAGCGCGCCGAGTACATCCGCATCATCACCTGCGAGTTGCAGCGCATAGCGAGCCACATGATGGCCATCGGATCGTCGGGCAACGACGCGGGTGCCACAACCCTTTTCGTGTACGCGTTCTGGGTCCGCGAGTATGTCGTGGACCTGTTCGCCCGGTTGTGCGGGTCCCGCCTGACGTACAACTACCTGCGCCCGGGCGGCGTGTCCGCGGACATCCCGGACGACGCTTGGGTCGACGACCTTCGGGCGTTCTGCAAGAACGCTCCCGAGCAGCTTAACCAGCTCGATCGGTTGTTCTTCGGCAACGTCATCGCGAAGAACCGGACCAAGGGTATCGGCGTGCTTTCGGCCGAAGAAGGCATTAACGGCAGCGTGACCGGGCCGAGCCTGCGTGCGAGCGGCGTCGATTTCGATCTCCGCCGCGACGAGCCATACTCGCTGTACGACCGGCTCAGCTTCGATGTGGTCGTGGGCGAGAACGGCGACTCGTTCGAGCGGGCCCGTTGCCGCCTGCTGGAGTGCTACCAGTCGCTGCGCATCATCGAGCAGGCGCTGGACCAGATGGAGCCCGGACGCATCAGGGCCGAAGGGGTCTCGCGACTCATCGCCCCGGCGCCCGGTGAGGCCTATGAACGGATCGAGTCAGCACGGGGCACGCTCGGCGTATTCCTCGCCTCCGACGGCGGTCCCCGTCCATGGCGGATGAAGGTGCGCTCTCCCGCTTTCTCGAATCTGTCGGCGGTCGCCAGGCTGGCGGTCGGTCACACGTTCTCGGATCTTGTGGTCATACTCGGGTCGTTCGACCCCGTCTTCGGGGAGGTGGACCGATGACCGGCTACTGGGGAGGCCTCGTATGGGGCCTTGGCGCCGGAGTCCTTGTGGGAGTCGCGACGATCTTCGGGGTCTGGGGCGAACGCAAAGTCGCGGGCCGCATCCAGAAGCGCTACGGGCCGAACACCCTGCCGCTCTTCGGCGTCGTGCAGCTCGTGGCTGACCTGCTCAAACTGCTCACCAAAGAGGACATCCATCCGACACAGGCCAAGCGGGGGATCTTCAACATCGCGCCGCTGTTCATGACGACGCCGATCATCGCGTCGCTGGTGCTCATCCCCTTCGCTGCAGGTTGGGCCCCGCTCGACACGACCATCGGCATCGTGGCGTTCCTCGCGATTCCTTCGATCTCGGTGCTCGGGGTCTTGATAGCCGGCTGGTCGCAGCGCAACACTTACGCCTCGCTCGGCGGTCTGCGCGGCGCGGCCCAGATGATCTCGTATGAGGTGCCACGCTCACTGTCGGTGCTCTCAGTGGTGCTGTTGGCGGGCACGATGCAGCCAACGGTGCTGATGTCCGAGTGGCGCTGGTGGTGGTTCCCGCTCACGCTCATCGCGTTCGTGGTGTACTTCATCGCCTCCATCGCGGAGCTGAATCGCGGGCCGTTCGACCTCGCCGAGTGCGATGCGGAACTCGTCGGTGGCTATTTCACTGACTACAGCGGTATCCGCTGGGCGATGTTCATGATGTCCGAGTACGGCGGCCTCGCTGCTGCATCCCTGTTCGGCGCGGTGGTATTCCTCGGCGGCACGTGGCCGCTGCCCGGAGTGTTGGGCGTGCTGCTGCTGATCGCAAAGGCCGTTCTGCTGGTCGTCGTCTTCATGTGGACGAAGTGGACCTTCCCCCGCATGCGTCCTGATCAACTGATGTCCACCGCATGGAAGGTACTCACGCCAATGGCGCTAGTCCAGATCCTCATCGTCGGGGTGGTGATCCCATGGCTGTAGAAGACGCCGCTGTCCCCGAGACGGGTGCCGAGCCGGAAACCCCGAAGATCGTGCAGGGCACGATCTCCGCTGCGGTGACCGAGCCGACCGGTGTCTCTGCTTTCGTGGGAGCCTGGAAGTCGCTTATCACGGGCTTCGGCATCACCGCCAAAGAAGCGTTCACCAAGCCGGTGACCGTGCAGTATCCCAAGGAGAAGGAGCCGATGCCGCAGCGCTGGCGCGGCGCGCTTCACCTCGAAGGCGCGATGGGCTCGAGCGAGATGCCCATCATGCAGGCGCCGTCCATCGAGTACAACGCAGTGCTTACCGAGGCGTACGAGACGGGGCATCTCGCGCCGTGCCAGGGCAACTGCCCGGCCAACGTCGATGCTCGCGGGCAGAACGCATACGCGGCCGAAGGCAAGTGGGCCGAGGCGTACCAGCTCGTGCGCGAACGCAATATCATGCCTGGCGCGCTCGGCCGCATCTGTCACCACCCGTGCGAGACGGCCTGCAGGCGCAACTACTACGACGAGCCGATAGCGATCCGGCCGATCCATCGCATCGCGTTCGAGCAGTGGACGCCGATCAAGGCCGACTACGTGAAGCCGCTGCCGAAGACCAGGGACCAGAAGGTCGCCATCATCGGCACCGGCCCCTCGGGTCTCGCCGCGGCCTACGACCTCGTGAAGTTGGGCTACTCGGTCAAGATGTTCGAGAAGGAGGACAAGCCGGGCGGCGCCCTGTACTACGGCATCCCCGCGTACCGGCTGCCCGTCGAGGTACTGCACGCCGAGATCGACGACCTCGTCACCATGGGTGTTGAGATCCAGTGCGATACCGAGATCGGCAAGGACATCCAGACCGAGGAACTCATGAAGGAGTACGACGCGATCATCGTCGCTGTCGGGCTTCAGACGAGCCGGTTCCCCGGCGTGCCCGGGCAGGACGCGCCTGGCGTACGCGGCGCGCTCGACTTCCTCAAGGACGCCAACTACCGGAACGAAGCTGGCGTGAGAGGCAAGGATGTCCTGGTCGTCGGAGGCGGCAACGTGGCCGTCGACGTCGCCCGCTGTGCGCTGCGCGTTGGCGCGGACAAGGTCTACATGGTCTCACTGGAGCAGGACTATGAGATGCCTGCGCACCCGTGGGAGATCGAAGAGGCGCTCGACGAAGGCGTCATCATGATGTGCGGAAACGGCCCGAACGAAGTCCTGCTGGACGAGAACGGCCAGATCCGCGGCATGAAGGTGCAGCAGTGCCTGTCGGTGTTCGACGAGAACGGCCGCTTCAGCCCGACGTTCGGTGACGAGTTCACCGAGATCAAGGTGGAGTCGGTGGTCTTCTCGATCGGCCAGGGTTCGGATCTCAAGGACGTCGTGCCCAATACTGGTCTGGAGCTCGATCAGCGCGGCAACCTTCCGACCGACCGAACCGTGTTCACCACGGCGGTGCCGAAGATCTTCGCGTCTGGCGAATGTGTGACCGGTCCGGGAAGCGCGATCGCCGCCATCGCGACGGGTCACGAGGTCGCTACCTCGGTGCATCGCTTCCTATCCGAGGAGAGCATCACTGACGGGCGCGTGACGCGGCCCCAGACGAAGTACGACAAGTACGGGGCGAACGACCTCAGCACGATCGAGGAGTCGCGGCTTCGTGCGGTCATGCCTTTCCAGGATCCCGCGGTCCGGGCGACGAACTTCGAGGATGTCGAGCAGGGGCTCAGCGTTCAGGAGGGTATCGCCGAAGGGCTCCGATGTCTCCGGTGTGAGACGGACGCCTGCGTGGGCTGCACCTTCTGTGCGCGCACGTGTCCCGACTACTGCATCACGGTCGAGCGGGACGATACCCCCGGTCAGAGGTGCATCACTACATACAACCTCGACCTCGCGAAGTGCTGCTTCTGCGGGCTGTGCGCCGAGCAGTGCCCGACGAACACGCTCCGCCACACAGGGCAGTACGAACTCTCCTTCTACGACAAGGCGCTGACGATGTACGACAAGAACGAGATGCTGCGCGACGGCGGCGGTACCCGCGCCACAGGCGCTGATGGCACCGTTGACCACTCCTGCGCGGACGCGAAGGAGGTGGCGCCGTGAGCGACGTCCTGTTCTTCCTGCTCGCGGCAGCGGCTCTCGTAGGCGCGCTCGTGGTGGTCTTCACCCGCGACATCATGCGTCTCGTGCTGGGGCTCGGCACCTTCCTCCTGTCGGTCGCCGGCTTTTATCTGTTCTACGGCGCCACGTTCCTGGCGATCGCGCAGATCTTCCTGTATGTCGGCGGCGTGCTGGTTCTCGTCGTGATCGCCATCATGACGGTGCACCGCACGCCTGACGACGAGCCGGTGCTCACCAACAGGCGCAGCTATGGCGCTCTGCTCGTGTCCGCCGGCGTGTTCGGTCTGCTAGTGAACGGGCTCGGCGGTCAGGTGCCGGCCACGTCGGCACCGGTAAGTGGAGCCGGTATCCAGGCTCTGGGAGACATGCTGCTGGGCGCGCTGCTTCCGCACTTCGAGATCATCGGCGGACTGCTCCTCGCCGGATTGGTCGTAGTCCTGGCGATCACAGGGGGTGAGCGCGAATGAGCATCCTTATCGTCTGTGCGGCGCTGTTCTCCCTGGGGCTGTACGGGATCATGGTGCGTCGCGACATACCCGGCATTCTTGCAAGCATTGAGGTCTTGCTCGGCTCCGTGTCGATCCAGCTGATCGGCTTCGCCATGAGCTCGGGTGTCGCGGATCCTGCGACCGCTGAGGCGGTCGGACTGTTCGTGCTCGTGCTCGCCGCTGTCGAAGCGGCCGTCGGCCTGGGTCTGCTCGTGACCCTGTCCCGCACAAGCAACCGAAGCCGTGTCGACGAGCTGAAGGAGGTGGAGGGCTGATGGCTGTTTTGATCGATGCGCCGTGGATCGCGGCCGCGCTGCCGGTCGTGCTAGCGGTGCTCGTTGCTGCCGGGGGCACGCGTCTTGCCTCCTTCACACGCTGGCTGGCGATGCTCGGCCCGCTGTCGGTCCTCGCCACAGGCGTCGCGCATCTCGGCGCGCTCGGCGGGCCTGAGGGCGCGACCGCTCCGTTCGTGAACGCGACCACTGCGGCGGCTTCCACCACGTGGTTCAAGGTGGGCGATTTCGCGCTCACTCTCGGCTATGCGATCGATGGACTGACCGCGATCATGCTGGTCGTGGTCGGGTTCGTCGCGCTCATGGTGATGCTGTTCTCGATCGGCTACATGGAGGGCGAATCAGGGATCGCGCGGTACTACGCGGTGCTTTCGCTCTTCACCGCATCGATGACCGGGCTCGTGCTTGCCGACGGACTCGTCGGGCTGTTCATCGCGTGGGAGCTCGTGGGCGCGTGCAGCTACCTGCTCATCGGGTTCTGGTTCACTAAGCCTTCGGCCGCCGCGGCGGCCATGAAGGCGTTCATCGTGACCCGCATCGGTGACGTCGGCCTGTTCGTGGCCATCGCTATTCTTTGGGGCGTCACGGGCGAGACAAGCTACGCCGGCGTCATTGCGGCACTTCCCGAGCTGTCGGCCGGTCTACTGACAGCGGTGGGCCTCCTGCTCTTCCTGGGCGCTGCGGGCAAGTCCGCGCAGTTCCCGCTCCACGTCTGGCTGCCGGACGCCATGGAGGGTCCGACTCCTGTCTCGGCCCTCATCCATGCGGCAACGATGGTCGCGGCGGGCGTCTTCCTCATTGCGCGCGTGTGGCCGATCTTCGATGGCGCTCCCGCTGCACGGATGGCGGTGCTCGTGATAGGTACCTTCACCGCGCTCGCGTCGGCCACTATCGGCGTCAGCCAGACGGACATCAAAAAGGTCCTCGCGTACTCCACGATCAGCCAGCTCGGCTTCATGTTCGCCGCGCTTGGTGCCGGTGCGTGGCGTGCTGCGATCTTCCACCTCGTGACGCATGCATCGTTCAAGGCGCTGCTCTTCCTCGCGTCCGGGTCCGTCATTCACGGGACCGGGACGCAGGACATGCGCGAGATGGGTGGTCTGGCGAAGAGCATGCCGATCACAGCGGGCACCTGGATCGTGGGCGCTGCGGCGCTCGCTGGCGTGCCACTGTTCTCCGGGTTCTTCAGCAAAGACGAAGTCCTGCACGGCGTGCTGACCGCATCGCCCGCGGCGTTCGTCGCGCTGGTCATCGCCGCGATGTTCACGGCTTTCTACATCACTCGCGCCACGACTCTCACGTTCTTCGGGTCGTACCGAGGTTCGCATCATCCGCATGAGGGTGGCTGGGTCATGTGGCTGCCGCTCGTCGCGCTGGCGATCCCGGCGGCGGTGCTCGGTTTCGGCTCGGGCGCGATCGCGGAGGCCCTGGGCGGCGAGCATGAGGCGCTCAACGTGCTCGTGGCGTCCGTCTCGTCGATCGTGGCCCTGCTCGGCATTGCTGCAGGCTTCGCGTTGTACCGGCATGGTCCGGCGGCTGACGACGCTCTCGAAAAGTCGCTCAAGGGTGCGTGGCGGGTATCGCGCGCCGCGTACTATGCGGACGCCGTCGCCGGAGCGTTGGTCGTGGCACCGACCGCTGCGGTGGCAAAGGGGCTGTATTCGGTGCTCGACCGTTCGATCTTCGACGGCATCGCCGAGGGCTTGGCGACGCTTTCGACGTCGCTCGGCAAGGCCTTTGCCCGACTGCAGACCGGGGACGCTCAGCGGTATGCGGCGCTCATGGGCCTCGGGGCCATCGTGCTTATCGCGCTGGCGATCACGCCAGGCGCTGTTGAAACCATCGTCGGCTGGTTGGGGAGGTGACGGGCGTGCTCACTGCTGTAGTACTCACTCCGCTGATCGGCGGCGCGATTGTTGCGCTGCTCGGCCGGTCGTCCGCGCGTGCAGCCCGTACGCTTGCCGGCGTCGCATCGTTCGTATCTCTTGCGGTGACGGTTGCGGCCGTGGCATCCATACCCGCAGGGGGTGAACCGCTCGTCGAAGGGCTGGGAAACGGCGCACGGCAGTGGTGGCTTCTGCAGATTGACGGTCTCGCGGCACCGCTGCTACTGCTCGCCGCGTTCCTCGGCCTCATAGCGGTTCTCGCTGTACGGCGTGAAGACAGCTCGCCCGCGGCTTTCTATGGGCTTCTGCTCGCCGAGCAGGCTGCCGTTTCGGGCGTCTTCCTCGCGGGGAACCTCGTGTTGTTCTATGCGTTCTGGGAAGCTGTGCTCATCCCGATGTACTTCATCATCGGAATCTGGGGCGGCGAGCGTCGCCGGCATGCGGCGACCAAGTTCTTCATCTACACGTTTGCGGGTAGCGCCCTCATGCTCGTCGGCTTGATCATCGCGATCACGCAGGGCGGCGTGTTCACCATGCAGGAGGTCGCGGCCGCTCCAGTGGCGAGCGGTCTCCAGACAACCGTGTTCTGGCTGCTCGCGATCGGCTTCCTCATGAAGATCCCGGTCGTGGGTCTTCATACATGGCAGCCAGATGCATACACGCAGGCGCCGACGTCGGGATCGATCCTCCTTTCGGGCGTGCTTGCGAAGATGGGTACGTACGCTTTGCTGCGCGTCGCGATGCCGATTGCTCCGGATGCGTACCGCGCGGCTCAGCCGTTGCTCGTGGCACTCGGCATCGCCGGAATCATCTACGGCGCGCTCGTGGCGTACGCGCAGAGCGACCTCAAGCGGCTGGTTGCGTATTCGTCGATCGCGCACATGGGCTTCGTGGTGCTCGCGATCGGCATCGGCACGCCGTTCGCCCTCGGCGGCGCGATGCTCGGCATGATCAGCCACGGTCTTGTGGCCGGCATGCTGTTCCTGCTCGTTGGCCAGCTGCATCACCGTACGGGCACGTACGAGATGTCGCGCTTCGGCGGATTCGGCCGCGTGCTCCCCGGTTGGGCGACGGCTTTCACCTTCGTGGCGCTGGCGAGCCTGGGCCTGCCGGGGCTGTCCGGTTTCCCGGGCGAGCTCACCACGGTTATCGAGGCGTGGAACGCGGTCGGCTGGTGGGCCGCTGCTGCGGCGCTCGGCGTCGTGTTCGCCGCGCTGTACAGCCTCACGGCGGTGCGCCGGGTGAACCACGGTCCCGTGGCCGAGGAGTTCAGCGGCTCCGCCGACCTGGCACCGGGCGAGTGGTTCGTGGTTGCACCGCTCGCGCTCGCGATCGTGCTGATTGGCGTGTGGCCGCAGCTTGTCACGGGGCTTGCTGAGCCCGCGCTACGAGCGCTTGCCGTTGTGACGGGAGGTGCGCTGTGAGCACGTGGACCGCGCTTCTCCCAATCGCTCTCGCCTTCGTCGGTTCGGTGCTCGCCCTCGCTGCCGATGCAGTCGGGCAGCGCCGCGCGGCGGTGTCGGTGTCGGCCATCGTCCTCTTCGGTGCCGCAGTGGCGGCCGGCTGGATGGCCGTCAACCAGGACATCACCACGCTGTCAGAGATTCCTCTGGCGGTCGGGCGCGGCTACTCGGCCATAACGGCTGTCGTGTTCTTCGTTGCCGCGATCGCGCTCGTCGGGGCGTACCGTAGCCTCGAGGATGTGCCGTCCGGCGGGCAGGTGGCGGCTCTCGTAGCGCTGCTCGCGGTATCCTCCGCGGTGATGGCTACCGCCCTCGACCTGCTGCTCATCATCATCGCGCTCGAGGGGATCGCCATGACGAGCTACGCGCTCGTCTCGGTCACGCGTGACCGGCGTGCAGACGAGGCGGCGATGAAGTACTTCGTGCAGGGCGCGGTAGCAACCGGCTTTGCGCTGTACGCGCTGTCGCTCATCTTCGGCCTGTTCGGTGGTAACCTCGGCCTCGCCGACATCGCTTCCGGTGTCTCCACAGGTGGGCGACCGGCACTTCTCGCGATGGCGCTCTTGATCGCGACGTACGCTTTCAAGCTGAGCGCCTTCCCCTTCCACTCGTGGGCGCCGGATGCATACGAGACGACGCGCCCCTCCGTGGCCGCCTTCATGGCCACGGCTCCGAAGCTTGCGATCCTGGGTTCACTGATGCTGGTTCTGCCGCTGGTGGGCTTCTCCGCCGAGCAGTTCGGTCCCTCAGGCTTCTTCCTCTTGGCCGTATTGGCAGTGGCATCGGTGGTGTTCGGCAACTTCGCGGGCCTGAAGCAGTCCTCGTTCACGCGCATGCTCGCGTATTCGGGCATCGCGCAGGTCGGGTACGCGCTTGTGGGTGCAGCGGCGATGTTCCTCATGCCGTTGGGCGAGCGTGGAGCCTACTCGGTCATCGCTGCCGGCACCGCCTACGCGCTCGCCGCAGCCGGGGCCTTCATGGCGGCGCAGGCGGTTCGCTCCGCGATACCGTCGTGGGACGGCTCGATTTCGGGACTCTCCGGGCTCGGGCGCACCAGGCCGGTGCTCGCGGCCGCACTCGCCGTCATGCTGCTCTCGCTCACCGGGATCCCGCTCACCGCTGGCTTCTGGGGCAAGTTCCTCGTGTTCAGCGATGCGGTTGCTGCCGGACATGCATGGCTTGCTGTGGTCGGCATGATCGGCTCCGTTGTCTCCTTCGGGTACTACGGCAACGTCATGCGGGCGATGTACCTGGACGAACCGGTGAAGCTGCCGGCGGTGTCCGTAGGTGCCGAGAAGTCGACCGGGACGGCTGACCAGGTGGCCGAGTTCACCGTGGTCGTGCTCGCGGTCATCGTCCTCGCGCTCGGGACCCTGCCGTTCCTGCTTGGTTTCGACTTCCTTGGTGGTGTTTTCGCAGTCCTCTAGCACGATCCCGCTCTGATGCGGTGGCGTCGGCTCTGGCAGCCGGCGCCACCGTTCGCATATGGCGGTTCCGTGCAGGAGTCGCCAGAAGGACTTCTTCGCGCTCACGGACGCCAGCGTCTATCGCGTGACCGACTACGCGTTGGTCGCATCGCCGCCGTATCTCGCCATTGCGCGCGAAGGTCCGACGGCCATCTTCCCGGTCGAGGGGCAAGAGTCCATCGTTTCCGGTTGTATGTCGCGCCTGCCTGGGAATAGAACCTGACTTAGCCGGATCAGGAACCACATTCTCCGGCGTACAACGCATCGATCAGGAACAACGTCTCGGGCGGCAGGTGCTGCTCGACGATCCGGCGGTGGTAGGCGCCAATCACCTCCTTGGCACAGATGTGAGGTTCTGTCCTGAGAACATCGCCGCATCCGCCACGACGGTGATGTCTTTGAGTCCGTGCCGCTCCGAGAACGACTTGAGCACCGGAACGATGGTCATGGTCTCGACGCGGTTGCCCTCGAAGCTTCGTAGCTCCAAGGGAAAGCCGTATGTGTCGACGAACAGCCCCGAGTGTGATCTGCGGCTCGAGCCTGCGTTCCTTGGAGAGTCCAGGTTTGCGGTATTCGTCCTCACTTTGGATCTGGATTCGGGCTCTTGGCCTGCGGTTGCTCCTGACAGAGATCGATGGATTCACGCGGGGCGGAGCTGGCCGCGGCGCGGGCGGGGAGCGCCGATGCTCTACGAATCGAACGAGGTCTGACCGGCGTTCTCGCGCCATACGAAGGGCCGGTCTCATTTGAGACCGGCCCTTCGTTGAGCGTATGGATCATGAGGCCTTAGTTCGCGAGTGGGCTCCGTGCCGCGAACGCGAACGCGAGCTGCGGGGGGAGCGCAGTGGCGAGTTCGTACGCCTCCTGCTGGCGCCGTGCGGCCCAGAAGAGCACCGAGGCGGTGAGCATCGGACCGATCAGCGTGACGGTGAGGACAGCCCACACTTGCGGAGCGAAGCCGTAGACGGTCCCCCATGCCAGCACGCCGAAAGAGGCGAGCAGGAGTCCCACTGCGGTGAGCCGCTCCCAGTACCAGCCGATCACGAGCGTGGCGAGCGATGCGCCGAGCGGGATCAACGCGGCGAGAATCGCTTGTCCGGCCCCAGCCGACCGCAGCGTGTACATGTCCAAGAAGGTGGCCACGGACCAGAACACGCTGCCGAAGATGACGAACGCCCTGGCGACTCCGCGCCTCAGCGCGATCCGCGACGTGGTCTCCTCGGCGTTCAGCGCCTTCTCGGTCTCATGCTTGCGGGAGTCGATGAGGTCATAGGTGACCATCCCGATGAGGAACGGCACGCCGAGAACGACGGCGACTGACGCCACGACGATCACCAGCATCACGAATAGCACGACTGCGAGTTCCATTGTCCTACTGCCTCCTTGCGTCAAGCGGGGTGTTGTCTCCGCGTCTTCAAGAAGGAGTGTCACCCGGGAGGCGGGGGAGCGGGTTCGCACGCGGTTTCCGTACTATTAGCGTTTGGTGAGCCGCGCGGCCGATCCAGCGCATGCCCGTTCAGACGGCCGAGAGGTCGAAACCGAACGTCGCTCCCTGGCCCGGCTCCGAGCGGACCTCGATCGTGGACCCGTGTGCCTCCACGATCTCCTTCGCGATCGCTAGGCCGAGGCCGGTCCCCCCGCCGCTGCCGCGGGAGGAATCGCCCCGGTAGAACCGCTCGAAGACCCTGCCGATGGCATCTGGAGGGATGCCCGGGCCCCCGTCGGACACTTCAAATCGTATCCGCCCGTCACGCCTGCGCGCGCTGAGTTGGATCGTGCCGCCCTCAGGGGTGTGGCGCAGTGCGTTATCGGTGAACCCCATCAGGACCTGCACGATGCGGTCCCGGTCCGCCAGCACGCACGCGTCCTCATCCTCGATGTTCACCTCAAGCGCCACACCCTGATGCGCCGCGAGCGCACGCATCACCGCGGCGACATCTCCGACGATGTCGACGACGCGATGCGGTGCGGACTCGAGCGTGAGCGTCCCCGCTTCGAGCCGCGCGAGCGTGAGCAGCTCGGACACCAGCCGACCGAGGCGGTCGGCCTCGAGCTGCATGGTGTGGATGAAGTCGTCCCGCACGTCGGGACGGTCCTTTGCGCCGTCGTCCAGCAGCTCGAGCATGCCTTTCACGGCTGCGATGGGCGTACGCAGCTCGTGGCTGGCATCGGCGACGAAGCGCCGCTGCGCCGCCTCCGCGCGGTGCTGATCGGTGATGTCGAACAGAAGCAGCACCGCGCCGTCCACGGCACCGTCGGCCGCGATCATGGGCGTGCAGTGCAGGCGCACGACGCGGTCGCCCAGAGGTGCGGTGGACACGATCATCGACCCCTGGAGTCCGCTGTTGACCGCATCGATCACCGCGATCTCGTTTGTGAGCTCCTGCAGCGTTTCGGGCGGCGTACCGGCGGCAGGGATGCCGAGCAGCCGGGAGGCCTCGGCGTTCACCACACGCGTGGCCCCGGATGCGTCGACGGCGATCACGCCCTCGGCCATGGCCTCGATCACCACGGCGATCTGGCGGCGGCTCTCCTGAAGCTCGGAGAACATCTCACCCAGTGTGACCGCCATGACGTTGTACGACTCGGCAAGCGTGCGCACCTCGTCAGGCACGAAGGTCGCGACGAGTCGCTGGTCGAAGTCACCGCCGGCGATGGCGACGGCGGCATCAGACATCTGCCGGATGCGTCGGCTCATCAGCTCGGAGAATCCGAACCCGAGGAGGCCGGCCACGGCCAGAGAGATCCAGAAGGTGACCCACAGACGGTCGCGGACCGACCGCAGGATCGTGGCCGAGGGGCCTGCGTCACTGGCGGTGATCACCACGCCCTCGATCTCGCCTGCCGGGGAGTGGATCGGCCGGGACGCCACCACCCAACCTTCGGCCCGCAGATCGCTCGAAACGAAGCCCGACTCGTCGCTCATGGCGCGGAGCAGGGCCGATTCGAGCACGGGCTCCGTGGGTTCGGTGTCGTACGCGCTCTCCAGCAGCTCGCCCTCGGGGTCGTACACCCAGATCCCGCCGCCGTAGATGCCACGGTAGTCGGCCACGACCTCCCGTACCCGCGCGGTGCCGTTGATGCCGAGGGGCAGCTCCGCCTCCAGGCGCTGTGCGAAGGCTGAGGCGTTGCGCAACTCGGCGGTCTCGACCATGCGCGTGAGCGTCGCCTTGAGACCCGCCGAGAGCGACCCCGACAATATGAGAATGGCGACGACGATCACCGCGACGAACAGCTCGGTCTGCCAGACCCGGAGGGAGCCCCAGCGATGGGTGGCCATGGCCCTACGGCTCTCGTAGGCGATAGCCGTACCCGCGCACCGTCAGAAGATAGGCCGGGTTCTTCTGGTCGGCCTCGATCTTCTCGCGGATGTTGTGGATGTGGACGTCCACCGCCCGCTCATCGCCTACGGGGCTCTCGTCCCACAGCGCGGCCAGAATGGCCTGGCGCGAGAACGCCTTGCCGGGATGACGCGCGAGGTGCAGCAGTATGGTGAACTCCGAGGTGGTGAGCGGTATCGTCTGCCCGGCGACCTTGACCTGCCGTGACTCCGTGTCGATCTCGAGATCGCCGACGATGATCCGCTCGGGTGGCGTGCCGTCCACGCGCCTGAGGATCGCCTTCACCCTGCTCACGAGCTCACGCGGCGAGAAGGGCTTGGTCACGTAGTCGTCCGCGCCGAACTCCAGGCCGAGGATGCGGTCGACCTCGTCCCCGCGGGCCGACAGCATGATGATGGGCACGCCCGATGTCGCCCGCAGGTCTCGCGCGATGTCCAGACCCGACTTTCCGGGCAGCATGACATCGAGCACCAGCAGGTCCGGCTTCACCTCGGCGATCAGGAACTGCGCACCTTCGCCGTCCTGCGCAAGGTGGACCTCGTAGCCGGCCTCGGTCAATGCGTATTCCACGATCTTGCGGATGGGCTCCTCGTCGTCGACGACCAGGATCTTCTTCACGGGTATAGCACTCCTTGGATGCATGCCACCGTCGCCGACAAGGATAGCCCCGGTGACGCGAAACGCCGCTAACACAACGCTAACACTACGCCAATGACGAACAAATCGGCGCCGGTGGGGACGCTGTTAGCGTCGGGACGATCAGAGCGACTCCGACGACCAAGGGTGGTGTGACGCTCATCGAAACGCGACGCGCTCGATCGTTGTTGTTCGGATGTCTGGTCGTTACGCTCCTCCTCGCCTGGACAGGCAGCGCCTCCGGCGGGCAGGCATCGACAGGGGAGGCGGCCTTCTATCCATGCGATCGCTGCCACCCGGTCACGGTGAGCGAGGACGGGCAGCCCTCACACCCCCTTCCGATCGGACTCAAGAAGCACGAGATCACACTCGAGGTCCACGACGTGCTCGGCACCGACGATGAAGCGTGCCTGGCATGCCACGATGATCCGTCGCACAACCCGGGCATGCTCCGGTTGCCTGACGGCGAGCTGGTCGAGATCACCGGACAGATCTCCAGGGTGTGCCAGACGTGCCACTCCACGAAGTACCGCGAGTGGGAGCAGGGGATCCACGGCAAGAACGCGCCGAAGTGCACTGCCGCAGGCTGTCACGACCCCCACACCCCGTCCTGGATCTACATCGCCCCCCTGCCGCCGTTTGCGGGCACGGGACTGCAGGTGCGCGCCGTATCAGCACGCGAGCCGTTCAAACCGTACGCGGGACCGCCCCCGTTCACGCCCGTGTTCACGCCCACCTGGCTGATCATCGTCGCAAGCATCGGGGCCGTGGTGGTCGCGCTTCTTATCGGATACCTGCTGCAGGGAAGGGTCAAGCGATGAACGAGGGCGATAGATTCCCTGGCTCAGGTGTGCCCGCCGAGCTGCCACCCGGATGCACGCTCTCGCGTCGCACGTTCCTCGAAGGTATCGGCGCCACAGCCGGTCTTTTGGCCGCGGGCACCCTGCCTGCGGTGATCTCGGCCGTGGCACCGGCGGCCGCAGTGGGTACGGGTGGCGAGACGGACGACCCGCTCGCCGAGATCATCGAGGGTGACGGCACCGTCAACTATCCCGGCAAGCCCGTCAGCTACGCCGAGCCTGCCGGCGACCAGAAGTGGGCCATGGTCATCGACGTGAAGGCATGCATCGGCTGCCGCAAGTGCGTCTACGCCTGTGTGAAGGAGAACAACATCGGCCGGGACGCCGGATTCACCTACATCCGCGTGCTGGAGATGGAGCCAGGCGAGGTCGATGTGGAGCACGCGAACGAGGACTACACCGAGGGAGGGCGCGCCGACAAGTGGTACATGCCGGTGCAGTGCATGCAGTGCGCCAAGCCCACGTGCGTATTTGGATGTCCGGTCAAGGCCACCTGGAAGGAGCCTGACGGGATCGTCACGATCGAGTACGACAAGTGCATCGCCTGCAGGAACTGCATCGTCACATGCCCGTACGGTGCGCGGCATTTCAACTGGAAGGAACCCGACGTTCCCGAAGACGAGCGGAATCCTCAGGTGCCGCTCCAGGAGAAGGCGGGCGTCGTCGAGAAGTGCACGTTCTGCATCCAGCGCACCCGCGCCGGCGGCATACCCGCCTGCGTGGAGGCGTGTCCCGTCGGTGCACGTACCTTCGGCGATTTGAACGACCCCGAGAGCGCCGTGTCCATCCTGCTCAAGACACGCCGGGTCTGGCGCCTAAAAGAAGAGTACGGGACCGAGCCGATGATCTGGTATGTGGGCTGATGTGCGATGACTGAGAAGACGACACAGCCCGGCATCAAGCGGGTACTGGGAATCGACCTCAAGGTGGGCGCACTGCGCACCGCCGGTCCGCGCTACTGGGCGTTCGTATCGCTCCTGCTGACCGTCATCGGCGTGGGAGTGATGGCATGGGCGGCAGCGCTCGACAATGGCGGCGTGGTCATGGCCATGCGCGATGACTACCCATGGGGACTGTGGTTCACCAACTACATGTACTACGTCGGCCTGTCCGCTGGAGGCCTTGTCGTGTACGCGAGCGTGCACCTCTTCGGCGCCAAGCAGTTCAAGCCGTTGTCGCGCCTGGCCGTGCTGCAGGCGGGCGTGCTCGTCATGCTCGCGCTCCTCGGGATCCTCACCGACATGGAGAGGCCGTGGCGCGCGGTATGGATGATGCTCACGCCCAATCCCTCCTCGCCGTTCGTGTACACCGGCAGCGCGGCCGCCATCTACATGGTCATCTGCTTCGTGGACCTCTGGGTGCTGATCACCGGGAAGGGCGGTGAGAAGCTGGCGTACCGGATGACGCTGATAGCGCTGCCACTCGCCATCTACCTCCACACCACCACCGCGTTCGTGCTTGCGCTCAACAAGTCGCGCGAGCTATGGAACTCGGCGGTGATGGTGCCGATATTCCTGACCTCGGCCACGGCCTCGGGGATCGCGCTGCTGCTCATCTGCGCGTACCTTATGCAGCGTCTCGGTGTGATGCGCTTCAAGTCCTCGATGTTCCGCAGCCTCTCGACGCTGCTCGCAACGGTCATCGTGACCGACCTGTTCCTGCTGCTCGTCGAGATCATGACAGTGTTCTGGCCGACCTCGGCCAAGCCCGGTCACGTGGATCGCTTCGCGCTGTTCTTCACGGGCGACTACGCATTCACGTTCCTGCCGGTACTCATCCTGGGGGTAGGCGCCTTCGCGCTTCTCGCCGGCCGCAAGACGCGGCATATCCCGGCCGTGCAGATCACCGCCTCGGCGATGTATGTCGTCGCCATCTTCATGAAGCGCTACTCGCTGATGGCGATGGGCTTCGCCGTCGACCCGCTCGGTGCACACGCGGCTCCCTATATGCCGAGCCTTGCCGAGGTCCTGATCGCCCTCGGCCTCCTCGGTATCGGCGTGCTGCTGGTCACCCTCGCCGCCAAGCTGTTGCCGCTTGCGGTGCCCGAAGACGCGGACGTTGATGCAAGAGCACACGCACCCGCACGGCTGGATTCCGCGACGGTCGAGGCGGGGTGACCCGTCGTTGAGCGCACCATCCCCGTCGCGATCGTCGC
The DNA here is from genome assembly GCA_049658145.1 of Coriobacteriia bacterium. Lineage (GTDB taxonomy): Bacteria > Actinomycetota > Coriobacteriia > Anaerosomatales > Anaerosomataceae > UBA6100. The sequence goes on from JBASOJ010000044.1 coordinate 24,276, forward strand.
GCCTGCGTACGGTCAGGATCGTAGCCGTCATGCTGGCGCTCACCGCGGCGTGCGTCGCGGCGGTCGCCATCCCCCTCGCGTCCACGTCCACGCCCGAGTTCTTCTCGCGCTACCACCTTCTCGAGCGCCGCTACGTGAACCTGGAGGACTCGGCCCATGAGGGCATCGGCTGTCGCTCGTGCCACGAGACGCGGCCTACCGCAAACGCCGTAGCGCTCGTTACCGACTACTACGCCGGCATGATCTCGGCGGGTCCCACGCCCAAGTTCTTCACGTTCTCGGCGCCCACCAATGACGCGTGCCTGCAGTGCCACTCAGACGATTGGGGTGCCGACAGCGCCCGCACCGGGAGGATCCCGCACCCGGCGCATCAGCGCGTGGAGGCCGAGACCCGACCGTGCACCGGATGCCACAAGTGGACCGCTCACTTCGAACAGCCATACCTCGACCAGCACAAGGAGATGCCCTTCAGCGGCGTCTGCGTGGCGTACGGCTGTCACGTCGGGACCAAGACCACCGACGAGTGCTACGACTGTCACCACGTGCTGCACGAGTCGAGTGACTCCTGGCGCACAGAGCACGCCGCGGTCGCGCGGAAGACCGGACAGAACGCCTGTGTGGAGGCGTGTCACACGATCGATGAGTGCCAGCTCTGTCATACCACCGGCGAGCGCCCGGTCTTCGACGGCCTGCCCATCGAGACCAGCATGCGCTCCATCGAGCAGCTGCACGTACGTGACGACTGGACCGAGGTCTACCACGGCGCGGAGGCGCTCGCCGGACGAGACCGGTGCCTCCTGTGCCACCAGTCCCAGGGCGAGTGCGACGAGTGCCACCTAGAGCGCCCCGAGTTCCACGGACCGACGGTGTCCTGGATAGGGCGGCACAGCGACCAGTCGACCGGCGTGGACGATCCGCGTTGCCTGGAGTGCCACGAGCGCGCGTGGTGCGTCGACTGCCACGACCGGTTCAAGGAGATGGAGTGAGGGTGCGGCGTCGCATCGTCATCGCGATCGCGCTCGGCATCGTGGCCGTGATGGTGACGGCCGTAGCGATCCCCGTCGCCTCGACGCTCCAACCCGACTACTACAGACGGTACCCTGTGCTGAGCGATCGGATGGCTCACTGGAGCACGTCCACACACTCACGCATCTCGTGCGGAGCATGTCACGTGAATCCGGGGATCCGCGGGGCCGTGTCGTTCGCGATCGCCGCCGTGCCGGCGTACTACTCGCAACTCCTTCAGGGACCTGACGAGTCCAACCTCCTCTCGGCCCCCGATCGCGAAGCCTGCCAGAAGTGCCACACCAGCTATCGTAGCGTGGCGCCGAGCGGCGACCTGCTCATCCCGCATCGCGCGCACGTCGAGGTCCTGGACCTCGAGTGCTCGCAGTGTCACCAGGACCTCGTGCACTCACTCAATGAGCGTGGGTTCAACCGGCCCGAGATGGAGGTATGCCTCGCCGAGTGCCACGACGGTGACTCGGCCACAGACGAGTGCGTCAAGTGCCACACCTTGAAGTCGAGACCGGAGACGCACGATCGGCCTGACTGGCTACAGGTGCACGGCACACTGGTGGAGTCTGAGGACTGCGCGGCATGCCACGACTGGACGCCCGCGTACTGCGCCGAGTGCCACGAGGAGCGTCCGGCGTCGCACGTCGGGAACTGGAAGTCCGGACACGCGGAGACCGCTCGGCTCCGCGGTGACGGATGCACCGTGTGCCACGGCGGCGAGGAGTTCTGTCTCCAATGCCACTAGAGACTCCCACGCGCACGGGCTGGTTGCACAGGCATCACGCCCATCTGAACCGCTTCGGGCTCACGGTGTTCGTGATCGTCGTGCTTCTCGCCGTTCCCGGGTACCTGTCGACGCGCCCGGGGACCTTCGCACACTACGACACGCTCCAGGCCGAATACCGGTCCTGGACCACGTCCACACACGCCGAAGTGGGATGCGACGACTGTCACGTAGCCCCCGGTCCGCTGCCGGACGCGCTCTTCCGGATCAGGATGGTGGGGGAGTACTACGCGTCCTTCGTCGCACCCTCGCGCAAGCCGACCGCGCTGGCGCGTCCTGACGATGAAGCGTGTCTGGTGTGTCACAGCGACCTTCGGACGGTCTCGCCGAAGGGCGACCTGCAGATACCGCACCGCGCCCACATCACGATCCTCGACATGGACTGCGTGGAGTGCCACCGGTACCTGGTGCACGAGAAGAGCCCCGAAGGCAAGCACACACCGCCGATGGTGGAGTGTATGACGTGCCATGACGGTGACTCGGCCGAGAATGCGTGCACCGCATGCCACACAGCCAAAGCCGCACCCGAGAGCCACTCGGAAGCTGACTGGCTGGTGGTCCACGACTCGCACTCGGCCGACCCCGCATGCGCCGACTGCCACCAGTGGCGCCCCGACTGGTGTGTCGACTGTCACGCCGACCGGCCGCGCTCGCATACCGACGACTGGCGCGCGGTGCACGGTGACGCTGTTGCGGTGCATCGCAGCTGTGAGGCCTGCCATGAGAGCGAGTTCTGCGTCGAGTGCCACGGCGACGTGCCACAACTCGGCTTCGATCCGACGCTCGAACTGGTCGATTAGAGGCAACCATGGACGATGCACGAGTTCCGCGCAGAGGTCCCATCCGAAGCCTGAGGCAGGTCGTCGGACGGCTGCCCGAGCGCGCCCGTAGGCTCGTCCTCACTGCGGTCGCTCTGGTATCTGCCGTCGTGATCGTCCTCGCCATATCGATAGCATTCGATGTCACGACGGCGTCACCGAATGTGTGCGCCTCCTGCCACGAGATGGAGTTGCGCACCTCCGAGTGGGCGGTGTCCGCGCACAGCACGGTGCCGTGCGTCGAGTGCCATGAGCCCGCCACACGCTGGTACCAGCTCCCATCGCGGGTCTCATACCGTGCCGCGCTCCTGGCCCGAGATGTCAGCGCGCACCGTGCAGGGACCTATGAGAATCCGGTGGATGCGGCCGCCGCAGCATCCGAGCCCATCGCTGATGCCGTGTGCCTCCAGTGCCACGACCCGAACAGAAAGGCGACCTCCGGTTACAGAATCCTCATCGATCACCCGGAGCACGCCGAACGCAACGGGTCCTGCGTCTCGTGCCATGTCCGCACGGCGCACCCTCTGGAGTCACGCGGGACCGCGCTCTCGCTCATGGCCCAGTGCTTCACGTGTCACGGAACATCCGGGCAGCCGGAGGCATCAAAGGAGTGCGGTGTCTGCCACCCCGGCGAGTTCGACCTCGTACCCGCATCTCACGCCGAGCCGCTGTGGGCGCGCGGTCACGGCGACGTGTCCGATGCGGACGAGCGCCTGTGCGCGATGTGCCATGAGCAGTCGTTCTGCGATGACTGTCACGGCCTGGCGATGCCGCATCCGGACGACTGGGCGCGGGGACCGGACGGCCATGCCACCGCGGCCGACGCCGACCGCGGAGTGTGTACGAGCTGTCACGGTTCGTCGCCGGATCTCTGCACCATGTGCCACCACACCTCGTTCGACCCGATGCAGGGAGCGTGGATCGAGCAGCACAGTGCGGAAGTGAAGGCCGAGGGATCGTCCTACTGCGAGGAATGCCATCCGCGCGCGTACTGCAGCTTCTGCCACACCCGGCTGGTGGAGAACGACGGCATCTGATCGCGCCCGGCCTGGCGTAACGTGAGGTCGTCATTCTGCGCCCGACGACGCGCTGTGGCACAATACTTCAGTAGTCACACGTATCCCAAGGCGTCCGGACAACGCCTTTCACTCTCGAGGGGCGATCGATCATGACCGAGCCGAGATTCGGCAGACTCCTTACCGCGATGGTCACGCCCTTCACGCCGGAAGGCGAGCTCGACTTGCCTCGCGCGCAGGACCTGGCGTTGCGCCTGCTCGACGCCGGAAGCGAGGCGCTCGTGGTGTGCGGCACCACCGGCGAGTCGCCCACGGTCTTCTACGACGACAAGCTACGGCTGTTCGAAGCCGTTCTCGAGGCCGTGAACGGCTCCGCGCCGATCATCGCGAACGCAGGCGACAACTGCACGGACGACTCGGTGGAGTTCGCCCAGCAGGTCGTGAAGCTCGGTGTGGACGCCGTGATGGCCGTGGTGCCGTACTACAACAAGCCGCCGCAGGAGGGCCTGTACCGCCACTTCGGCGCCATCGCGAGCGCGGTGGACGTACCGGTGATCCTCTACAACATCCCCGGACGCTCCGTGGTGAACCTCGAGGCGACCACCACGCTCCGGCTGGCGGCGGACTTCGAGAACATCGTCGCCGTGAAGGAGGCCTCCTCCAACCTCACGCAGATCGCGACCATCATCGACGGCTCGCCGGTCGGCTTCGAGGTGCTCTCGGGTAACGACGAGGACACGCTGCCGATGATGGGTCTCGGCGCCACTGGCGTGATCTCGGTGGCCTCGCACGTGGCCGGCACGCAGCTTGCCGAGATGCTGGCCGCGCAGTCCGGTGGCGACCACACCCGCGCGCTCAAGATCCACCTCGAGCTGATGCCGCTGTTCAAGGCGCTGTTCATGACCGCCAACCCGATCATGGTGAAGAAGGCGCTCGAGCTCGTGGGCTACCCGGTGGGCGAGTGCCGCCTGCCGCTCATCCCGGCGACCGATGCGCAGACCGCCGAGCTGGCGCCCATCCTGCGCCGCCTCGGACTCATCTCCTGACTGAAGCGCGGATCACACGGTCCGCGTTGCACCACGCACGCACGACGCTCACCACCGACACGACAAGGAGCACATACAGCCTTCCATGACATCAAACAAGAACCGCCTTCGCGTCATCCCGCTCGGCGGGCTCGACGGCATCGGCAAGAACATGACCGTGCTCGAGCTCGGCAACGACATGATCGTCATCGACGCCGGATTGATGTTTCCCGACGAGGATCATCCGGGGATCGACCTCATCCTTCCCGACTACAGCTACATCCTTCAGCGCAAGGAGAAGTTGCGCGGCATCATCATCACGCACGGCCACGAGGACCACACCGGCGCGCTGCCGTACCTGCTGAAGGATCTCGGCGCGCCGGTTCCGGTGCTCGGTACCAGGCTCACGCTCGGCATCGTTGCCGGCAAGCTCGAGGAACACCGCATCAAGAAGCCGAAGCTGCGCGAGATCAAGGCGGGGAGTCACCTCAACCTCGGCATGTTCAGCCTCGACTTCTTCGCCGTGAACCACTCGATCCCCGACGGCGTGGCCGTCTACGTGCGCACGCCTGTGGGCACCGTGCTCCACACCGGAGACTTCAAGCTCGACCAGACGCCCATCGACGGCCGCTTCACCGACTTCGCCGGCTTCGCACGCGCCGCCAAGCAGGGCGTCACGCTCATGCTCAGCGACTCCACCGGCGCCGAGAACTCCGGCCACACGCCTTCCGAGGCCGAGGTCGGCGTCGAACTCCGTCGCATCTTCGCCGCCGCCGAGCAGCGCATCATCGTGGCCTCGTTCGCGAGCCACGTGCACCGCGTCCAACAGGTCTGCGACGCGGCGGTGGCCAACGGCCGCAAGGTGGTGGTCACGGGGCGGTCGATGATCAACATCACCAAGATCGCCCGCGACCTCGGCTACCTGCACATCGACGATGACGACATCGTCGATGCGTACGCGATGGGCAACATGCCCGCCGACAAGGTCGTGGTGCTCTGCACGGGCAGCCAGGGCGAACCGCTCTCGGCGCTCGCCCGTATCGCCAACGGCGATCACAAGACCGTGCAGATCCAGGAGGGCGACACCGTCGTCATCTCGGCGAGCCCCGTGCCGGGCAACGAGAAGGCCGTCAGCCGCGTGATGAACCGCTTGTACCGGGCGGGGGCACATGTGGTCCATAAGGGCATGGCGCGCATCCACGTATCCGGCCACGGCTCCGCCGAGGAACTCAAGCTCATGCTCAACCTCGTCTCGCCGGACAACTTCGTGCCCGTCCACGGCGAGATGCGTCACCTCCACGCTCATGCCGAACTCGCCAAGGCCGTGGGGATCCCGGAGCAGAACGTGTTCATCCTCGACAACGGCGACTGCCTCGAGATCGACGAGGCCGGCGTGCACCGCGGCCAGCGCGTGAACTCGGGCGTGATCTACGTGGACGGCCTGGCCGTGGGCGACCTCGGACAGGTGGTCCTGCGCGACCGGCAGGCGCTGTCGAGCGATGGTTTCGCGCTCATCGTGGTCGCGGTCGACAGCCGTACGGGCGCGATCGTGGGCGATCCGGAATTCGTGACCCGTGGTCTCGTGCTCGGCCCGGACACGACCGAGGCGCTCAAGGGAGTCCGCACCCGGATCGAAAAGGTCCTCAAGAAGACCTCGGGCGAGGGCGCTACCGACGAGGCGGTCATCAAGAAGGCGCTGCACGACGCGGTATCGCAGTACATCTGGGAGACCGCCCGGCGCCGGCCCATGATCATCCCCGTCGTCATGGAGGTGTAGGTGGGCGTTCTCGAAGCCATCGTCCTGGGCATCACCCAGGGCATAACCGAGTTCCTGCCGATCTCGAGCGACGGGCACCTCATCTTGATCCCCGCGCTGTTCGGGTGGAAGCGGTTCGGTCTCGGCTTCGACGTGGTGCTGCATGCGGCCACGCTCGCCGCCACCATCGCGTACTTTCGCCGCGACGTGTGGAACCTGCTGCTCGGCCTCTTTTCGAAGGGGGAGGAGCGCGCCCGCGACCGCAAGCTCGCCTGGCTCATCATCGCGGCCACCATCCCGAGCGCGCTCATCGCGCTCGCGCTCGAGCCGCTGGTGGAGGGTGTCGAGACGATGCCGATGTCCTCACAGGTGACGATCACCGGGGCGTTCCTGCTGGTGACGGCCGTGCTGCTCGCCGGGGCGGAGCTGCTCGCGCGCCGTTCGAAGACCACCATCGCCACCGCCGAGGAGATCCCGCTCAAGCAGGCACTCGCCATCGGCGTGGCGCAGGCGTTCGCCGTTGCGCCGGGGCTCTCGCGTTCGGGCATCACCATCGCCTCGGGGGTGGGGCTCGGCCTCAAGCGCGAGGAGGCGGCCCGCTTCTCGTTCCTGCTCTCCATACCGATCATCGGCGCCGCCACCGCCAAGAAGATCCTGCTCGACGTGATCATGGACGGAGAAGCACTACCTGCCGCCGGACCGCTGATGGCGGGCCTCGTCACGACCGCGATCGTGGGCTACATCGCGATCGCGCTGCTGCTGCCGTACGTCCGGAAACACTCACTGTGGGCGTTCGCCATCTACACTGCGATCGCAGGTACCGCCATACTGATGATGAGCGCCCTCACCTAAGGACGCGCAAGGAGACTCGCGAATGGCCACCGGCCGCACAACCCCGACGAAGAAGACCGGCCGCCCGCAGGGCGCGAAGCCTGCGGCGCGTCGCAGCACACCTCCGCCTGCGCCGGTGCGCGTTCTCGACGACGACAGCCGCCACGAGATCGTCGGCATCGTCCTCGGCGCGCTCGCCATCGCTCTCGCCATCACCGTGTTCACACAGACGGCCGGGGTGGTCCCGCAGGCCATCAAGTCGATCCTGCAGGTCGGTTTCGGCCTTGGCGCCTACGCGATCCCGGTGATCATCCTGCTGTGGGCCGTGACGTTCTTCCTCACGGGCCTGCGCGTGGACGAGGTCCGAGTGGGCATCGGGCTCGGTCTGGTGCTTGTGGCGTTCCTCGGCATCCTGGCCATCGGCAACGACCCGGCGCTGCAGTGGGACCACGGCACGCTCATCACCACCGGTGGCTACATCGGCGGCGGCCTCGCCTGGGTGTTGCGCACGCTGCTGGGCCATGCCATCGCCTACGTGGTGGCGGGCGCGCTCGTGCTCGTGGGGCTCGTCATCGCGGGACTCTCGATCACAGAGGTTCTCGAGGCCGTCCGGGCGCGACTCGGCCGCCCCGTAGCCGAGGAACTCACCGCCTCCGAGCCCACGGTACGCCGCCGGGCCGCCAAGACCGTGCCGCTCGAAGACTTCGACGGCTCCGACGCGTTCGAGCGTGAGCCGTCGCCGGCGCTGCCGCCCCGCTCCAGGAAGGGCCTGAGGGGCGACCCCGAGGCCGCGAAGCCCACGCTGCCGGCACCGTCATCGGTGGCCCCGCGCGCACTCGAGGGCTTCGAGCTCCCGCCGCTTTCCATGCTCACCCGTACGCCCGAGAGCGCCGCCTCGCACAAGGCCACCGAGAAGGAGCTCCGCCACACGGCGGGTCTCATCGAGCAGACGTTCGCGACCTTCGACATCATGGCGCGCGTGGTCAACTGGATCGCCGGACCCACGGTCACGATGTTCGAGGTGGAACTCGCGAAGGGCGTGAAGGTCAACCGTGTGACAGCGCTGTCGGACGACCTCGCACTCGCGCTCGCGGCGCCTACGATCCGCATCCTGGCGCCGATACCCGGCAAGAGCTACATCGGCATCGAGGTGCCCAACACCGGTCGCGCCACGGTCACCCTCGGCGACGTCCTGCACAGCGGCCTCATCGCCGATCCGCGCCCGCTCATGCTCGGCATCGGCAAGGACGTGGCCGGCGAACAGATCGCCGCAGACCTCGCCTCCATGCCGCACCTGCTCATCGCCGGCTCCACCGGCACGGGCAAGTCGGTGTGCATCAACGCACTCATCATGTCGATCCTCATGCGGTCCACACCCGCCGAGGTCCGGCTCATCCTCATCGACCCCAAGCGCATCGAACTCAGCCTCTACAACGGTGTGCCCCACCTCTACGTGCCGGTCGTGACCGAGCCCAAGGAGGCCGCATCGGCGCTCCACTGGGCGGTAGGGGAGATGGAGTCGCGCCTGAAGCGCCTGCAGAAGACCGGCGCGCGCAACATCTCGCAGTACAACACGGCCGTGCGCGACGGCAAGGCACCGGAGGGTATGGAGGAGATGCCGTACCTCGTCATCATCATCGACGAGCTCGCCGACCTGATGATGGTCGCCGCCAAGGAGGTCGAGGAGTCCATCGTGCGCATCGCACAGCTCGCGCGTGCCGCCGGCATCCACCTCATCGTGGCCACGCAGCGACCCTCGACCGATATCATCACCGGCCTCATCAAGACCAACATCACCAACCGCATCGCGTTCGCGGTGTCCTCTGGCATCGATAGCCGCGTCATCCTCGATACCGCCGGCGCCGAGAAGCTCGTCGGCCTCGGCGACATGCTCTTCTCCACGCCCGCGCTGTCCAAGCCCAACCGCATCCAGGGTGCGTACGTGTCCGAGGATGAGATCACACGCGTCGTGGATCACGTGAAATCACAGGCCGAACCCGACTACCATGAGGAGATCCTGCACCTCAAGGTGACCGGCCAGACAGGCAGCCTCGAGAACTCCGACGATGACGACCCGCTCATCTGGGAGGCGGCCGATATCGTGGTCACGAGCGGTATGGGCTCCACGTCGCTTCTGCAGCGTCGCCTCAAAGTGGGCTACGCACGCGCCGGTCGCATCATGGATATGCTCGAGATGAAGGGTGTCGTGGGCCAGCCCGACGGCAGCCGTCCCCGTGAGGTGCTTGTGGACGTGGAAGACCTCGAAGCACTCAAGCACTTCGAACGGGAGGAACGCGATGAACTGTAGTACACGCGTGCACCGTGAGGAGATGACACGATGCCGGTAGGCGATCGGTTGGTGGCACTCAGGCGAGAGCGAGGCAAGACGCTCTCGGATATGGAGTCGGCCACGAAGATCATGGGCAGGATGCTCATCGCGCTCGAGAACAACCGGTTCGACGAGCTACCGGCATCCGTGTACGTCCGCGGCTACATCCAGAACTACGCGCAGTACCTTGGCGTGGATCCGGCCCCGCTTCTCGAGGAGTACAGTCGCGACCTCGGCGCGCGTACCGAGGCTCCAGCGCTTCGCCACATCCCTGAGCGCACGGTCGTGCCGCACCGCCTGGACGTGCATGCGATCCCGAGGCAGGCATGGGTCGCGGCCGCGGTGGCTATCGTAGTGATCGCTGGCGTGGTGTGGGGTGTCTCGTCGCTCCTCGGCAGGGGCGACTCCCCGCCGCCCATCGCACCGGACACGAGCGAGAGCGCGGAACCGACGACCACGACCACTGTCCTGGACCCGGACGGCGGCGCCGGGGAGGAGACTGCCGCAGGCGCGTTCATCCTCAAGGTCGAGGTGACGCCCGGGCAGTCGTCGTGGGTGCAGGCGCGGGTCGACGGCCTCATCGCGTACGAAGGCACGATGCCAGGCGGTGAGTCCAAGATGTGGACCGTCGCCGACGACGCCATCGTGCGGGTCGGCAAGCCCGCCGCGGTCACGATCACCCGCGATGGCAATCCCGTCGCGATCCCGGCTGCCACCGACGGCATCGCCGAGGTCAGCCTCACTGCGACCACCGAATAGCCCCGTACCGCCAAGGAGGAACCGTGGCAAAGGACCAGAGTTTCGACGTCGTATCCCAGGTCGATATGCAGGAGGTCGACAACGCCGTGCAGCAGGCGAGCAAGGAGCTCACGCAGCGTTACGACCTGAAGGACAGCGGCGCCACCATCACGTTCGACCGCACCGGTTCCACCATCTCACTGGCGGCTCCGAGCGACTTCGTCCTCGGCCAGGTGAAGGACGTCCTCGAATCCAAGCTCGTCCGTCGCACGATCGACCTCAAGGCGGTCTCATGGGGCAAGATCGAAGCGGCCTCCGGCGGCTCCTCGCGGCGGACCGGCACCATCGTGAACGGCATCGAAGCGGACCTCGCGCGCCAGATGAACAAGGACATCCGCGACGAGAAGTTCAAGGCGAAGGTGCAGATCGAGGGCGACAAGCTGCGCGTCTTCAGCGCAAGCCGCGACGAGCTCCAGGCGGTCATCGGCTTCCTCAAGGAGCATGACTACGGCATCCCGCTCCAGTTCATCAACTACCGGTAGCCCCGTGGAGAACCCGCCGGCGATAGCCTTCGTGACCATCGGCTGCCCGAAGAACGAGGTCGACAGCGACCGCATGGCCGCACTCGTTGAAGCATCCCCGTACCGGGTGGTGGACGACCCTGCCGACGCCGACGCCGTCGTGCTCAACACGTGCGCGTTCATCCAGACCGCCACCGAGGAGTCCATCGCCACGGCACTCGAGCTGGCGGGGGAGTGGGTGCCCGCGGGGGACGGGCGCAAGCTGATCGTCGCCGGCTGCATGCCCTCGCGCTACGGAGCCGATCTCGCTGAGGCGATGCCCGAGGCTGACGCGTTCCTGCCGGTCGCTGAAGAGGATCAGCTGCCCGACGTTCTCGAGGCCCTGTTCGGCGTGCCGTTCGGGGTGCGCGTGGAGGCGCCCACCCGCACGGCCGGCACACACACCGCCTACCTCAAGGTGTCCGAGGGTTGCGACCGCACCTGCGCGTACTGCACGATCCCGGCGATCAGGGGCCGGTTCATCTCGGCACCGCTTGACGGCATCCTCGCCGAGGCTCGCTTCCTCATCGATACCGGCGCGCGCGAACTCGTGCTCGTGGGCCAGGACATCGCGAGCTACGGCCACGACCTCGCCGAGCGGGCCGACCTCGCCACGTTGGTCGAGCGACTCGATGCACTCGAGGGCGACTTCCGCATCCGGCTGATGTACCTCCAGCCTGACGGCGTCACAAACCGGCTGCTCTCGGCCATGGCCGATGCGCGCAAGGTCTGCCACTACCTCGACATCCCGCTCCAGCACGCCTCGGCGTCGATCCTCGAGGCGATGGGACGCACCGGAGACGCCGCACGATTCCACGACCTGCTCGACCGCGTGCGCGCGGCGCTGCCCGACGTCACGCTTCGCACGACGGTCATGGCGGGCTTCCCGGGCGAGACCGAGGGCGACGCCGCCACACTCGAGCGCTTCATCGAGGCGGCCGCGTTCGACTTCGTCGGCGTCTTCGCCTTCAGCCCTGAAGAGGGCACGCGCGCCGCGGCCATGCCCGGCCAGCTACCGGACGACGTCCGGGCCGAGCGCGCCCAGCGGCTCCGCGACATAGCCGACGTCGTCGGCTTCGCGAGGGCGGCTGCCCTCGTCGGCAGCGTACGCCGTGTGCTCGTCGAGGGCGACGACGAGGACGATCTCGTGGGCCGCACGTGCGGTCAGGCGCCCGACGTTGACGGACTCACGGTGATCGACGGCTCTGCGGCTGTCGGGACGCTCGTTGATGTGCGTATCATCGACGCAGCCGGTTACGACCTGATCGGGGAGCTCTCATGATCCGCAATATGAACCTCGCCAACAGGATCACGCTCGCGCGTGTCGTGCTCATTCCCGTCTTCCTTGTCGTCCTCCTGGGCGAGGTCCCCGCGTGGCTGTCTATGCCGGAGTGGTGGCACATCGCACAGCCGTGGCTCGCGGCGTTGATCTTCATCACGCTCGCAGCAAGCGACGCGGTAGACGGCTACGTCGCGCGCAGCCGCAACCAGGTCACCACATTCGGCAAGTTCATCGACCCGCTCGCCGACAAGCTGCTCGTGACGGCCGCCCTCGTCGCGCTCGTGGACCTCGATCGGCTCCCGTCATGGGTGGCCCTCGTCATCATCAGCCGCGAGCTGGTGGTGAGCGGCCTCCGCATGGTGGCGGTGGCCGAGGGACGCGTGATCGCGGCATCCAAACTCGGCAAGGTCAAGACGGTCATGCAGATCATCGCGATCGCCGGTTACCTGCTGAAGGAGAGCACGCTCCTCGCAAACGTGCTCGAGAGCGTGCTCGGCCCGGGCGCCATGACCTACTACAACGGGCTGGCCTGGGCGATCATGGCCGCAGCCGTGACGGCGACGATCGCGTCGATGATCGACTACTTCTACCATGCGCGCGACATACTTACGGGCCCCTGGGACCGGGGGCAAGGGGAGGGCGCCTGACGTGGCGGTGCTGCGCACTTCAGCGATCCTCACCGTCGGCACGGAGCTCACCACCGGGCTCCGGCAGGACACCAACAGCACCGAGATCGCCAGGATGCTCGCGGACGCCGGGTACGTGGTGCGCGCCGCACTCGCGCTGCCTGACGACCGCGCATTGGTGGCCGAGGCTATCAGAGCGCTCATGGAGGCGTACGGCCTCGTGGTCGTCACGGGGGGATTGGGACCAACTCACGACGACATCACCCGCGAGGCGGCCTCTGACGCCCTCGGAAGGGCACTTCTGCGCGACGAAACCATCGCTATGCAGCTTGCGCAGGTGGCGGCCCGCCACACGCAGACGGCCTCTCGCGCGCAGATGTTCCGTCAGGCAGACGTGCTCGACGGTGCCACGGTCCTCCCCGCGGTGGCCGGCACGGCCCCCGGACAGGTCGTATCGCTCGATGACGGGCATGGTCTGATCCTCCTGCCGGGACCGCCACATGAGATGCGCCCGCTGCTGCTCGGCTACCTCGAGTCGCGCCGCCGCGTCCCGGCGCCCGTGCGTCTGCGGTGCACCGGCATCACCGAGTCGGACGCCCAGCACCTCGTCGTGCCGGTGATCGCCGACTACGCCGTGGAACTCACGCTCCTGGCCGCGCCGGGAGACGTGGAGGTCGTACTCTTCCCGCGCGAGGGAGATGCCACCGACCTTGAGTCCGCCTCGGCCGCCGCCCAGGTGGCTCTCGGCCCCGCCTGCTACTCTACCGACGGCTCGTCGCTCGCCGAGACAGTGGTGCGCCTGGCCAGGGAGCGCCGCGAGATCATCGCCACCGCCGAGTCGTGCACAGGCGGCATGATCGCCTCGGCGCTCACCGACGTCTCCGGGGCATCGGCGGTCTTCACGGGTGGCGTCGTGGCGTACGACAACGCCGTGAAGTCCGGCGTGCTCGGCGTGCCTACGGCGGTCCTCGATGAGTTCGGCGCGGTGAGTGAGCAGACAGCCCGTGCTCTCGCCGAAGGTGCGCTCGCGCTCCCCGGCGCGACGGTCTCGGTCGCCACCACCGGCATCGCAGGGCCCGACGGCGGCTCCGAGGACAGACCCGTCGGCCTCGTGTGGTTTGCGCAGGCCCGGACCGGTGACGAGACCCGCGCGGTGGAGCACCGTCTGCAGGGCAGCCGTTCGGCGGTGCGCGCCCGCGCGACGTTGATCGCGCTCGACATGCTCCGTCGCGATCTCCTCGAGAGGTGATCGCTCGATGCCTCGCGCGTTTGTAGCCGTCACGCTCCCGCTCGCGGTGCGCTCGACACTCGTGGCATGCCGGCAGTCGTTCATCGAGGCCGACCCGCAGTGGCATGGCGAGAAGTGGGTCGCCGAGGAGAGCCTGCACATCACGTTGCGCTTCCTCGGTATCGTCCCGGACGCGCTCATACCGCACGTCGATGAGGCCGTGCGCGAGGCGGTCGCCGATCGCGAGCCCTATCACCTGCGCCTCGACGGCGTACGTGCGATCCCGAGGCCACGCTCTGCTTCGCTCGTATGGATCCAGCCGACGACGGGAGGGGAGGAGACCGCCGCTCTGGCCGGGGCGATCGCCGACGCCACCTCGTTCCTCGAGTTCGAGCCCGAGGGCCACCGTTTCAGGACGCACGTGACGCTCTGCAGGGCGCGACATCCGCGACGCGTCATCACACCCTCGCTGGACGCGGTGGAGCACATACTCCGCCGGTCCGAGGATCGCGCCGTCGCGATGTCAGTGCGGGAGGTTACGCTCTTCTCGTCGACGCTCACGCCGCGTGGTCCCGTGTACGAGGAACTCGCCATCATTCCGCTCGGCAGGTGATTGACACCGAACGTATGTTCGTGTAGGTTCGATGCAACCTTCAGGGGTCGCCCGAATGGGATAAGGAGCGGGATGCAAGTGATACAGAGTGAGAAGGAGAAGGTGCTCGATCTCACGAGAGAGCAGATCGAGCGCAAGTTCGGCAAGGGTTCGCTCATGCGGCTCGGCGAGAACACGTCGCTGCAGGTCGTCGATGCCATCCCGACCGGTTCCCTGGCCCTCGATGCCGCTCTCGGTATCGGCGGCGTGCCGCGGGGCCGTATCGTCGAGATCTACGGTCCGGAGTCGTCGGGTAAGACCACCCTGGCACTACAGATCGTCGCAGAGGCACAGCGTACCGGCGGCATAGCCGCCTTCGTGGACGCCGAGCACGCGCTCGATCCCGCGTACGCCGCGCGTCTCGGCGTGGACATCGATGACATCCTGATATCGCAGCCTGATACCGGTGAGCAGGCGCTCGAGATCACCGACATGCTCGTGCGCTCCGGTGCCATCGATGTCATAGTCATCGACTCGGTGGCCGCCCTTGTCCCTCGAGCGGAACTCGAGGGTGAGATGGGCGACGTCACCGTAGGCCTCCAGGCGAGGCTGATGAGTCAGGCCATGCGGAAGCTCGCGGGCTCGCTCAGCAAGTCCAACACGACGTGCATCTTCATCAACCAGCTTCGCGAGAAGGTCGGCGTGATGTTCGGCAGCCCGGAGACCACGTCCGGCGGCCGGGCTCTCAAGTTCTACGCTTCGATCCGCATCGACATCCGCAGGATCGACTCGATCAAGCAGGGAACGGACAATGTGGGTAACCGCGTCCGGGCCAAAGTCGTGAAGAACAAGGTCGCACCGCCGTTCCGCCAGGCTGAGTTCGACATCATGTTCGGCCAGGGCATCTCCAAGGAGGGCAGCCTCCTCGACCTCGGCGTGGAGGAAGGCATCGTCCAGAAGTCCGGCTCCTGGTATACCTACGGCGAGGAGCGTCTCGGACAGGGACGTGAGGCGGCCAAGGACTTCCTGCGGGAGAACTCGGCCCTGCGTGACGGGATCGAGGTCCAGATCAGGGACCACCTCGGACTGCCGGTCAGCAGACGCACACCCGTTGTGGAAGCGCCCGTGCCCGAGGCGCCGGTCGAGGCGGCGATCGAGGCTAAGCCCAAGAAGGGCTGAGCATGTCCGATCAGCTTCGCCTGGTCACCGATGTGAAGACCCACGGGAGGGCCTCGCATCGCCGTACCGTCTGGCTCGATGATGAGCCATGGCGGGACATGGCGGTCGAGGCCCTACGTGAGTGCGGCATCGCGGCCGGTGACGAGGTCATCATCTCCCAGATCGACGACCGGCTGCGTGATGCTGAGCCTCGGCTGGCGCGCGAACGTGCGCTGCGTCTCCTGATGTATCGCGAGCGCAGCACGCACGAGCTTCACTCGCGCCTCCTGGACGACGGATACCCACCCGATGTGGTCGATCCACTGGTGGCATGGCTCATCGACACAGCCCTCGTCGATGACGTGCGCTTTGCGGAGGGTTTTGCACGGATGCTGGTTCGCTCGCGGGGCTACGGTCGCGACCGGGCGATGCGCGAACTCCGCAGGCGGGGTATCGACGACGAGTCGGCCCGCGCGGCACTTGACGCCGCGGCACCGCCCGGGGATGAGGTCGACAGGGCCCTGGTGCTCGCCCGGCGGCTCGCGCGCACACGTGACACCGTCGATCGTCTCGCGGCACGGCTCGCACGCCGCGGATTCGCACCCGGGATCGCGCTGCACGCAGCCCGCTCCGTCCTTGCCGACGCCGACCCTGGCGATACGAGCGCGCACGACACCTGAGGCCTCGTTTCTGCTGCTCAGAGCACTTCAGCGGGTTGACGGAAGGCCGCACTCCCGAGTACGATGACCCCGGCAAATGTGATCGAGACAGTCCCTCATCGTGGCTGTTTCGTATGTGGTTCTTCAGCTATGGAGCGCGCTACCGCCCTCAAAGGGCGGTTTGTCGTGCATCTTCGCACAGGTCCCACATACGCCGATCCCACGCGCCGGACGAGATCGATCGTTCGGCGTTCGCGTTTCACACGAGCCGTTGAAACGACAGTCGAACGCTTCTCAAAGCAAGGGAGGGACGCGCAATGGGCCCGGTAGTGTACGCACTGATCGGTCTGGCTCTCGGCGTCGTCCTCGGCTTCATCATCAACCGCTTCCTGGTCGCCGGTAAGGCCAACCAGGCCCGCGAAACCGCGGAACGCATGCTCGCCGATGCGGAGAAGCAAGCCGAGACGACCAAGAAAGAGATACTCCTCGAAGCCAAGGACGAGATATTCCACCTCAAGGCACTGTCCGAGGAAGAGGCCAAAGAACGGCGCAAGGACATCACAGCGATGGAGACGCGGCTGCTGCAGCGCGAGGAGTCCATCGAGCGTCGCGCTGAGTCGCTCGACAAGCGCGAGCACCAGCTCTCGAGCCAGATGGGTCAGATCACCAAGCGTGAGAAGGACCTTGAAGACGCCATCGCCGAAGAGAAGTCGCGTCTCGAGGCGCTCGCGGGCATGTCCTCGGACCAGGCGAAGACCGTGCTTCTCGACCGTATCCGCCAGGATGTGAGCCACGACGCCGCTGTCATCATCCGTGAGGGCGAGCAGCGCGCGCGCGAGGAAGCGGACCGCAAGGCGCGCAACATCATCAGCATCGCCATCGGCCGAGTCGCGGCTGACCACACCGCCGAGTCGACCGTCTCGGTCGTGCACATCCCGTCGGACGACCTCAAGGGACGCATCATCGGCCGCGAGGGTCGCAACATCCGCGCCTTCGAGCAGCTCACTGGCATCAACCTCATCATCGACGACACGCCCGAGGCGGTCATCCTCTCAAGCTTCGATCCGGTCCGGCGTGAGGTCGGCCGCATCACCCTCGAGAACCTCATCGCTGACGGCCGGATCCACCCGGCACGTATCGAGGAGATGTTCAAGAAGGCCGAGGCGCTCGTCGACCAGCAGGTCCGCGAGGCCGGTGAGCAGGCCGTCTTCGATGCCGGTGTTCACAACCTCCACAGCGACATCGTGCGCACGCTCGGCCGGCTCCGCTACCGCACCAGCTACGGCCAGAACGTGCTCAACCACTCACTGGAGGTCGCGTACCTCTCGGGCGTGGTCGCCGCGGAGCTCGGTCTCGATCCGGCGCTCGCCAAGCGCGCTGGTCTGCTGCACGACCTCGGCAAGGCCATCGACCACGAGATCGAGGGCCCGCACGCGGTCATCGGCGCCGATCTCGCGCGTCGTCTCGGCGAGAACAAAGAAGTCGTGCACTGCATAGAGGCGCACCATGGCGATATTGAGCCCCAGACGGTCGAGGCCGTCATCGTCCAGGCCGCCGACGCGATCTCCGCAGCTCGACCGGGCGCACGCCGTGAGACGCTCGAGAGCTACATCAAGCGGCTTGAGAAGCTCGAGGCGCTGGCCGAGGCCCATAAAGGCGTCGAGAAGTCCTATGCGATGCAGGCCGGGCGCGAGATCCGCGTCATGGTCAAGCCCGAGGAGATCAGCGACGCCGATGCGACGCTCATGGCCCGAGATCTTGCCAAGCAGATCGAGGAAGAACTGCAGTATCCCGGACAGATCAAGGTTATGATCATCCGCGAGAGCCGCGCGATCGATTACGCGAAGTAGGGGAGCATCACCCCGTCTGTTCGGCCGCAAGGGGACCGTCCGCGGTCCCCTTGCTCTTGAGAACCGGTGCCGAGCGTGGCAGGCTTGAGGACGATATGAGCGAACACGACCCACTCATAGACTTCGTGACGTCAGTCTCAGGTGACGGTTACCTCAAAGTGGAGGAGACCCTCGGCGACGGTTTCGTCCGACTGCGGGTACCCGAAGCCGAGCGGCGTCAGGCAAAGCACGACATCCGCAGCTTCGAGGACATCGTCATCGAGCTGCTCCGCAACGCCCGTGACGCACACGCACAGCGCATCTTCGTGGCCACCGCCCGAGAGGGTACGGTCCGCTCGCTGACGATGCTCGACGACGGCGTGGGTATCCCGCCTGCACTGCACGACACCGTCTTCGAACCACGCGTGACCTCGAAGCTCGAGACCATGGTGATGGACCGCTGGGGAGTGCACGGTCGCGGGATGGCGCTCTACTCGGTGCGCGCGAACGTCTCCTCGGCCAGGGTCGCCGCGTCCGCCCCGCACAAGGGCTCGTCGGTGATGGTCGTAGCGGATACCTCCGAACTCACGGAGCGTGCCGACCAGTCCACGTGGCCGACCGTCGAGCCGGACGAGACCGGTACGCCGCATGTCGCTCGCGGCCCGCACAACATCGTGCGGCGCCTGGTCGAGTTCGCCTGCGAGCACCCCGAGTTGGAGCTGTACATCGGCACTCCCACCGAGATCCTCGCCACGCTCGTCGCTCTCGGAAGACGCCATCTCGACGCCGCCGACCTCATGTTCTGCGAGAACCTCGACCGCCTCGTGGTCTGGCAGCGGCCTGCCGCGTGTGCCGATGCGGCGGAGCTCGGCGACATCGCGTCCAACATCGGCATCCCGGTCTCGGAACGTACCGCACACCGCGTCCTCGCCGGTGAGTTGGCCCCACTTGAACCCGTCCTCGCGCAACTCATCACGGAGGACGAGCCCGATCCCAGGCCCGCGCCGGACATCTACCGGGACCGTCGTTCGCTCCACATCCACCACGCGGACCTCGTGGCGTTTCGTGCCGAGCTCCAGAAGGCGTTCGACGTGCTCGCCGAGCGCTACTACCTCAACCTCAAGGGCGAGCCGAAGGTCACGGTGGGCCGCGATGCCATAAGCGTGCGCTTCCCGGTAGAGAAGGACGACTAGCGGCCTTCGACGGCCTTCGACGGCCTTCGACGATCCAAGAGGGATGCGCTCGGCACTGCAGTTGCGATATACTCCCGCCAGGCCGCCTCCTGCGGCTCTAGAACACCAGCAGCCAACGACACACCAGCGGTCCCTGCACTCGACACACCACCGTATTCGCAGCACAGGAGGCACCATCGTCGTGGAAGTCCTCAAGGTCTCCAGCAAATCCAGCCCCAACTCCGTCGCAGGCGCTCTCGCTGGCGTCATCCGGGAGCAGGGCGTCGTCGAGATCCAGACCGTCGGTGCGGGGGCCCTCAATCAGGCCGTCAAGGCCATCGCCATCGCACGCGGCTTCGTCGCCCCCATGGGCATGGACCTCATCTGCACGCCCGCCTTCGCCGACATCGAGATCAACGGCGAAGAGCGCACCGCCATCCGCCTCCTTGTGGAGCCGCGCCAACCGCATCACGCGTGAGCGCCATGCCGGGCCCCGACCTTCATCTGCACTCCACTGCCTCTGATGGTGTCCTCACGCCCGCCGCGATCGTCGAGCTGGCGGCCCGAGTGGGCTGTCCGGCCATCGCGATCACCGATCACGATTCGGTCGACGGGGTCACGGAGGCCCTCGAGGCGTCCGCACACACGTCCGTCACCGTGATCCCCGGCGTCGAGCTCTCCGCAGGCATGGGCGAACGCGACCTGCACCTCCTCGGGTATCACATCGACCACACCGACCCCGCGCTTCTGGCGGCGCTCCAGCGGCTCCGCACGCTGCGGGTCGAACGTGCTGAGCGCATCGTCAGTTCACTGCATGCGGCGGGGCTGTCGCTCGGCCTGGACGACGTCCTCGGGTTGGCCGATGGCGGCGCGGTCGGACGCGCACACATCGCGCAGCTCCTCGTGTCATCGGGACAGGCCACCTCCGTCGAGGACGCGTTCCGGCGCTTGCTGGGGCGCTCGGCACCGCACTTTGTTCCCAAGCCTCTGTGCTCGCCCGCCGAGGTGATCGGCTGGATACGCAACGCGGGTGGCGTCGCGGTATTGGCACACCCCGGACTGAGGGATGTCGACGACCTCGTCCCGGGGCTCGTCGATGCCGGTCTGGCCGGCATCGAGGCCTATCACTCGGCCCACGATGCCGAGACCGTGCAGCACTACGTGCGCATGGCGGAGCAACTCGGCCTCATCGTCACCGGCGGATCGGACTTCCACGGACTCGACCGCAAGGGCGACCACATCGGCTCGGCGAACGTCCCCGCCGAAGTCGTGGACCTTCTCGCCGCCGCGCACGCGCGGGAGCTGGATGCCCGATGAAGTCCTACTTCGTACGCACCCTCGGCTGCCAGATGAACAAGCACGACTCCGAGCGGATCGCGGGGCTCCTCGAGCAGCGAGGCCTCGTTGTGGCCGACAGTCCGGAGTCCGCGGACGTCATCGTGTTCAACACCTGCTGCGTACGAGAGACGGCCGATGACCGCCTGTACGGCCAGGTCTCATCGCTCAAGGCGCTCAAGACCGGCGGGCGACCGGACGTCATCATCGCCGTCGGCGGATGCGTCGGCCAGCGTGACGGAGCCGACGTGCTCAAGCATGCCCCGCACGTCGACGTCGTCTTCGGCACGCACAACATCCACGAGCTTCCCGCCCTGTTGGATGCGGCCGAATCGGGCCGGCCCGCGATCAGCGTCCTGGATGGGGGAGACCGCTTCGCGAGCGACCTCCCCTCGGCACGTGACTCCGCGTGCCATGCGTGGGTCTCGATCACCGTCGGCTGCGACAATCACTGCGCGTACTGCATCGTCCCCACCGTGCGCGGACCGGAGCGGAGCCGCGCGCTCGAGGATGTCGTGGACGAGATCACCGCACTCGTCGCCGATGGCGTGGTCGAGGTCACCCTCCTCGGCCAGAACGTCAACTCGTTCGGCAGGGACCGCTACGGGGAACCGCGGTTCGCCGAGCTGCTCCGCGCGGTCGCGGCAACGGGCGTTCGCCGGATCCGCTTCGCGACGAGCCATCCCAAGGACTTGAGCGACGACACGATCCTGGCTATGGCCGAGGTCCCGGCGATCATGCCGTACCTGCATCTGCCGGTGCAGCATGGCTCGAACCGCATCCTCGCGGCCATGAACCGCCGCTACACGCGCGAGCAGTACTTCGCGCGCATCGAGGCGCTCCGGACCGCCATCCCCGGCATCACCCTGTCCACCGACATCATCGTGGGCTTC
Source organism: Coriobacteriia bacterium (assembly GCA_049658145.1). Taxonomy (GTDB): domain Bacteria; phylum Actinomycetota; class Coriobacteriia; order Anaerosomatales; family Anaerosomataceae; genus UBA6100. The sequence goes on from JBASOJ010000044.1 coordinate 45,924, forward strand.
CCGGGTGAGACCGAGGACGACTTCGCGGACACACTCGACCTCGTGGGCCGCGTCGGTTTCGACCACGCGTTCACGTTCATCTACTCGCCGCGTGAGGGGACGCCCGCCGCTGTTCTGCCCGAGACGGTCACGCGCGAGGTGGCTCAGGAGCGCTTCGACCGTCTGGCGACACTGGTGCGGGACCTCTCCTTCTCCTCGAACGAGCGCGAGGTCGGAGCGGTGCGTAGCTGCCTCATCGAGGGCGCCTCGCGCCGCGACACCGCCGTCCTGGCCGCCCGCACGTCCCACAACAAGCTGGTACACCTGCCCGTTCCCTACGGCATGCGAGCCGACGAGATGGCGGGTACGGTGCACGATGTGCGCATCATCGGCGCACACCCGTGGTTCCTCACCGGCGAGTTCGCCCGGGGACAGCGTTAGCACCCGGGCCACCGCGGGAATGCTCACGGTGGCCCGGGAGGTGAGCAGTATGGACGGGACCGTGCTCGGCATCATCGCACCACACCCCCCGATCATGGTTGCCGAAGTGGGTGGTGAGCGTGCCGGCGTGACCGCCGATTCAGCGGAGGCCATGGCGGTGGCGGAGCGGGCGCTCGCGACCTTCGATCCAGACACGATCGTGCTCATGTCGCCGCACGCGCCCGTGGCGCGCGACGCGTTCGTCATCGACACGAGTCAGACGCTTGCCGGAGATCTCGGCGCGTTCGGCGCCCGCCAGGTCCGCATCGCGCCTGCCGGAGATCCGATGCTCGCGGAAGCGATCATGGACGAGGCGGCAGAGGCCGGCATCCCCGTGGTGCCGCGCTCGGTGAGCCCGAATCTCGACGCGGGCCTCCTCGACCACGGCGCCCTTGTGCCGCTGAGCTTCCTCGACCGGCAGTCCCGCTATCCGGTCGTGGAGCTGTCGCTGTCGTTCATCCCGCTCCACACGCACCGCCTGCTCGGAGTTGCCGTCCGGCGGGCCGCAGACCGCCTTGGACGCCGCGTCGCGTTCGTGGCCAGCGGTGACTGCAGCCACCGGCTCACGCGCGACGCACCCGCCGGCTTCTCTCCACGTGGCGCCGAGTTCGACACCGAACTGGTCCGCATCCTGGGGACCGGCGCGTTCGAGGAACTCGAGCACATCGCACCCTCGCTCATCGAGGCCGCAGGGGAGTGCGGACTGCGCTCGTTCATCACCCTCGGCGGCTTTCTGGCGGGCAGCAGTGTTCACACGCGTGTCCTCTCGTACGAAGGACCGTGGGGGGTCGGGTACCTCACCGCGCTCTCGGCGTCTCCTGACCTCCTGGCGGCGCTCGCCACACCCGAAACCGGGCTCAAGGGCGGTATGCCGGGTATGGCCGAATCCCCGCCCGTCGATCTCGCCAGACGCACCATCGAGACGTACATCCGTGAGCGCCGCGTCCTCGACGAGCCCGCTGCCGAGGGCCTGCTCTCGTCCCGTCAGGGCGCGTTCGTGAGCCTTCACCGTGGCGGCATGCTCCGCGGGTGCATCGGCACCATCGCACCCACGCAGCCGACCCTCGCCGACGAGATCATCCACAACGCCATCCAGGCGGCCACCGCCGACCCGCGCTTCCCGCCGATACGCGCCGATGAGCTTCACGACCTTGAGATCTCGGTGGACGTCCTCCTACCCGCCGAGCCCGCAACACCGGAGGACCTCGATCCGCGCGTCTTCGGCGTCATCGTCTCGGCCGACTGGCGGCGTGGACTGCTCCTGCCCGACCTCGACGGCGTGGATTCTGTGGAGGACCAGATCGCGATCGCCCGCGAGAAGGCCGGGATCCGTCCCGGTGAGACCATCCACCTCGAGCGATTCCGCGTGGACCGTTACCATTAGCCGGTGACCATTCCACACCCCATCGCGATCGTCGGTCCCACCGCGGTCGGCAAGAGCGCTGTTGCCGAGCGCGTAGCCCTGCGCGTGCACGGCGAGATCATCGATGCGGACTCCATGCAGGTGTACCGCGGGATGGACGTCGGCACGGCCAAGACCCCGTTGGCCGAGCGTCTGGTGCCGCACCACTGCCTAGACCTCGCCGATCCCGGCGCGCCGTACTCGGCTGCACTGTTCCAGCGCGATGCGCGCGCGGCCATAGAGTCGATCGCTGCCCGGGGTCTGGCCCCCGTGGTCGTCGGCGGTACAGGGCTCTACGTTCGCGCGGCGCTCGACGAGTTCTCGTTCCCCGAAGGAGAGCTCACCGACGACACACGCCTCGCGCTGGAGGGTCGCGCCGGCCGGATCGGCGCTGAGGCACTGCACGCCGAACTCGTGGCCGTAGATGCGCCCTCGGCCGCGCTCATCCACCCGAACAACGTGCGACGCACGATCCGTGCGCTCGAGATGCACGCGGCCGGCCGTTCGTACGCCGACCAGGCATCGGGTTTCGCCCGCCGCGAGGCGCACTACCCGCACACGCGGTTCGTCGGGCTCACCATGGAGCGGGCTCTCCTGTACGCTCGCATCGACGCCAGAGTCGACGCGATGCTCGCTGAAGGCCTGATCGCCGAGGTCGAGTGTCTGCTTCAGGCGGGATACCGGGATGCACTCACGGCCGCACAGGCCATCGGCTACAAGGAACTCGTCCCGGTGATCGAAGGTCGCGTGTCCCTGGAGACCGCCACTGCCGAGATCCAACACGCGTCGAGGCGCTACGCCAAGCGCCAGCTCACCTGGTTCCGCGCCGATCCGCGCATCGTCTGGCTCGACGTAACCGGACTGTCGACGCCTGACGCGACGCTGGCCGTGCTCGAACTGCTAGAATCGGCCGAACAGTAGCCTCCGGGAGGAGCCACGTGCAGCTCTTGTTCTCCAAGATGAACGGCCTCGGCAACGACTTCGTGTTCATCGAGGACCTTGATGAAGCCCTTGACCTGTCCCCCGAAGCCGCCCAGTGGATCTGCGACCGCCACTTCGGCGTTGGTGCGGACGGGATCATCATGGTGCGTCCCGCCACAACGCCCGGGGCCGACTACTACATGCACTATGTGAACGCCGACGGCTCGCTGGCCGAGATGTGCGGCAACGGCGCCCGCTGCTTCGCGAAGTACCTCGTCGACCACGGGCTGGTGGCCGCGGACGCTACTTCACTCGTTATCGAGACACTCGGCGGCCTCAAGCCGGTCACGTTCACGCGCGACGAGGATGGCCAGCTGCTCACGGCCACGGTGGACATGGGCACCCCGAGGTTCGCCCCGGAGGAGATCCCCGCGGTGTTCGAGGGCACGCAGGTCTACGACTGCCCGCTTGAAACGCCGTTCGGTGCCTTCGGCATCACCGCAGTGAGCATGGGCAATCCGCACGTCATCATCTGGGTGGACGACGTCGACACGACCCCGGTCGAGACGGTCGGCCCGTTCATCGAGACGCACGAGCGGTTCCCCAGGGGCACGAACGTCGAGTTTGCGCAACTCATCGATGATGCGACCATCAAGATGCGCGTCTGGGAGCGCGGGGTGGGGGAGACGCTCGCCTGCGGGACCGGCGCGTGCGCGGTTGCCGTGGCCGGCACGCTCTCCTGTCGCGTCGGCCGCAGTACCACGATCGAACTGCCGGGCGGAGATCTCGAGGTCCGCTGGCACGAGAACGACCACGTGTACATGACGGGCTCGGCCACGGTCGCATTCGCGGGCACGATCGACCTGACCGACGAAGACTCCTAGCGACCGCACCGCCCCTGTGGAGGGCGCGTTGCTGTTTGTTACCATGTCCCGAAACACCGGAGCACCGCGTAGAGAAGGGGATACAACGTGAGGATCGCACGCCGAATGGCCAACCTGCCCCCGTATCTGTTCGCGGAGATCGACCGCAAGCGGGCACTCAAGGAGGCCGAGGGCGTCGACGTCATCTCGCTCGGTATCGGGGATCCCGACCTTCCCACTCCGCAGCGGATCGTCGACGCGATGGCGCATGCGATCACGCTGCCCAAGAACCATCAGTACCCCGCCTACGCGGGCTCCGGGCCGTACCGCGCCGCCTGCGCCGAATGGATGACACGCCGCTTCGGCGTGGACCTCGACCCCGCCACTGAGGTGCTTGCCCTCATCGGGTCGAAGGAGGGCATCGCCCATCTGTTCCCGGCGTTCATCGACGAGGGCGACTACACGCTCGCCCCGGGCGTGGGCTACCCCGTGTACACCACCGGCGGCGTTCTCGTGGGCGGCAAGACGCACTACATGCCCATGAACGAGGAGAACGACTGGCTCGCGGACTTCGAGTCCACGCCCGCCGACGTGCTCGCCCGCGCCAAGATGATGTTCATCAGCTACCCGAACAACCCTGCGGCGGTCTCGGCGCCTGTCGAGTACTTCGACCGCGCGATCGCCTTCGCCAAAGCACACGACCTCCTTCTCGTGCACGACAACGCGTACTCGGAGATCGGCTTCGACGGCTACCTGCCGCCGAGCATCATGGAGCGTCCGGGCGCACGCGACGTGGCGATCGAACTCTTCAGCTGCTCGAAGTCGTACAACATGACCGGCTGGCGTATCGCGTTCGCATGCGGTAACGCCGAGGCGATCACGGCCCTCGGCACCGTGAAGAGCAACATCGACTCCGGGGCTTTCACCGCCGTGCAGGACGCGGCGATGGAGGCGATGCTCGGGCCGCAGGACGACGTCGCCGAGATGCGGAGGATCTACCAGCGCCGTCGGGACATCGTCCTGGCCGCGCTGGATACGATCGGACTCACGGCGCGCCCCTCGGCCGGCACCATCTACGTCTGGGCGAAGATCCCCGAGGGCTACACCTCCGTGGAGTACGCCACGGCCGTGCTCGACAAGGCTGGCGTCATCGTCCCCGCGGGCAGCGCGTACGGTCCCGATGGCGAGGGCTACATCCGCATCTCGCTCGCCACGCCGGACGACCGCCTCGCCGAGGCGCTCGAGCGCATGGCCGGAACACTCTAAGGAGCAACCCTTACACATGACGCGTGACTCATACGAGGTAGTGGGCGATGCCGAGGAACGGGCACTGCTCGTCGGCATCGATCGCTCACGTTCGGATGGCTGGACGCTCGAGGACGATCTGGCCGAGCTCGCCAGGCTCGCCGACACCGCAGGAGCGGTCGTCGTCGGTTCCGCAACGCAGCGAATGGAGCGACCGAACCCCCGCACGTTCATCGGCACCGGCAAAGCCGCCGAGATCGAGGAGCTCGCGCGCGACGAGAAGGCCACACTCGTGGTCTTCGACGACGATCTCACGCCGAGCCAGCAGGCCAACCTCGAGGGGCTGCTGCCTCAGGTCCGTGTCATCGACCGAACGCAGTTGATCCTCGACATATTCGCGCTTCATGCGGTGAGTCACGAAGGCAAGCTGCAGGTCGAGCTCGCGCGGCTCGAGTACCTGCTACCGCGACTGCGCGGCATGTGGGGGCATCTCGAGGCCGAGCGCCTCGGCGGCGGCAGGGGAGCCCGGTTCGGCGCCGGCGAATCACAGTTGGAGAGCGACCGTCGTCTCACCAGGAGGCGCATCTCCGAGTTGAAGCGCGAGCTCAAGCAGGTCTCGCGCACACGTGAGACACAGCGTGCATCGCGGGCCCGCTCGGGGGTGTACCGCATAGCGCTCGTGGGCTACACGAACGCAGGCAAGTCCACGCTCCTGAACGCACTCACTGACGCCGGGGTTCTCGTGCAGGACCAGCTCTTCGCCACGCTCGACGCCACGACCCGGCGCCTGAGTCTCCCGGACGGCCGGGATGTCACCCTCACGGACACCGTCGGCTTCATCAACAAGCTTCCGCACGGTCTGGTCGAAGCCTTCAAGTCCACCCTCGATGAGGTGAGGGAGGCTGACCTGCTATTGCATGTCGTCGATGCGTCCCATCCGAACGCAGGGGCTCAGATCGCGGCAGTCAACGAAGTGCTCCAGGAACTGGGCACGTCCGGGAAGCCGCAGCTCATCGCGTACAACAAGACGGACCTGCTCCCGAAGCACGAGACTGAGCGGCTGGCCGGGCTGCCCGGCGCTGTCGCGATCTCGGCGAGCGCCCGCGTAGGACTCGACGCGCTGCTGGAGCGCATCGCGGTGATCGCCGCTCAGAGCGGAACCGCCATCACGGTGCTGATCCCGTACGAGCACGGCGAGATGGTGCGGCTGGCGCATGACGGCGCCCACGTGCTCTCCGAGGAGCACACGCCCGAGGGAACGCTGCTCACGATCGTGCCGCCGCCGGAGATCGCCGGACGTTTCGCCGAGTTCGCCCCGAAGCGCTAGAGAGCTACATCCGCCGGAACAGCGCAACGACCTTGCCGAGAATGGTGAAGTCGACGTGTTCATCGGCGTAGATCGGCTCCATCGCCCGGTTCTCCGGCTGGAGGCGGATCCGTGCGCCCTCTCGGAAGAAGCGCTTCACGGTAGCCTCCTCGTTCAGCATCGCCACCACGATCTCACCGTTGGTGGCCGTGTGCTGTTGGCGCACCACCACGAAATCGCCATCGAGGATGCCGGCGTCGATCATGCTCTCGCCCTTGACCCGCAGAATGAACGTGTCCTCGCCTGCGAACGAGGCGGGGAGGGGCATTGTGGATTCGATGTTCTCGGCCGCAAGGATCGGAGCACCAGCGGCCACCTGGCCGACGAGCGGCACGGCCTGTACGCGCTCGTAGTCGATCCCGCGCTCGGTATCGCGGTAGTCAAGCACCTCGAGAGCGCGGGGCTTGGACGGGTCACGGCGGATGAGACCCTTCGCCTCAAGTGCGGCGAGATGCGAGTGGACGGTCGATGAGGACGAAAGTCCTACGGCCTCTCCGATCTCGCGCACCGAGGGCGGGAAGCCACGGCGATGGATCTCCGCGCGGATGTAGTCGAGGATCTCACGCTGCCGTGAGGTGAGCTCGCGCTTGTATGCCATGGAGACCCCCTCGATCGGAAACACTTCGTCTGCAGTGTACGTCAGCATGTGCGCGCATGCAAACACACGTTCGTATATTCTCTTGCGGTGCGAACACATGTTCGCTATCATCTGATACGAACGTATGTTCGGTGGACCGCGAGTGATGTCAGACCGGTCGGATAGGGTCGACGCACAGGCCGCTTGGATGGAGGAACGATGCAGTACGCAGCCACCTACACTACGGTCCGGGCCACCGCTCGACGCGGGTGCGCGGCCCGAGAGCGACGAACCCTCGGCCGATCGCGGATTACGGCACACGTCATCGTCGGCGTGCTGCTCGCCTCCGCACTACTCGTCACGCTCGCATCGCTCGCACACGATCCGGAGGCGCCGCTTCCTGCCTCCTGGGGCACGGTGTCCGTGAGCCAGAACGCGACCCTCTGGAGCATCGCCGAAGCCCACCCGGTGGAGGGACGATCCACAGTCGATACCGTGGAGCTGATCGCGGCGGAGAACAACCTCGCCGACTGCACCATCCACGCAGGTCAGGTCCTCCGCGTGCCTGCCTCGCAACCATCACTGGTTCTGGTGCAACGCTAGGACGAGCAGGTTCCGGGCGCACCCCACAATCTCGTCCCTCGATTATGCACTTGCCCTGTTGTCGCCCCATATCTTGTGTGCTAGGCTTTCGCCAGTCCTAGATATGGGGGATATGCCGATGAAGTGCCCGTTCTGCGGTCACAGCGAGACCAAAGTGGTCGATTCGCGCGACTCGGACGCCCAGGACGCGATCAGACGGCGGCGTGAGTGTCTCGAGTGCGCAAAGCGTTTCACGACCTACGAGCGCCGCGAAGAGATGCCGCTCATGGTCATCAAGAAGGACGGTTCCACAGAGCCGTTCGATCGAGGGAAGCTGCTGCGTGGTCTGGTCGTAGCCACGGCCAAGCGTCCGGTATCGACTGCACGGCTCGAAGCGCTTATCGACGACATCGAAGCTGAGCTTCACAATGCCATGCAGTACGAGATTCCCGCCAAGCGGCTTGGGGATATGGTGCTCGTACGGCTCCTCGATCTGGACAAGGTCGCATACATCCGTTTCGCATCGGTCTACAAGGAGTTCGCCGACCTCGATGGATTCACCTCCGAGCTCAAGAAGCTCGGCTGACCTTCCCGACGACGTAGCCCAGGAGCCCGGCAGATGGAAGTGAAGCTGTTCGTCCGCGATGACTGCCCACAGTGCCCGGAAGCTCGTGAGGCATGCGACGGCATCGCCAACCTCTCCGTCTACGACCTGGGTGACTTGCGGGGCATCGCAGAAGCATCCTTGTTGGGCGTCGCCTCGGCGCCATCGATCGTCGTCGTCGATTCCTCGGGCCGCGAGGTGGCCGGATGGCGTGGCACCACACCCGACCCGTCAGACCTCCGCGCGATACTTGCGAACTGAGGTGGCACCTCCGGTGGACATGAGGATCAAGCGGCTCGACCCGGACCTTCCGCTGCCGTCCTATGCGCATCCGGGTGACGCCGGACTCGACCTGTACTCCGCCGAGGACCGCACCCTCGCCCCGCACCAACGTGCTCTCATCGGCACCGGCATCGCCGTCGCCATCCCCGATGGCTACGCCGGATTCGTCCAACCCCGAAGCGGCCTCGCGCTCAAGCGGGGCCTTTCTCTTGTGAACACGCCCGGTCTCATCGACGCCCACTATCGTGGCGAGATCAAGCTGATCGCGATCAACCTCGATCCGTCGACCCCCGTGACGATCACACGCGGCGAGAAGGTCGCTCAGCTGGTGCTCCAGCGCGTCGAACGCGCGGAACTCGTGGAATCGGACGACCTGGACGAGACGCCGCGCGGGACCGGCGGGTTCGGGAGTACGGGTGTCTGACCATACCCGATCACCGGTGTTCGACAGGCGCGAGTGCGCCTGTAAAGCTGCCATCGGCACTGACCTGGTACCACGGGAGGAGGGATCGCCACACCGGACACGACGCCCGCACGCACGACCATCGTCCTGAAGGGCGAGGTCGTGCCTCGCGGTGACGTACTCAGCAAACGCTGACCGCACTTCCGACAACGACTACGAACGAAAGGCCGATGCGATGGAGAAGTTCTTCAAGTTCAGCGAGCGTGGTACCACACTCAAGACAGAGATCCTCGCGGGTGTGGTCACCTTCATGACGATGGCGTACATCATCTTCGTGAACCCGGGCATCCTTTCGGCAGCCTTCGGCGATGCCGGCGCTGAGTGGATCCCGGCCCTTGCTACCGCGACCGCACTCGGCGCCGCTCTCATGTGTCTTGCGATGGGCCTCATCGCGAATCGTCCGCTCGCTCTCGCCTCGGGGATGGGCCTCAATGCGGTCGTTGCGTTCAGCATCATCCTGGGTGCCGGCGTTCCGTGGCAGGTCGGCATGTCAGTGGTCTTTGTCGAGGGCATCGTCATCCTGCTGCTCGTGATGACCGGCCTGCGCGAAGCGATCATGAACGCCATCCCGATCAACCTCAAACGCGCGATCGGCGTGGGTATCGGTCTGTTCATCACCTTCATCGGCCTCGTCGACGGCGGGCTGGTGACCGCCAATCCGGCGACGCTCGTTCAGCTCGGCGATTTCAGCAATCCTGCTGTCTGGGTCACCCTGATCGGCCTGGTGGCGATCTTCGCGTTCATGGCCCTCAAGGTTAAGGGCGACATCCTCTGGGGCATCCTCGTCGCTGCTGTGGCCGCGCTCATCTTCAAGGTGACAAGCCTGCCCACGAGCATCGTAGCCACTCCTGACTTCAGCACCTTCTTCGCCCCATTCCAGACCCCGGAGGGCACCGACTCCATCGCCCTTCTGCAGGTCTTCACCCCCACGCTGCTGCTCTTCGTGTTCGCCGTCATGCTGACCGACTTCTTCGACACCATGGGCACGGTGCTCTCGGTGGGCGAGCAGGCCGGCTTCGTCGGGGAGGACGGCAAGATCCCCGGCATCCGCAACATCCTCGCCGTTGACTCCGTGGCCGCCGCAGTCGGCGGTCTGTTCGGCGCGAGCTCCATCACCACCTACGTCGAGTCGGCCGCAGGCGTCGCCGAAGGCGGACGCACGGGCCTCACCTCGGTCGTAACCGGCCTGCTCTTCGCGCTGACCGTGTTCTTCACGCCGATCATCTCCATGATCGGCGGCTCGACCTCCATAACCGCCGGTGCGCTGATCGTCGTGGGCTTCCTGATGATGACCAACATCAAGGAGATCCCGTGGACCGACTTCGAGAACGCGTTCCCGGCGTTCCTGGTGATCGTCGGCATCCCGCTCACGTACAACATCAGCTATGGCATCGGCCTCGGCTTCATCAGCTACGTGATCATCAAGCTCCTCAACAAGAAGGCAGGGGAGATCCACTGGCTGATGTATGTCGTGAGCGCCCTCTTCGTCATCGCCTTCATCCTGCCCAGCATCCAGGCTGCGATCGGGTAGGGAGATACACGTGGCAGAACGCAAAGTGATACAGACAGACGAGAAGCTGCCCATCCTGCAGGCGATCCCGCTTGCGCTCCAGCACTTGATGGCGATGTTCGGCGCGACCGTTCTGGTGCCGCTGCTGACGGGCCTCGATCCGTCGCTCGCGATCATGACCTCCGGCGCGGGCACGATCCTGTATCTCATCCTCACCAAGAACAAGATCCCGAGCTACCTGGGGTCGTCGTTCGCATTCATCGGGCCGATCGCCGCCGTGGCCGCCACCAAGGGCATCCCTGCGGCACTCGGCGGTCTGGTCGTCGGCGGTCTCCTCTACGTGGTCGTGGCGCTCATCATCAAGGGATTCGGAACGGGCTGGATCAACAAGGTTCTGCCCCCGGCCCTCGTGGGCGCCGTCGTGATAGTCATCGGCCTCGGTCTTGCGGGTGTGGCGGTGGGCATGGCTACCAAGGGAGGCGGAGACGCCTTCGCTCTCGACAACCTGGTCGTCGCGCTGATCACACTCGCGGCCGCCATAGCCTTCTCAAGTTACTTCAAGGGCTTCCTGTCCACGATACCGGTACTCCTGGGCATCGTTGTCGGCTACGTGGCGGCGATTCCGATGGGCATGGTCGACTTCCAGCCGGTGCTCGATGCGGCGTGGGTCGGACTCCCGACGCTCGTCTTCCCGGAGTGGGACCTCGGCGCGATCCTGATCATCGCACCAGTGGCGCTCGTGGTGATCATCGAGCACATCGGTCACCTTCTCGTGGTGAACGAGATCGTCGGCAAGGACTTCACGCCGCTGCTGCCCGAGTCGCTCGCCGGCGACGGCCTCGCCACCGCGCTGTCCGCGATGGTGGGCGGTTCACCGTCCACGACGTACGCCGAGAACATCGGCGTCATGGCGGTCACCAAGGTGTATGCGACCCAGATCTTCTGGTATGCGGGCGCGTTCGCGTTCGTGATCGGTGGCTTCGTGCCGAAGCTCAAGTTCCTCATCCAGTCGATACCGGTGCCGGTCATGGGCGGCATCTCGCTGCTCCTGTTCGGCCTCATCGCCAGCTCCGGTCTGCGGATGCTCGTGGAGAGCGGCATCGACTACGGTCACAGCCGGAACCTTATCCTCTCGAGCGTGGTGCTTGTCATAGGTATCGGCATGGAGACCACGGGCACCACGATCCCGCTGGGAGACTACGTCCTGCCGGGTATGGCCACCGCCACGTTCCTCGGCATCATCCTGAACCTCATCCTGCCGAAGGAATCCAAGGGGCTGGCGATCGATTCGCCTGACTTTACGGGAGAGCTGCAGGAAGAAGCTGCCGAAGCTTAGGGCAGCGAGGCACTGAGACTCCACGGGCCGCTTGTAGGCGCTCGTGTGGAATCTGACGGCCCCGGGCTGCGAACCACGCAGTCCGGGGCTGCTTCATCAGTGCGGGACACCGATGAACCCGCGAGATGACGGTCCCGCGGGATCCGCGGCCCATGCGCTGAGACCGCGCAAGGACTGAGCGCATCCGGACGGTGGTGGAGCTGAGGACCTGACCCGCCGCCGGTGCGATCATGCACGCCACGCCATGCTCAGTGTGTACGCCCGATAATGTATCTTATGGGAAGTGACATGTACACAGCGCCGCGGAACTTCAGGAGAGTCCCTCTTCCCCGGCTCCCGGGGCCTTGTCACATCCCCGGAGCCCGCTTCAGGAGAGACGATCAGGCGAGGCCCTCTGGGAAGTGCGCATCCTCGAATTCGGACTTCGTCATCTCGGCGAGGTCCTCCTCGCGGGCTCTCAGCCACTCGTGAGCGCCGCCGGTGTCTGCGAACGTAGCCAGTGTAAACGTCGTGTCCTCATCATCGAGCAACACGGCCTCGACGGTGTACGCCGCTTCGTCGACGATCGCAGCCGCCGGCGGGCGGCGGTACAGGATGTCGTCGCGCCACTCGAGGTCGACCTCATCCGTCGTGTCTACGATCATCACCCTCAGCCGGTAGTAGTCGGCCGCGCTGCCGATGCTCTTGGGCACAAGCGCCTCCCTCACGGTCTCACGAGCTGTGTGTAGCTGCCACCGGCCGCGACCCATCCTTCCAGGCCATCCGCTGTGCGAACACGGTCCCGGCCTGTCCGGTCGTCTCGGTGCTCTCCTCCGGCTCCGCGGCATCGGTTGCCGCTCGGTAGTCTTCGACGAGCGACCACAGGACTGAGCCGACGACCAACAGGAGGATCCACGGGACGACGATCCGCACGACGCGAACGACCACTGACGTGCCGGATGCGTGTTCATCCATCTGGGCCATGCTCCGTCTCCCGCTTCGTGTCAGATGTAGAGTCCCCCGCCGTACACCGCGGAGTCCGTGAGTCCGTACATCGTCGACGCGCTCGCGATCAGACCGTCGGCCTCGGCAAGCGACGCGCGCGATGCGTCCAGGTCCATCTCGACGAGCGCGTCCAGGACAGCCTCGCCCGAGAGGTCCCCTACCCTGCCCACCTGCTCGGACAGTGACGCCGCGGCCGCTCCCAGGCTGTCAGCAAGCGCCCATAGCTTCTTCGGGAGCGCGAGATCGGCGAGTTCGGTAGTCTCGATAGCCATGCGCGCGGCCACTTCCCCGAGTGCGCGCCGCTCCTCCGATCCGGTCTCAGAGAAGGCAAGCAGGTCGTCGACCGAGCCCCCGGCAAGTGTCCGCACGGACGCATCGATCATCCTGAGCGCCGCTCCGATCGCCTCCCGGCGGCCGAGCAGGCCTACGAGGTAGCGCCGGACCTGCCGCCGCCAGGCGAGCCGCGCGAGCACGATCGTTACTGCCACCAGGACGACAGCAGCGGCCGCGATGATCGCATACGGTGTCCAGCCTTCCAGCATGCCGTCCTCCTCGCACCTATCCGTCGTGAGCGATCCTACTGTGGCTGGCGGCGATCGATCACGTGCTTCGCCTTGCCCGCCGTGCGTTCAATAGTACCAGGCTCGACGAGCGTGACCTTCGCGTGCAGGCCGACGACGGAACTGATGCGCCCGGAAACCGATCGCGTGAAGGCGATCATATCCTTCATGACGTCGGAGAACTCCGCCTCCGAGACCTCGATCTGTACCTCGAGCTGGTCCATCGCCCCCACCCGCTCGACGATGATCAGGTAGTGAGGCTCGACTCCCTCGACCTGGAGCAATGCGTCCTCGATCTGACTTGGAAACACGTTGACACCCCGGATGATGAGCATGTCGTCGGTGCGTGCCCGCACCTTGCGCATGCGCGACAGCGTGCGTCCGCACTCGCAGGGTGTCGAGTCGATCACCGTGAGATCGTGCGTGCGGTACCGGAGCACGGGGAAGGCCTCCTTCGTAAGCGCAGTTATGATCAGCTCGCCCTCCTCGCCCTCATCTTTCGGCTCCCCGCTCACAGGGTCGATGACCTCGAACAGGAAGTGGTCTTCGGCCATATGCAGGCCACGCTGATGCTCGCACTCACCTGAGACACCCGGTCCCATCACCTCGGAGAGACCGTAGTTGTCTGTCGCAAGGATTCCCAGCCGCCGCTCGATCTCAGCACGCATGCCTTCGCCAGAGGGTTCGCCGCCGAACAGTCCTACGCGCAGCGGGAGCGTGTGCATGTCGATGCCCATCTTCTCGGCCACTTCGGCGATGTAGAGCGCGTAGCTGGGCGTGCCCACGATGGCCGTCGTGCCGAAGTCCTGCATCATCATCAGCTGCCGCTCGGTGTTACCCGAGCCGGCCGGGAACATCGTGGCGCCGATGCGCTCGAGGCCGTAATGCATCCCCCAGCCCCCGGTGAACATCCCGTAGAGGAAGACCATCTGCACGCGGTCGCGCTCGGTGACGCCGGCGGCAGACCCCACGCGAGCGGTGAGCTCGGTCCAGGTGTTGAGGTCGCCGCGTGTGTAGCCGACCACGATCGGCTTGCCCGTGGTTCCCGACGACGAGTGCACGCGGACGACCTGTTCGAGCGGAACCGCGAACATCCCGTAGGGATAGGTGTCACGCAGCGCCGTCTTGTCGGTCATGGGGAGCAGGCGGACGTCGGCGAGCGAGCGGATGTCCTTCGGCTTCACGCCGCGCTTGTCGAGCTCGTCCCGATAGTAGGCGACTCGTTCATAGGCCCAGGCGACCGTCGACCGGAGGCGGCGCAACTGCAGAGCCTCGAGGTCCGCACGGCCCATCGTCTCGTATTCGGCATTCCAGATGGGCATCGCCCGCTCACTCCTTCGTCTCGTGCCACGCGCCAAGGTAGATGAGGCGCACGTCGTCGTTGCCGAGCAACTCCTCGGCCGGGCCCTCAAGCGCGACCCTGCCGGTACGGACCACGTACCCCCGGCTCGCGTGGCGCAGAGCCAGCCGTGCGTCCTGCTCCACGAGCACCACCGCCAGGCCGGAGTCTCGGAGCACGTCAAGGGCCGAGAAGATCTGCGCGATCACCTTCGGCGCCAGCCCCAGTGACGGCTCATCGAGCAGCAGCACGCGTGGTGCGGACATCATCGCGCGTCCGATCGCGAGCATCTGCTGTTCGCCGCCGGAGAGCGTGCCGGCCGCCTGGAGCCGACGTTCGGCCAGCACCGGGAACAGACCGAAGACCCGCTCGCGATCCGCGGCCACCGCTCGCCTCGCCGCCGCCCCGGTGCGCAGGTGGGCGCCCAGGGTCAGGTTCTCGTCCACGCTCATCCCGGCGAACACCATGCGTCCTTCGGGAACGAGCACGATCCCCTTCGCCACCCGCCGGTGGGCAGGGACGTTCGTAACGTCCTCCCCGTCCACAAGGACCCGTCCGGCACGCACGGGCAGCGCGCCCGCAATGGCCTTGAGCAGCGTGGACTTGCCCGCACCATTGGCGCCGACGAGGGTCACCGTCTCCCCTGCCGAAACGGCGAGCGTCACGCCGTCCACCACCGCCGCCGCACTGTAACCAGCCATCAGACCCTCGACACTAAGCAACGCTATCGCCCCCGAGATACGCCTCGATGACCGCAGGGTCCTTCTGGATGAGCCGCGGCGGGCCCTCGGCGATCTTCACGCCCTCGTTCAGGACCATGACCTCGTCGCTGACGTCCATGACCAGACCCATATCATGCTCCACGATCACGATGGTCACGCCCATGTCCCGGATGCGGTACAGCGTCTCGGCAAGCTGCCCGGTCTCGGCGCTGTTGAGCCCGGCAGCCGGTTCGTCGAGAAGCAACAGCCGAGGCCGGGTGGCCAGGGCCCGGGCGATCTCGAGAAGACGCCGCTGTCCGTGCGGCACGTCACGCGCCGGAACATCGACGAGATGCTCGAGGGAGACCAGACGCAGATGGTGGCGGGCAAGGTCGCACGCATCCCGCTCCTCGGCGCGTACGCCCGGCAGGTGCAGCGCGGCCCCCAGGAATCCTGTCTTCGTGTGACCATGCGTGCCGACGAGCACGTTCTCCAGGACCGACATCGCGTCGAAGAGCTGCGTGTTCTGGAAGGTGCGGGCGATGCCGAGGCGGTTCACACGATGGGGGCGCAGACCATTCACGCGTGTACCCTCGAACAGGACCTCCCCCGCGTCTGGCGTTTCGAAGCCCGTCAGGCAGTTGAACGCGGTGCTCTTCCCGGCACCGTTCGGGCCGATGATCGCGTGGATGGTCCCCTCGTAGACGTCGAAGGACACGTTGTTGACGGCGGTCAGACCACCGAACCTGCGAGTGAGCCCGCGGACCGAGAGCATGCTCATGACGCCCCACCCCCGGCGAACCACGCCCCGCGGCGCAGACGTGCGGCCAACTGCCGCCCGAGACCGGCAAGTCCTCCGGGCATGAACACCATCACCAGGATGAGCACCAGCCCGTGGATGTCGCTCTCCCAATCCTGCAGGAACGCCACCGTCTCTCGCGACAGACCCGGGATGATCGCATCCGCGTACGGAAGCAGGGTCAGAAGTACCGTGCCGGCCACCGCGCCTGAGAGTGAGCCCATCCCGCCGAGCGCCACCATGGCGACGAGGATGAGCGACAGGTTGAGCGTGAAGGTCGAGGGCGAAACGAACCCGATGTAGTGCGCGTACAGCACGCCAGCCAGGCCCGCAAGGCCCGCAGAGATGACGAACACCTGTGTCTTGATGCGCACGGTGTCGATGCCGCAAGCCTGTGCGCCCAACTCCGATCCGTGGATCGCCCGCAACGCGCGCCCCGGGCGCAGACGCACGACGTTCGCCGCCAGAAGCAGAACGAGCGCCGCAGTCACCCAGACGAGCGCGTACTTGAGCGTCGGCGTGTCGAACGCGAAGCCGCCGAGGGCGGCCGCCGGGATCTCACGCAACCCGTCCGAGCCACCCGTGAGCGGCTCCGCCTCGGTGAAGAAGAACAGCGCGATCTCCCCGAAGCCGAGGGTGGCCATCGCCAGGTAGTGTCCTTTGAGTCTGAGGCTCGGCAAGGCGAGTAGTAGTCCGCCTGCGGCGGCGATCAGCACACCGGCGAGGAGGCCGACGACCCAGGGCCACCCGAGCCGCGTAAGGAAACCCGACGTATAGGCGCCCAGCCCGAAGAAGGCCGCATGGCCGAGCGAGATCTGCCCCGCATAGCCGAACAGAAGCGAGAGACCCGTGACCATGACGAGGTTGATGCCGACGAGCGTGAAGATGCGCACAAGGTACAGGTCGCCGAGCAACAGCGGAAGCGCCAGCAGCGCCGCGCCGGCGGCCAGGGCCGCGTAGGCCACGATCCGCGAAACCACCGATCGAGGGCGCGCCGCCACTACATCTTCTCCTTGCGCGAGCGGACGAAGAGACCCTGCGGGCGGATGAAGAGCACTGCGAGGAGCACGACGATGGCCACGACATCCTTCATCGTGGACGAGAACGGGATGACCGCCTGCTCGATCAGGCCGAGCAGGAGGCCGCCTGCTACGGCAGCGACCGGACTGCCGAGACCGCCGAGGATCGCGGCGGCAAAGCCTTTCACCGCTATCCCCGCGCCGATGTCGAACCGCGTCGAGGTCAGGGGCGTCACGGCCACGCCGGCAAGCGCCCCGAGCATCGCCGCAAGCGCGAAGCTGATCATCACGACACGCCCCGTGTCGATGCCCATCAGCCGGGCAGCTTCGCGGTTCTGCATGCAGGCCCGCATCGCGCGGCCGAGACGCGTGCGCGAGTACAGAAGCGTGAGCCCCACGACGGCGATCAGAACGAGCCCCCAGATCCACAGCGTCTGCCGTTCGATGGCCGCGCCCGCCACCGCGAGCGATGGACCCGGGGTGAACTCGGGCATCGGCAAGGCGTCGCTTCCGAACAGGTGCCGCGCGAGTGAACTCAACACGAGCGAACCACCGACCGTGATGATCACGAGCGACATCTGATCGCCGTCGCGGCGTGGCCGGATCGCAAGAACCTCGAAGAGCACGCCTACGCCAGTCACCGCGAGCACGGCGAGAGGAACTGCGGCCGACAATGGCAACCCGAGGGTCTCGAACGCAAAGACCGCGAACATCCCGCCGAGCATGAAGAACTCGCCCTGGGCGAAGTTGATCACGTTGGTGGCCGCATAGACGATCGTGAACCCCAACGCCAGCAGGGCGTATATCGAGCCGTTCTTCAGCCCGGCTATGGCGAGCTGCAACAGCTCGGCGTTCTCCACACTCGGCCTCGAATCGCGTCCGGTCGACCTACTCCGCGAGCACCCATGCACCGTCTTCGATACGGTACATGACGATGTCGTTCTCGGTCATGCCGTTGTGATCGGTCTCGGAGTATGTGAACACACCACCGATTCCCGCCAGATCCATGGTCTTCTCGATCTCATCGCGCAGGTCCGCGCTCGTGAAGCCCTCGTCGAGCCGCTTCATCGCCTCGACGACGAGATACAGCCCATCGTAGGCGTGACCCGCGTAGTGGTCGGGCGCAACGCCGTACTCGGCGGTGTAGCGCTCCACGAAGCCTGTAGCGACCTCGTACTGCTCGGTGTCGACGCCGTAGGTCTCTGGCGCCAGCACCTTGCCGGCGAAGGTGATCACGCCCTCGCCCGCCTCGGCCGCACCGTCGACGAACTCCTGCTTGGCGTTGCCATGG
Organism: Coriobacteriia bacterium; assembly: GCA_049658145.1. Classification (GTDB taxonomy): domain Bacteria; phylum Actinomycetota; class Coriobacteriia; order Anaerosomatales; family Anaerosomataceae; genus UBA6100. The sequence goes on from JBASOJ010000044.1 coordinate 64,227, forward strand.
CTGCACACCAGCGGGATGTCCATGTTGAGCTGCCGCATGTTCTTGGGGACGATCGAGGAGGCTGATACCGACGAGTACATCAGCACCACCTCTGCGTCCTCCCCTTTGATGACGGTCAGTTGACCGGTCATGTCGGTGTCGGCGGGCTTGAAGACCTGGTCGCTCACGATCGTCAGGCCGAAGTCACCGGCACGCTCGGTGATCTCGGAGCGGCCGTCCTTGCCGAACCCGGTGTCCTCGGTGATGAGGCCGATCTTCGTGTACCCCTCGTCCGCGAGATACTGGAGCATGAGTGGCACCACCAGCTTGGCGGTCCACGTGGTCTGGAACACCATCGGATCGAACTCGCCGGTGATCGCACTCCCGGCCGCCAGGGAGACCTGCGGGACGCCCGCCGCGACGATCTCGGCACGCATCGCCATGCTCTGACCGGTGCCCGTCGACCCGATCACCGCAAGCACGCGATCCTGCTCGATCAGCTTGGTCGTCGCCGCCGTGGCCTTGTCGACGTCGCTGCCGTCATCCTCGACGATCACCTCGAGTGGACGCCCGTTGATACCGCCCGCCTGGTTGATGCGGGCGACCTCCATCTCGATGGCCTGCTTCTCCGGCTCCCCGAGCCCGGACTGCGCGCCACTGACGGACAGCACAGCTCCGATCACCAGCGGTTCGCCCGTGGCACCCGTGCCAACCTCGTCGGTAGAGCCCGCATCGCAGCCGGTCACCAGCGCCCCGAGCACGGCGATAGCCGTCAGGACGCGCACTACACTCCCTTTACGCATGCCACTCTCCCGCCTCTAGCCGTCTCTGTCATCCGGTCACTCCAGCAGGGTCCACGTGCCGCCTTCGACACGGTAGCCCACCAGGTCGTCTTCACTCATACCGTTGTGGCTGGTCTCGGAGAACGTGAAGACACCCGATGACGTACGGATTCTTCGGCTCCTCCTGCACGACGGACTCCCCGGTCCAGGTCGTCCTACGCATGGCCATCAACCTCCCCCTGGTCCTCCCGTGCGCCCGCACGCACTCCCGCGCGATGCAGTCCCCCTCCCTACAACCCGACCGCCGCTATGTCGTCCTGCGAGACGAGCCGTACCGGCCGGTCGGCAAGCAGGTGCAGCGCCCTGTTCACATCCGCGACGTTGATGACGACGAACGTCGAGACGAGCGAGTACACGTACTCGATGTTCACGCCCGCCTCCGCCACGATCCTGAGCACGCTGGCCAGTCCGCCGGGATGATCGGGAAGGTCGATGCAGATGACGGCGTCCTCCCGTACGGTGAACCCGGCAGCCTTGAGCGTCGCGAGCGCCTCATCGGGCTTGTCCACCACGAGACGCAGGATGCCGTAATCGATGGTGTCGGAAACCGAGAACCCGCGGATGTTGATGCCGTTGTCGCCGAGCAGTCCGGTGACCTCACTCACCCGCCCCGCCTCGTTGGCGATGAACACCGACAACTGCCTGACGACCGGTCGATCGCTCATGGCTCGCATACCCCTTCCGCACACGCATCCGACCCCAGTTGGAACGCACGGAGATTGCCCCCGACGGTCTTCGGGGGTACTCGCTCCTCGATGACGCGCCTCCAGGTCTCCGCCGCGAAGGGCAGGCCGTAGGAAGCGGCGCCGAGCAGTACGATGTTCGCCGAGCGCGGACTACCCGCCTCACAGGCGAGCGCCTCGGCATCCAGGAAGATGGCGCCTTCCCGAGCGAGCGCAGGCTCCAGGTCCTCGGGAGCCTGAAGATCGCCGATCAACACGGGCAGTGGCGCAACCAGCCTGCGATTGACGACGAGCCGTCCGCCCGGACGCAGGTAGCGCAGTGAACGAGCCGCTTCGATGAGTTCGAAGGCGATCAGGTGATCCGCCACGCCCGGATCGACCACGGGAGAGTGGACGACCTCGCCGAAGCGTACGACCGTGTCCACCGAGCCGCCTCTTTGCGCCATACCGTGGACCTCGGAGAGCTTCACGTCGTGTCCCTCGGCCACCGCCACTTTCGCCAGGACGTCGCCCGCCAGGATCGTGCCCTGACCGCCGACCCCCGCGAGAACCACCGTCGTCACGCTCACGAGGCACCTCCGAGGTCGCACGATGGGCCGACCTGCACGATCGCATCGAACCGGCATACCTGCACGCATTGCCCGCACCCCACGCACAGCGACGTGTCGATGACGGCACGGCCGGTCTCGTCGCGCGAGATCGCCGGGCACCCGAGCCGGATGCACGCGCCGCACTTTGTACACGACTCCTCGTCGACCGCGTACGGGTCCTTGTGGTCTTTGGTTATCAGCGCACAGGGGGCCTTCGCGATGACCACGCTCAGATGATCCGCGGCCGTCTCCTCCTTCAGGACTGCCAGCGTCGCGGCCAGGTCGTGCGCATCGACGGTGCGAACCGAGGCCGCGCCAAGCGCGCGTGCGAGCACCTCCAGATCGACCGCGGGTGCCGCACCGCCACCGATGGCCACGCCGTTGACCGGGTTACCCTGGTGCCCCGTCATGGCCGTCGTGCGGTTGTCGAGGACCACGACGGTACCGGTGCTCCCGCTGTACGCCATGTGCAGCAGCCCGGTCATCCCCGAGTGAGCGAACGTGGAGTCTCCGATCACGGCGACGACCGGGCCCGTGTCCACGCCGGCAAGCGCGGCTCCGTGGCCCATCCCGATGCTCGCGCCCATGCATACGCAGCTGTCCATCGCCTTGAGCGGCGCCAGCGCTGCGAGTGTGTAGCACCCGATGTCGCCCGTGACCACGGCACGCATCTTACCGAGGGCGTGGAACACGCCACGGTGAGGGCATCCCGGGCACAGGAGAGGCGGCCGCGGCGGAAGGTCCGGTATCGGCTCCCTGACAGGGGGGACGTCCGACCCGAATGCCCGACCGACGGTGACCGGGGAGAGTTCCCCGATCGCAGACAGACCTGTATCGACCTGCTCGATACCGAGAACGCGAAGCCTCAGGCTCAAGTACGGCCCGAGCTCCTCGGCGACGGCTATCCGTTCCACCCTGGAGCTGAAGTCGAGGATGAGGTCGTCGGGGAGTGGATGCGCGAAGCCGATCTTGAGGATGGATGCCTCGGGCAGCGCTTCACGCACGTACTGATAGGCGATACCCGACGTAACGATGCCCAGTGAGGGGTCGCGCATCTCAACGCGGTTCGCATCGCACTCGTGGGCGTAGGCCGACAGAGCCGCGAGCCTCGAGTCAAGGTCGATGCGGCGCATGCGTGCCATGCCAGGCATCATCACGTACTTCTGCGGATCCTTGGCGTACGGGACCGGAGAGACCTCGGTCCGCTCCCCCACCTCCACCAACGACTTCGCGTGAGAGACGCGCGTCGTCATCCTCACGATCACGGGCACGTCGAACCGCTCGGAGACCGCGAACGCCTCACGCATGAACTCCAGCGCTTCCTGGCTGTCCGATGGCTCGAACACCGGGACATGTGCTGCGGCAGCGAGGTTGCGCGTATCCTGCTCGTTCTGCGAGCTGTGCATGCCGGGATCGTCGGCCACGAGATACACCAGGCCGCCGGTGACGCCGGTGTACGCCTGGGTGAAGAGCGGATCGGCGGCCACGTTCAGGCCGACGTGCTTCATCGTCACCAGGGCCCGTCGTCCGCCGAACGACACGCCGCCCGCGACCTCGGCCGCCACCTTCTCGTTCGGCGCCCACTCGCAGTGCACGCCGTCGTAGCGCACGAGATTCTCGAGGACTTCGGTGGAAGGTGTGCCGGGATACCCTACCCCGACCGCCACCCCGGTCTCCCATGCGCCTCGCGCGATCGCCTCGTTGCCGGACATCAGAATACGAGCCACGAACACCTCCGCGCGGATAGACAGCCCGAGAATGCCGAAGTTCGCAGAATCATAGCACAGCGCGGATGCACGGCCGGGCATGCGACACGGTCGAATCGGCACCTCAAAGACGCGTCAGAACCGCGAGCCGCCCACGTAGTCGGACCGGCTCGAGATGCGCGCGTTGAGTGAATCCACGCGCACCACCGCGCCGGTGTAGGGCGCATGGACGTAGTTGCCGTCCCCGACGTACATCCCCACGTGATGGACGTCGCCGGCATCACCGTTCGTGCCGAAGAAGACGAGGTCACCCGGCCTGAGCAGGTCGAGGCGGTCGCGGGCGATATGCTGGCCAGCCTGGTACTGCGACTGACTGGTCCGCGGCAGAGAGACACCAACCTGCCGGTAACAGTACTGCGTGAGGCCCGAGCAATCGAAACCGCTGGGAGTTGATCCACCCCACACGTATGGCACGCCGAGGTATTGAAGCGCGATCGACACCACCTGCGCCTGCCCGGGTGCCAGCGCGGAAGGGTCGGCGGCGGCGCGGTCACCCGCGGAACCTCCGCGCGCT
>JBASOJ010000045.1:0-51074 GCA_049658145.1 Coriobacteriia bacterium
CTTCAGGCTCTCGCCGGCTGCCGCGATCGCCGCGAGCAGCTGCTCCGCGGTTGCGGTGGCGTTCTCGGCCGAGCGGGCCGCAAGCGCCGCGGCGTTCCGGTCGCCCTTTGCGCTCGCATCGGTGCCCTCGCCCGCCGCCTTGCGGGCCGCGTCCACGAGCGCCGCGGCCTCGGTGTCATCGTCGGCCACATCGCCAAGCGCGCTCTCCAGGTACCGGGTCTTGAGCTGCGCGAGCTTGTCTTTCGCCTCGCGCAGCCCGGCCTCGACCTTGGCGAGCCGGTCGCCGACCGCGGCGATGACCTCATCGGCACGTCCCGCCAGATCGCGCAGCTGCGAGAAGTCGTCGGCCTTCGCGTCGAGCTGGGCATCGGCTGCGCCCGCGAGCGCGATGATCTTCTGCAGCATGCCGCGACGCGTTGCCTCGTCTTCGGGCTCGGAGTCGAACACCTGCTGCTGGATGCGAAACGCCTCGGTGACTTCCTTCTTGGACTCCTCGAACGCCGCGCGATACTCCTTGATCGCGGCACCGCCGAATTCGGCCTCGGCGAAGCCGAGCTCTTGCTCGGAGGCCCGGAGCGCCTCATCAACGTCCACGAGCAGCTTGCCGGCGGTGGTCTCGAGCTCCTTGGTGCTGGGATCGCCCTGCGCGCCACCCGCGCGAGCGCCCTTGCCGCCCTTCTTGCGCTTGAAGAAGAACGCGGCAGCTGCAGCGAGCCCTGCCGCCAGAACACCTGGCAGCAGACAGCACCACAGCGAACCGCCGCCACTGTCGCCATCGGTGGTGGTCGTCACCACGCCATCGTCGGCGGCCTGCGCATCGAGCGCGTCCGCGTACCCCTCGGCCGCGGCGATCGCCGCGCCGGCCCAGTCGTCGTCGCTGAGAGCCGGCTCGATGTCGTCGGCAGCCACCTCGTCGAGCGCGCTGTCGCTCAGCGGGAAGTTCCCGGCGACCGACCATGCGTACTCACGGTCCACAACCGCCACGGCGAGCAGGACGTCGTTCAGACCCAGTCCATTGATCTCTGCGGTCTCGTTCGCCCAGTCCTGGGCGCTGTAGGAGTCGAACGTCTCGACGAAGACGACGAAGAGCTGGACACCATGGTCGCTCTCGAGTTGCTCGAGCGCCTGTTCAACGCTGTCGGCAGAATCGCCGAGCACACGCGCGTCGTCGGTGAGAAGACCCGCGTCGAGTTTGAGCGGCGGCGCCGCGAGCGCCACTGCAGCGGTTGCGAGCCACACCAGCAGGAGCACGGCGATCGTGCACCAGAAGCGCTGTCGTTGCCGCAAGCCAGACCACCTCCACCGCCGGGGTATACGCGCGATCGTGCAGTTCGTGTTGCTCGGTTGGTACCCATCGGCGCCGTGGCCGGAACGGCGCGGGCATACTAGTCCTTGAGCATCCCGATGAGGTCGGCGACCGGCATGGCCGGGAGCGTCTCTATCCGGATCGAGCCACGCGCTCCCAGCTCGAGGGAAGCATGTGTCACGGTCTCGGTGTCCGGAGCCTCGACGACGTTCACGAAGTCGACGCGCCCGAGCGTGGCGAACTGCTGGACGACCTTCACACCCATGGCTGCAAGCTCGTGGTTCACTTCGAGGATGTGCCCCGGGTGCTCCTTCACGGTCCGCGCCCCCTGATCGGTCAGGCGCGACAGCATGATGTAGGTTGCCATACCGCATCTCCCCCTCGTTCACGGATGCCGTGCTCTCTCACGAGCACCGGTCCGCCAAATCCGGCATGTGCCCGTCTGGGCGCGCTCGCGATGCGACCGGCGTGCTCCTACGGGTGCGCCTCATCGCAGTTCCGCAGACGCCCGTTCGGGTATCGTCTAGACGGGTCCATACCGAGGGGGGATACGATGTCGACGTACATGGACATGAACACGCTCAACACGGGACGCCCGGCCGATGAGGCACAGCGCATCATCACCGAGTACCTGACCAGCGAGGGCTTGGAGTACCGCGACGAACGCGGCGAGATGGTCTGGCGCAAGGGCACAGGCGCGCTGACGTCCCCGCAGTTCATCAAGACCGAGATCCTTCCCGATGGCACCATGCACATCGAGGCCTGGACCGCGGGGGCCGCACTGATGCCCGGCGGCGGCACCGCATCCGTCGATGCAGAAGGCATCGCGTAACCCGCCTGTGCCATCGAGTGTGAACATGCGTCGGGCATAAGGTCCGGCGCTTTCGAGAGGAGTTTTCGTGTTCTGGGAAATCGCGTTTCCAATCGTGCTCGCCATCATCGGCATCCTGCTGTCCGGCTTGCGAATCGCCAATGAGTACGAGCGGGCGGTCGTGTTCCGGCTTGGGCGACTCAAGGGCCTGAGGGGGCCCGGCCTGTACTGGCTGATACCGCTCGGCATCGAGCAGCAGCGTAAGGTGGATCTGCGCACCAACACGGTGGATGTCGAGCGCCAGGAGACCATCACCAAGGACTCGGTCACCATCAAGGTCAACGCGGTGCTGTGGTTCAAGATCATGGACCCGGTCGCGTCGGTCGTGAACGTCGCCAACTACTATGCGGCCACCTATCAGATCGCGCTCACGAGCATGCGCAACATCATCGGCCAGCACGATCTTGACGAGATCCTGCGCGAGCGCGACGAGATCTCGAGGATCCTGCAGGACGTCGTGGACAGGGCCACCGACCCGTGGGGCATCAAGGTCGAGATGGTGGAGATGAAGGACGTCGAGTTGCCCGAGGGCATGCAGCGAGCGATGGCGCAGGAGGCGCAGGCCATGCGCGAGAAGCGCGCCCGGCTCATCAAGGCAGACGCAGAGTTCGAAGCATCCAAGAAGCTCACCGAGGCCTCGGCACTCATGGCCGCTAACCCACTCTCGCTCGAGCTGCGTCGCATGCAGATGATCACCGAGGTGGGCGCCGAGCAGAACACCACTACGATCGTGATGATGCCGAGCGAGTTCGTGTCCCTCGCCGAGAGTCTCGCGAACAAGTTCAAGGCCGAGGGCGCCGCACAGGCCACCCCCGAGTAGCTGTGATGCCGCACCACACGATGCGGGCTATCGTCAAGCCCGGCCCCCGGCCGGGGGTCTCGCTTGCAGAAGAGCCGCCCCCACCCGTTGTCCAACACGCTGGCCCCGGTGGTGGCGGCCACCACGGTGGCGGTGCTCGGGCTCCTCTCGGAGACCACCGAGCTCCGCGATCGCCTCGAAGCGAGCACGCGAACGTTCCGAGCGCGGATGACCTCGGCAGGCTTCGACATCCCCCCGGGCGCGCATCCGCGTGCAGGTCTCGGCCGCGCACACCGACGAGCGGCTCGACCGCGCCGTGGACGCGTTCACGCTCATCGGGAAGCGTATGGGTGTGATACCCGGGTGACGCGCCGATACGTGGTCGCCATCATGCTGCTTCTAGCGGGAGGTGTCGCCACCGAGGCGGCAAGCCGCTTCATCGTGGCGCGATTCCCCGACAGGCCGTTGCTGCCGGACCTGCTGCTCGGCGTGCTGCCGCACGTACCCGAAGCTCGCTACGTCACCAGCGCGGCGATCACGGTGGCCTTCCTCCTATTCGCGTTCTACGCGTTCGGCCATGCGCGCTCGCAGATCCCGGCTTTCATCGCGATGATCGCGATCATGTACCTGCTGAGAGCGGCGCTTCTCGTGCTCACCCCGTTCGCGAACGCGAACAACGGCGCACCGGCGGCGTTTCCCCTCTTCCAGTACGGCATGTTCCCGTCGGGGCACACGGCGGCGGTGTTCTTGCTCGCGCGCTTCACCGATGCGAAGACGGCTCCCGCTGTCCGCAGGGCCGAGTGCGTCCTCGCTGCCATCGTTGTCCTGGGGCTTCTGCTCTCGCGCAGCCACTACTCGATCGACATCGCCGGAGGCGCACTGTTGGCGTACTTCGTGGAGCGCGAGTGGACCGACGGACACCTCTTCGATCCGCTCCAGCGCCTGGTCGATGCCGGTGCGTAAGTGACACGGCCGGCGTGGTGACCCGGCTACTCGCAGAGCCGGCGATCGAGCGCCTCGAGGGCTTCTTTGATGGCGGCGATGACGTTCTCATCGCTCTCTTCGGCGAGCGCGTCCAGCAAGTAGCCGGTCGCGTCGGGTGAGGCCGTGGCCGCGAGCAGGCGGCAGAGCGTCAGGCGCTCCTCGGCTGAGGCCGATACCTCGAGCATATGTCCCAGTTCGTGTGCGTACTCGGTCCCCGCCATGCCGTCACCCCGCGTCCGGTCCCGCCGCCAGCACGTCGGCGGATACATCCTGCGCGTACTGCTTGAAGTTATCGGCGAACATCCCCGCGAGCTTTCGCGCCGTCTCGTCGTATGCAACGCCACCGGCCCACGTCGACCGCGGGTCGAGCACCTCGGCGGTGCGTGGGGCGCACGAACAGCGTGTTGGCGAACAGTAGGTGCCATGCAGCGTCGGCCACCACGCGGATGGGCAACCGGTACGTGCGCTCAGCGCCGGCGAAGCCGTCGAAGACGTAGAGGTCGCGATCGTGCAGATAGCCGCGCGCCTTGTCGAGGAGACGGTCGAACAGGGCGGGCTTGCAGGGGATGTTGATGTCGCCCCGGCAGACGAGGCCGGTTGCCTCGGCGGCCAGGATGCCTTCGGCGCGCGCAAGCGAGCGAGCGATGAGTTCCGCCAGCGGGAGGTTGCAGTGTACCGCGCCCGTGCCGGCGAGCCCGAGTTCCACAAGCTGAGCGCGGATCGCATCGCCAGGATGTGCACTCGTCGTCATATCGGGTCCCCCTGCCGCGGACGCGACGCAGCAGCCGGGCGTGCGGGAGCGCGCTAACCCCAGAGCCGTGGGGGCGCCAGCCACTCAAGCTCGCCGCGCCGAAGCGACCCCGGGTCCAGCTTCACGCGCGCAAGCCCCGCCTTGCGCAGGACGAACTGCCCGCCGCCCACGATCTGCGAGAGCACCACCGACATCGACGGTTCATGCCCGACCAGCATCACAGCCGTCGCGTCGATGTACGGCCCCAGCATCTCCGCGAGCGCGGTAGCGTTGAAGGCAAGCGGCTCAAGACGCCTGTCAGGAACGGGCTGCAGCCCGTCGCCCAGGGCTTCGCACATCATCGTCGCGGTACGAAGCGCGCGCTCGTAGGGGCTGGTCAGCACGACCTCGGTGCCGATGCCCAGTGCTTCGACGCGAGCCGCGACGTCCGCGACCGCCCTGATCCCATCCGCCGAAAGCGGCCTCAGGTCGTCCGGACCACTCCATTCCTCGCGGCTGAGCGCGGGCCCATGCCGCAGCATATACAAGTTCATAGACAGCTTCCCCTCGATTCATCACGACGCTTGCTGCCTTGGCTCCGCGGTGCGGGCCCCGCCCCGCAGGGGCCGGACCCGCACCTGGAAGTGTAGCCGGCCGGATTGCTCAGGAGTCCGGCCGGCCGGTGGATCATCCGCTACTGCTCGATCAGCCCGAAGCAGACCTTGGCGATCTCGGTGTTGTCGATGTAGCGTCCGCGAACCGGATCGATCTCGTCGGACTCCACCTTGAACTGACGCGCTGCGGAACCCTTGGCGAAGAACGGAATGAGGGAGTTCGTGTGATCGCCGGAGTTCCACTGCACTGCCGGCATCGTGGCGACGCCCAGATTCCCGACGGGCGTCCACACCGGACCGGAGGCGAACTGACCCGAACCGGGGCCGGTCAGGTAACCGGTCTCGTGGTCGCCGGTCACGATCAGCAGCGTCTCGCCCCAGTTGGAGTTCTCTTCGACCCAGGCGTTAACAGCCTGGTAGGCGGCCACGAAGTCGGCCTGCTCCTCGATCAGACGCCCGGTCTGGTTGGCATGGCCGGCCCAGTCCACTGCGCCACCCTCGATCATGAGTACGAATCCATCCTCATCGCTATCGAGCACGTTGAGCGCGCCCTCTGTCATCTCGGTGAGCGTGGGAACACCGGGTGTGAAGGGCACGGCGTAGGCAGGTGCGGAGCCGTCGCCCGGACGAGCCTGCTGAAGCGTGGTGTAGACCTGCGGCACGCCGCAAACGCGCTCCGGCGTCTCGCCCTCGGCAAGCGCGAGGAACTCGTCGCGCGACTGGACGAGGGTCCATGCGTCACCCGTGCCGTCGCCGTCAGCGTCCGCACACGGCGTGCCGGTCGCGAGCGCGTTCCACGCGTCCAGACCGATGTACTTGTAGCTTGCGGCTGATCGCGCAGCGCCGCTGTCGTAGTACCACGGGCTTCCCGCGCCCATGATCACGTCGGTTGCCGAGCTGCGGACCATCTCATCGGCGATCGCCACGTAGTTGTTGCGGCTCACGTTGTGCGCGACGAAGCCAGCGGGGGTCGCGTGCGAGAACTCGACGCTGGTGACCACGCCCGTGGCCCTGCCCTCGGCCTCGGCGGCCTGCATCATGTGCTCGATCGGCTGGCCGTCCACATCAACGCCGATAGCGCCGTTGTAGGTCTTCATGCCCGTCGACATGGCGGTGGCGGCCGCCGAAGAGTCGGTCGGGTTCTGCTTGACGTAGTCGAACGAGGCCCAGGCGGCGGCGGGATCGTATGAGTCGCCGAGTGCGTACGTGCTCATGGCGGACTTGAACGGCATGCCCGTGAAGCTCCGTCCGGCCTGGCCGTAGAGGTAGTAGTCACCGGCGAGCATCTGGTTGTAGCCCATGCCGTCGGAGATCATCACGATGATGTTCTTGACCTTTGAGCCCCGTGGCTCGCCGCCGCCGCCCACCGGCTTCGCGACGGCCGGCGTAGCGACCGAAGCGGTAAGCGCGACAACAACGAGCGCCGCGGACGCGCGCTGCATCGTACGTGCGAGATTCATTTCGAATGCCCCTTGAGTTGGGACGGCGCAAGGGCCGTCGTCGTGTCAGTCCAGTCGGGTGAAGGTCCCGCGCGCTGTCGTGTTCCGCTACCACCCCCCTCGGACGAGTGTCCGTGGTCATTGTGGTCGCACGCGCACGTCATGTGGTTGAACCGCTGCAAAACCCGGGTTAGGAGCGCGTTCAGCCGAAGTAAGGCGGAAGTGAACCGGCTCCGCACCGACTCGGCCCCACGCGACCGCGAGACTCACTCCACCGACTTGAGCGACTCCACCATGTCGATCCGGCGCAGCCTCGGCGCCATGGCGAGGTTCACGATCACCGCGAACAGCAGCGTGAGCGCCGCCGAGTACACGTAGCTCATCGCATGGATGGTGCGGCCGAACATCACGACGTCGATCTCGACCGTGGAGATCACGAACGCCTCCAGCCCTATGCCGAGCAGCAACCCGGCGCCGCAGCCGAGCAGCGCGAGCGTAGCGGTCTCGCGATAGATGTACGCGTTCACCTCGGAATCGAAGAAGCCGAGCACCTTGATGGTCGCGATCTCGCGCTGACGTTCGGTGACGTTGATGTTGGTGAGGTTGTACAACACGATGAACGCGAGCATGCCGGCGGCGAGTATGAGGATGAACACCACCGAGTCGAGACTCGTGAGCATCTCGTCGAACGACTCGGTGATGTCGTCGTTGTACTGCACGGTGGTCACGCCCTCCAGCCCGAGCAGCGACTGCGACAGCTCGTCTCGTTCCCCGGCATCGCGCGTCACCGCCATCGCGAGCGCCTCGTTGTACACCGGGGACTCGCCCGCCGTGCGCTCGTAGAGCGCGGGCGTGACGTAGACGTAGTGGGACACGTAGTGCTCGGTGATGCCCGAGACCGGGAAGACCAGGGCCGAGCTGGCGACCGTGTTACCGATCTCGTCCAGGCGCTCGATGCGCACTTCGTCGCCGACCTCGAGCCCGAGCTTGTCGGCGATCTTCTCGGTGATGACCGCGCCGGAGTCATCGAGCGCAAGCCCGCCGCCGTTCCGCCGCTCGTGCAGCGCGATGAAGTCGCCGAGGCGAGCTGGCTCACGCGGCACGCAGACGAACCCGTACATCGACGTCTCGGCCGGCTCCTCGTTGCCGAAGCCCCGGGGGACGGCGGTGCCGCCGTCGCTCGCGGATGCCGCCGTCGGCGGATCGGCGGCGTTGGTGATCCGCATGCCCTCGACATTCACGACGAGGTAGCCGGTGAAGACGCCGGGGTCCTCGAGCGCCTCCCGGAGGGCGCGGGTGCCCACTGTCGCGGTGACCTCGAGCGTCCCCGGATCGAAGCCCACGACAGTCGTGTAGTGCGAGATCTCCCCGTACTGGATGTCGAGGATGTCGTTGATGGAGTTCTTGAGCCCGAAGCCCGTGAGCAGCAGCGCGGTGCAGCCGGCGATGCCGACCACCGTCATGAGCAGTCGCTTCTTGTAGCGGAAGAGGTTGCGGGCGGTGACCTTCCGGGAGAACGACATCCGGGACCAGAGCGGCTTGATCCGCTCCAGCAGAATGCGCTTGCCGGGCTTCGGCGCGCGCGGCAGCATGAGGGTCGCGGGCCCTTGACGCAAGGTAGCCTCGACCGCGACAAACGTCGCGATCTGCGTGATGCTCACCGAGGTCAGACCCGCCAGCAGCGCGAGCGGCACGTCGATCGGCGTGGCCGCCGAAGGCGCCGTGTACACGGTCGTGTACGCGTTCCAGACGGTGTCCGGCAGGACCTGCGAACCGATGAGGATGCCCGAGATGCTGCCGAACACGCTCGCGATACCTGCGTACACCAGGTACTTGAGGGCGATCCGGCCGTTAGCGTACCCGAGCGCCTTGTACGTCCCGATGAGGGTGCGCTCGTCTTCCACCATGCGGGTCATGGTGGTGAGCGACACGAGTGCCGCCACGAGGAAGAAGATGAGCGGGAACACGAGCGAGATCGCATCGATGCCTTCGGCGTCCCCGGTCACGCTCGCGTAGCCGAGATTCGTGCCCCGGCCCAGCACGTACCAGTCGGGACGCTCGAGGGTGTCGATCTCCGCCTGTGCGTCGTCGAGCCGGGCAAGCGCGTCGGCGAGTTCCGCCTCGGCGTCCGCCTTCTGCTGCTCGTACTCGGCCCGACCCTCGGCAAGCGTCTGCGCGCCCTCGGCGAGCTCCGCGTACCCTTCGTCGATCCGTCGCTTCGCGGCCGCGAGTTCCGCGCGCCCTGCGGCGAACTGCGCCTCGGCGGCGGCGCTGGCCGCATCCAGCTCGGCCTGCCGGGCGTTCAACTCCTGCTCGCCTGCCGCGAGTGCGACCATCCCGGCATCGTAGGTTGCCGCCTGCGTGGCGTACGCGGTCTGTGCGGCGACGAGCTGCGACTGCGCGGCCGTCAACTGGACGAGCAGCTCGGCGGAGGTCGGCGACGTTGCGTGGCCGAGCGCCTCCTCGGCAAGCGCCGTATCGTAGGCGAGCTGCAAGTCAGTGACCGCGGCCTGCGCCGCGAGCACCTGCTGCTGGAGGAGCGGGAGTGCGGCCGCCAGCGCATCGAGCTGCGCCTTCTGCTCGATCAGCTGCGCGCGTCCGGCGTCGATCTGCGCCTGGCCAGCCGAGGTCTGCGCCTCGAAGGCTTTGCGCTGCGCTGCGAGCTCGGCCACGCCGGCGTCGTACTGTCGGCGCGCGGATGTGAGCTGCGACTCCGAGGAGGCGATCTCCGCAGTCGCGGCGTCCAGTTCGGCGGCTCCGGATGCGAACTCGGCGTCTGCGGTGGCACGGGACTCGTCGTACTCGGCCCGTCGCTTGTCCAGCTCATCTCCCGCCGTGGCCTTCACCTCGGCGAGTCTCGCAGCAGCGCGCTCGGGTGCGAGGTCCGAGAGCGCGAGCGCCACGGGCTCCACGAGCTCGTCGTAGCTGGAGGAGAAGCTGGAGAGCGCGGCCGCGCCGTCGACCGTGAGGAAGAGATCGGTGTAGGTGCCGGGGTCGGCGAAGTCGGTTTCCGGGATGTAGATGAACCGGTCGATGTTGCCGTCGTTCAGCGTCGTGGTGCCGCGCGTGAACCGCAGGTAGTACGAAGAGTCGACGACGCCCACGATCGTGAAGTCCGTACGCGCGAACGTGTCCTCAAGCGGCATCGTGCCGGCCGTGAGGAGCAGCGTGTCGCCGACGCGCGGCCCGCCGGAGGAGACCCTGGTCCGATCGATCACACATTCGCCCGAATGCTCCGGCCACCGGCCCTCTACGAGGATCGGGCGGTTGAGATAGCCCGGGTCCGCCGAAAGAGCACGCTCGCCGTCCGAGGTATCGCTCGCCGCGGCCGCTTCGATATCGAGCGAGTGTATCCGCACGGTGACGCTCGCGTCCGGGGTGCTCGCCGTGGCGTCCGCGATGTGCGACGGCATGACCTCATCCACGCCCTCGACGCCTTCGACCGCCGCTACATCGGCATCCGAGAAGCCGAGCGTTGAGATAAGGTGCGCGTCCATGAACGCCGTGTCGTCGAGGTAGCGATCGATGGTGATGCGCATGTCCGGCGCGCACATGCGCAGGCCCGCGTAGAAGCCCGCACCGAGCGCCACGATCGCGAAGATGGCGATGAACCGGGTCCACGAGTGGGTGATCGAGCGAACGATCTCCTTGTTGAACGCGAAGCGCACGGAGCCTCCGCTACCACTCGATGGTGTCGGCCGAGACGGGCGCGGCGTTCGTGCGCATGTCGACGACCCGGCCACTGCTGATCTGGATCACCCGGTCGGCCATCGCCGTGAGCGCATGGTTGTGGGTGATGATGATGACCGTGCGGCCGCTTGCGCGTGCGGTGTCCTGCAGCAGCGTGAGTATCTGCTTGCCGGTGGCGTCGTCCAGCGCACCGGTGGGCTCGTCGCACAGCAGCAGCCGCGGGTTCTTCGCCAGTGCCCGCGCGATCGCCACCCGCTGCTGCTCTCCGCCGGAGAGCTGCGCGGGGAAGTTGTCCAGGCGATGGCCGAGGCCCACCTCGCGAAGCGTCTTGGCTGGATCGAGCGGATCGCGACAGATCTGCGCCGCCAGCTCCACGTTCTCGAGCGCCGTGAGGTTGGGCACCAGGTTGTAGAACTGGAAGACGAAGCCCACGTCGTAGCGGCGGTATTCGGTGAGCCTCCGGCGCGAGTACGCGCTCACCTCATCGTCCTCGAGCAGGATCGTGCCCGAGGTGGCGGTATCCATCCCGCCGAGCATGTTGAGGACTGTCGTCTTGCCGGCGCCGCTCGGCCCGACGATCACGGCGAGCTCACCTTGCTCGATGTCGAACGTCACGCCGTCGGCGGCGTGGATATCCACCTCGCCGACGTGGTAGACCTTGCGCACGTCCTCAAAGCGCACGAATGCCATAGCTTCCCTCGTATCGGACGACTGATGAGAGCCAAGGGGCGAGCGGTGAGCGGTCTGCCTCGTGAAGTGCGTATCGCACGAGAACACCTTACCGCTTACGCGCGGGTGCGGGGCAGCGTGAGTGTGAACGTCGAGCCCGCACCGAGCTCGCTTTCGACCGTGATGTCACCACCGAGCAGGCGCGCGAACTCGCGCGAGATGCTCAGGCCCAGACCAGTCCCGGCCGGGAGTTCGTCGGACGGGATGTCACCCTGCGTGAACGCCTCGAAGATGCGCCCGGCCAGCTCAGGCCTGATCCCCCGACCCGTGTCGCGGACGGTGAACGCCACCGAGTTGTCGCCGGTGGCAAGACCGAATTCGATGGTGCCCTCGACGGTGAACTTGATGGCGTTCCCGCCGAGGTTGAGCAGGATCTGCTTCACCTTCACGCGATCGGAGACCATGACGACAGGACGTTCCGGCATGCGCACCTGCAAGTGAAGGCCACTCCGGTGGGCGAGTGGCTTGAGGATGGCCGCCACCTCGCCGAGCAGCTCCCCGGCTGCGAACTCGCCGGTGTCGACCACCACCCTGTCGGCCTCGATGCGCGACTGGTCGAGCAGATCGCCGATGATCGAAAGCAGATGATGCCCCGCCGAGTTGATCGTCCCGATCTGCGCTTGCTGCTCGTCGGTGAGCGGGCCCGCCATCCCCTGCACAAGCAGCGATGAGAAGCCGATGATCGAGTTCAGCGGCGTGCGCAGCTCGTGGCTCATCCGCGCGAGGAACGCGCTCTTGGCCTGGGTGGCACGCTCGAGCTCCTCGTTGGCCGTCTTCAGCTCCTGCGTGCGTTCGGCCACGAGCTCCTCAAGGTGTTCGCGGTGCCGCTTGAGCTCGGCGGCCGCCTGCTTCGCCTCGGTGATATCACGCACGAAGACGACCGCCCCGGGCAGATCCTCGTAGGTGATGGGAGCCGCGCTGACCTCGACCGGGACCTCCGAGCCATCGAGCCTGAGGTGCACCACCTCCACCGCAGACTGGGACTGGGGCTCCTCAGCGAGACCCCTGATCCGCTCATGGACCACCTCGTGGAAGTCAGCACGGGAGCGGTCCAGCACGGGAGTGCCCAGGAGGTCCGCGGCCCCCGAAGCGCCGTAGAGCCGGCACGCAGCCTTGTTCACGTAGGCGAAGCGGTAGCCGGTCTGCACGAAGATCGCCTCGGGCGCCGTGTCGACGAGCGTCCGGAAGCGTTCCTCGCTCTCCCGGAGCGCCTGCTCGGCCTCTTTGCGCGGCGTCACGTCGGTGAAGATGGACAGGTCGAAGACCTCACCGCCGAGGCTCACAGGCGTGGCGGCCTTCGAAAGCCACCGCGTGCTGCCATCTTTCCGGATGATCTCCAGCTCCACATAGGGCAGGCCAGCCTCGAGCGCCTCCTGGGTGAGCCGCATCGCTTCGGTCCGCCGCTCCCGGGTGGGAAACGCCAGGTTGAACCAGCCCTCGCGCTCGACCTCCTCGCACGTGTAGCCGCTGATGTGCTCCATCGCCAGGTTGTATGCGAGGATCCTGCCGTCCGGATGCCCCACCAAGATGCCCTGGTCGGTCTGCTCGATGAGTGTTCGGAAGCGCTCCTCGCTCTCGGCCAGCCCCGCCTGCGCCTCGAACCCGGCGAGCGTCACGAAGCAGAGGTTCGCGAAGGCCTCCACCACGCCGGCGGGCATCTCCGGCCGCTCCTCGCGGAGGAACACGTGGATACCCGCGTAGGCGAGCCCCGCGTCCGCCACGCCGATGCTCCAGACCTCGCGCACGCCGAGCAGCTGCTCGATCGAGTGGCTCACGGTGGCGGAGAGCTTGCCTTCGGAAAGCTCGGCAAGTCCACCTTCGATGCGCTCCATGCGGCCGGCCTCGAGGATCCCACGATGCCTGGGCGTCACCGGGTACCGGTGCTGGGCGATCGCCCAACCCATCATGGATTCGGCTTTGTGGAAGAGCGCCGCTCCCACGCCGAGTACCTCGCGCGTGACGAGGTGGTCGCCGCCCGCCTGCACCTCGTTGACGATCACGATGTCGTGCGGGAACAGCGCCGAGAAGAAGTCGTGGACGACCCCGAACACCGAATCGCTGTCGTGGCACCGCTGCAGGCGCGCACTCGCCGTGGCGAGCAGTTCGGCTTCGATAGCACGCCGCTCGAGTGATTCGGCAGCCGCCTGAGTCTGCGTGATGTCAACGATGATGCCGAGCATGTGCGTGGGTCGGCCCTCGGCGTCGCGCGCCACGACCGTGCCGAGCGCGTGGAACCAGCGATAGGTCTCATCCGACAGCCGGATTCGATGGTATGA
Source organism: Coriobacteriia bacterium (assembly GCA_049658145.1). Lineage (GTDB taxonomy): Bacteria > Actinomycetota > Coriobacteriia > Anaerosomatales > Anaerosomataceae > UBA6100. The sequence continues at coordinate 13,439 of JBASOJ010000045.1, forward strand.
CTGGTACTCGTCCGAGCCCTGACGCAACGTCGCGTCACGCTGCTCGAGCACGGTAGGGCGATCGTCGGGGTGAATGCGATCGATCCACTCGTCGGCGGTGACGATGAGCGGCTGTGCGCCGTACCCCATCAGCACCGCCGCCTCGGCGGACACGCGTACTTCGCCCCCGGCGAGATCGTAGTCCCACGTGCCCTCATCGGCAGCCGACATCGCCAGGCGCAAGCGCTCGGCCTCCTCCAGCAATTCGAGGCGCGCCTGCTCGCGCTCGAGCTGCTCGATCATCATGCGTGCGGCGATCGCGGTGGCCACGGAGAAGATGGTGATCACATACGGCCCCAGGTCCCGGATCACCTGCAGGCCCATCCCCTCGGGGAGCAAGAGGTACTGCGCGGCAAGCATGAGGGCGTGCACGGTGACTCCGAACGCAAGCAGGTGAAGACCGCGGAGCTCGGTGATGCGACCGCGCATCAGATGGCGCAGGCCCACGCCGGTAACGGCCGAGAACACGATGGTCGCCACGCCCGCGGGCACGCCGACCCCGCCGAGCAGGACGCGGTACCCGGCGGTCATCACGGTGGCGATGAGCGCCACCGGGGCGCCGCCGAACAGGCCAGCTAGGCTGAGGATGATCGAGCGGCCGTCGTAGAAGATGCCCGGCGCGAAGTTGAAGGGCGTCAGCATGCCGACGATCGCTACCGCGCCGTACAGGATGCCCGAGGCCACCTGCGCGAGTCGGGGATACGCATTGAGCATCCGGGCAAGATAGCGCTGCACCGTGGCCAGCATCACCACAAGTGCGACATTCTGGATAAGCGTGAGAACCATGCGTCGTCTCTCTCCCGGCGCCTCACGCCGATCAAGCGTCACATATCAGCCTAGCACGCGCCCTAGGTGATGATGCCCAACGTTGCGTCCGAAAACACCAGCTATGCGACGAACCGTATACACGCTGACGGGGTAGGAACTCTGGGTAGCCTGAATGCCGAACCCGAGAGGAGTCCTACGATGCCGCGCATCCTCGTTGTGGACGACTCGGCGGAGGCACGGCACATCCTCCGTTCGGTGCTCACGCACGCCGGCCACGAGGTCATCGAGGCCGCGGACGGCGCCGAGGCCCTCACGCGCGCGCAGACGGAGCCGTTCGATCTGGTGATCTCCGACGGCCTGATGCCGGTGATGGACGGCTTTCGCCTGTGCCTGGAGATGAAGCGAGACCCCGAACTCGCTGGGTTGCCCTTCATATTCCACACGGCGAGCTTCACCCACCCTGATGACCTGCAGCTCGCCTCGGCCATGGGCGCGGACGCGTACCTGCTGAAGCCGGTCGAACCGGCCGAGCTCATCAGGACCGTCGACGAGGTTCTGCGCAGCCACACCTCGGAGGGACGCATGGCGCTCGCCGAGGCTCGGCTCGTCTCGATCCTCGATCGGTACGGCGGCCGCATCGAGCACAAGCTCGACCAGAAGGTGGCGGCACTCGATGAATCGCGCGCGCTGCGCGACTCCTACCACGCGCTGCTCGACCACCTTCCGGTCCACGTTCTTACGCTGGACGAGAATGGCAGGCCGGACTTCTCGAACCAGACCGCGCGGACCTTCCTCGGCCAACCCGATCCGTCTGCGATGCTTGCCGCCGTGCATCCCGAGGACGCTCAGACAGTTGCTGCCGTGATCGACTCGCTCGTGGGAGACCCGCGCCCCGTGCAGACCTCGCTGCGCCTGCGCCGGCATGACGGCGCCTACTGCGTGTTCGAGGTGTCTGCCCGACCGTACGAGAGTCCCGACGGGGCCCGACTGGGTTTCGTGGTCGCGGCGATCGACGTGACACGGCAGGAGCAGCAGAAGGAGCTCCTGCTCCACGCGGCCGAGTACGATTCCCTCACCGATCTTCCCACCCGCCACGTCTTCGACCGCCGCTTCGATGAGATCCTGCGCAACGTGGGCAAGGGCGCGAACTGCGCGCTGCTGTTCGTGGAAAGCGACGGCCTCAAGGGCGTGAACGAACGATACGGTTTCGACGTGGGCGACGCCACCGTGGCGAACCTCGCGCGCGCCATCACCGATGCAGTGCGCCCGGGAGATCTTGTGGCGCGGCTGTGCGCAACCGAGTTCGTGGTGCTCGCCGAGGGGCTCGGCTGGGATGAGGCGAGCGATCTCTCGGACGGCCTGTGTACAGCGATAGCCCGGTCCTCGCTCGTGCCGGCGGCTCCCGAGATGCGACTCGGCGTGAACGTCGCGATCAACGTGATCCCCGAGGTCCGGCCGTCGAAGGAGGCGGCCCGGACCGCGCCTGCCGCCGACGCCGGGAGTGACAGTGAGCGGCGCCTGCTCGAAGCGCTCGCGGGGCCGCCGACGATGAGCTTCACCCCGGTCTACTCGCTTTCCGACGGGCGTCTGGCCCGCTGCGCGGTCCGCTACGCGTACGCCGTCGAGGAGCGACTGATCGCGGGAGACGAACTCGCCCTCGGCGCGGCGAAGCACGGAGTGGCGCGACGTGTGAACATGCGGATCGTGGAACTGACGCTCGAGCACGCGCGCGCTGCCGATGTACCGTGCTCGATGCAGCTCTCGCTCGCCAATATCCTCGATCCGACCATCTTCGAGAGAGCGGAACTGGCAGCGAGCCGGCTCGCAGTCGACCCCGCTCAGCTCCTGTTCGAGATCTCCCTGTGCGACACCGGCGACATCCGCCCGCCCGCCGGCTGGCTGAAAGAGGCGCAACACTCCGCCATCCGACTGGTGCTCTCATGCACCGACCTGTCGTTGCTCGGGCCGGGTGGCACATCGATGCTCGGCGTTGACGAGCTGGAGGTGCCGGAGTCCGCCGTTCTCGATGAGGCCGGTCAGCCGCGGCCGGACGCGCATCAGCTGCTCAAGCAGTGGCGCGAGGCGGGCGTCGTCGTGACCGTCACCGATGTCGAGAACTCCTCGGCACTGGCCGCGCTGGAGACGCTCGGCGTGGCGCAGGTGGCCGGAACCATGCTCGCGCCCTCGGCCAACGACCTGCGTGAGGTGCCGCGATCGCTACGAATGAAAGGGTAGGCACACATGTCCGCAACCCGTGTTCTGCTGATCGGCCGAAAGACGATGTGCCTCGAGGGACTGAGCGCCATCCTGGCCGCGAGCCCTGAGATCGAGGTCGTGGGACGCTCGGCGGACTGGAAGGAAGGGGTGGCGCGGGCCGCCACGCTCGAGCCGGACATCGTGATCGTCGACATGGTGCACTGCGGGGAGTGCGGGGCCGCCACTCCCGTGGCGTGCGTGACTGCGCTCGAGAACTCGAAGGTGATCATCGTCGGGTTGCCCGAGGCCGACCCCGGCATCATCGACGCCTTCGAGGCGGGCGCGCTCGGCTATCTCTCGCTTTCCGGCCAGAGCGCCGAGGACGTCCGGCGCGTGGTCGCAACCGTCGCCGCCGGCGAGGCCGCGCTCGACCCCAGGCTCTCCGCCGGGGTGCTCTCGCGCATGCGCCGGCTGGCGCGCTCGACCGGACCGGGGCCTGCCCACGATACGACGCCGACCGGGCGCGAGCATGACGTGCTCGAACTCCTGGTTGCGGGCAACTCGAACCGCGAGATCGCGCAGGCGCTGCACGTCTCGGAGAGCACCGTGAAGAACCACCTGCACGCGCTCTACTCGAAGCTGGGCGTGGAGTCACGTTCGCAGGCCGTCAGTGAAGCCATACGCCGCGGCCTGGCCACGCCCTAGCCGAGCACGCCGGTCAGCGCGCTGATCTCGCGCTCCTGACCGAGCGCGTCGCCGAGCCCGAGCACTACGTCCTGATCGAAGCGCCGCAGTTCGTCGCTGCGCAGACGCGCGAGCGCTTCGGCCTCGGTGAGCCGCTGCGAGTCCAACTCGAGGTACCCCGAGCGCGCCTCGTCGTAGTTGTCGCACACGCCGAGGATGCGGGCCATGAGCGGTATCTGCGTGCCCGAGAGCGCGTACGGGTAGCCCGAGCCGTCCCACCGCTCGTGATGACCGAGCACCGCGCGCTCGACCTCGGGCGACAGATCGAGCGTCCGCGCCAGCATCGCTCCAGCGGCCGGGTGGGCCTCCCAGACACGGCGCTCCTCGGCCAGGAGCCGCCATCGGGATCCCACGTGGCCGAAGGGCAGCCGGAGTGCACCCGCGTCATGGAGCAACGCAGCAAGCCGCAGGCTCTCGAGCGCACGGCCGCCGAGATCGAACTGGAGGCCGACCATCCGCGCCAGGCGCGCCACGCTGTTGGCGTGCTGCGCGTATCCCGGCTGACGCTCGTCGATGAGCGTGACGACCAGCCTGACCGCCGAGGAGAGGTGTGTGGCGCTCGCAACCATCGGGCTCACCGCGCGCAGACCTCGATCGGGCCCGCAGCGTCGGGCAGCGCGACATGCTCGCCCGCCGTTGGCTCGCCCGTGATCACGATGTGCTCGCCGGCGGCGGTCTCGGCTGTCACGACCCACGGGATGTTCGAGCGCACGACCACGCCGTCCGCGGTGAACGTGCTCTCGAGTTTGGGCAGCACAGTGACGCTCACCACGACCTGTCCGGTGTTCTGGGGGACCGGCTCCGTGGGCGCAGGCGCGCCCGCAGCCGCGGTTCCGCTGAAGAGAGTGACAAGAGCCACCGCTGCCAGGACGCGTGCGAGACGCCTGCGCATCACGGCCCCAAACCCCCACACGATCCAAGCCAAGGTATCCACCGCTGGTACTCCTCGCTACTGTCAGCACTTGCCTCAAGTAACGGCAAGCACGGCGTGGCGAGGCATAGGGCGATGCGACACACCTGCGGGGAACATGGGGTAGCCGCCCGGGAGGGGTGGAACGGCCACCGGTCAGTGGCGCTAAGTACTAGGAACTTCGGACATTCGGCGCCCGGGGATGTTACTCGTACGAGATCGCGTCTCGCACGCTCACCTGTGAGGCGCGGAACGCCGGGGCGATGCTGGCGAACGCCGAGATGAGCAGCATCAGCCCGAGCCACCCCGCCAGCCCCCACCACGAGAAGGTGTAGGTAAGCGGGATCCCGATGGCCGTCTCGAGGCCGAGCACCAGCCCGTAGCTGATGGGATACGTGAGAAGCGCGCCCAGGAACCACGCTATCACTCCCACGGTCACGCCCTCCGCCACGTAGATCTGGTAGATGGCCTTGTGCTGCGCTCCCGTGGCGCGCATGACGCCGATCTCGCGCGTGGATTCGAGGACGTTGATCGACATGGTGCCCGTGAGCCCTATCACGCCCACGGCGGCCAGCAACGCGGCCATCAGCATGAGGAACGCCACCAGGATGCCAAGCCACTCGCGCAGTTGATCCGCCAGCTCGACCCGCGTCGTGGCCGACGTCACCTGGTAGCCCGCGTCGTCCAGCGCGCCTTCCACCGAGGCAAGAAGCTCGTCGGCGCCGTCCCCCCGCACGAGCACGCGCGTGACGCCGAGGCCGCCGGTAACCTCGGACAGACGGTCCTCGCTACAGTACAGCGCAGGCCCGCCGAGCTGGCCCTTGATCACGCCGACCACGCGCCACTGCTGCTCGGTGCCGGCGATGCCGAGCATGACGTTCTCGCCCACGTCGAGCGTCGGCTCTGCGTTCTGCGCGTCGGTGTTGATGACGACCACGTTGGTGTCACCGGGCTCGAGCCAACGGCCCTCCACGACGTTGGGCCGCACGAAGTCCGTCTCCGGATCGAGGCCTACGGCGGTGAACGACTCATTCTCCGAACCGTCGTCGCGCACGAGTGCGGCCGAAAGCATGGGCCAGGCCTCGGCGGCCGCCACACCGGGCACCGACTCGGCCTCGGCGACCACGTCTTCGGCGGGCTGTGGCATGGCCAGCGTGAGCTGCACGTCGAAGTTCCACCAGGTCTCGAGATCGTCGATCGTCTGCTCGATCGAGGTGCGCACCGTCCAGACGGCCATCACGACCGCCGACGCGAGCACGAGCGTGGAGAGCGTGAGCGCAAGGCGTCTCTTGCGCAAGAAGGTGTTCCTGAGCGAGAGCGCCACCGGACGCGGCAGACCGCGGATCATCCCCAGCACGCGGTCGACGAGCCCGTGCCCGAAATGGGTCGTGCTCATCCCCGTACCGTTGAGCGCACGCACGACGCTCATCCGCACACCCCTGCGGACCGGCCCGGAAGCGGCCAGCAGCGGTACGAGCATCCCCACCGCGATCTCAACGAGCACCACCCAGGCCGGAGGCGCGTAGCTCGTCACGCGAAAGTTGAGCATGCCCGCGGCATAGTCGCTGAACCAGCGCGTGCCGGCCGCCGTGAGCGGCAGGCCCACCGCGCAGGCGATCAGGCCATACATCGTCACGATCACCGCATACAGCCGCTCGAGCTGGCCGGCACTGCCGCCAACGGCCTTCATGATCCCCACCTGCCGGACCTGCTGCGCCATCAGCGCCGAGACCGTGTTCACCACGAGAAACGCCGAGAGCCCGAGCGCGAGGCCGCCGAGCGCGAGCAGCAGCAGCGACAGCGCGTTGAAGATGTCCCCGAGGAAGTGGCTGCCAGGCTCGGGCACGTCCGTGTAGAACACGGCCAGGTTCTCGCCCTCGAAGAGCTTCTCGCGTATGGCGACGGCCCGGCGCGATGCCTCGGACCACGTGAGGTCCTTGCCGGTGAACGCGAGTGACAACTGGTTGAACGCATTCGGCTCGCCCAGTTCCTCCATGGTGCCGAACGCCACGTAGCCGGTCTCATGGCCGACGAACTTGGCAGGCATGGCGTTGATGTCGTGTGCGAAGCCGACGACCTCGAGCTCCACCGTCGAGCCGTCGGCGGTCTTGGCCTCCAGCATGTCGCCCACCGCGTAGTCGTCCACGATCCTCGCCGAGCCCTCGAGCACGATCTCGCCGTCGCCCGGCGGCCACGGCGCGCCGTCGAGCGGCACGACCTTGCCGACCTCCATCCGATCGAAGTCGTCGAAGGCCTCGAGCGTGATGGACCGCTCCTCCTCCGTACCCTCGAGGACGTAGCGCAGCGATGCGCTCCGCCGTGCCTGCGCTGCCTCGACACCCGGCTGCCCGGCGGCGCGCTCCAGCGTCTCAGAATCGAAGTCCATCGTCCGGTAGGTGACGTTCGGTGGCACCGACGAGGCGTGATCCGCGTTGAACTCGCGCATCAGGATCTCGCGTCCGCCGAGCATCACCCCTACCGCGAAGATGCCGATCGCGATCGAGAGGACCACGAGCATCGTGCGGAACCAGTGCGAGGTCAGATCGCGGAACGCCTTGCGGTAGCGGGGAGCGACAGGGCGCATCGGATCAGCCCGTGTGTCGCTCGCGGTGGATGCGCTCCTCGACGATCTCGCCGTCGGCCACGTGGAGCGCCCTTCGCACGCGTGAGGCGAGGTCGTTGTCGTGCGTCACCATGATGATCGTCTTGTGCTGCTCCACCAGCCGCTCGAAGAGATGGAAGACGGCCTCGGCTGTCTTCGAGTCGAGATTGCCGGTGGGCTCGTCGGCGGCCAGGATCGGCGGGTCGTTCGCGAGCGCGCGGGCGATGGCCGCCCGCTGCTGCTGCCCGCCCGAGAGCGCCGCTGGCAGCTTGTGCGCCTGATCGGCGAGTTCGACTTGCTCGAGCAGGTCCATCGCCCGCGGAATACGCTCCCGTAGCGGATAGGCCGAGCAGAAGTCCATCGGCAGGAGCACGTTCTCGAGGATGGTGAGTGTGGGCAGCAGCTGAAAGAACTGGAAGACCACGCCCATGTTCCTGCCGCGCCACTTGGCGAGCGCGTTCTCGCCGAGCTTGTGGACCGGCGTGTCGCCGATCATCACCTCACCGGAGGTGGGGTGGTCGATGCCGGTGATCATGTTGATGAGCGTGGTCTTGCCGCTGCCCGACTTGCCGATGAGCCCGACGAACTCACCCGAGTAGACGTCGAGATCGATGCCTTTGAGCGCGGTGAACGGCACCTCGCCGGTGTCGTAGACCTTCACCAACTCCCGCAGCCTCAGGAGCGGCAGATCCGATGGCGTTGCCGTCACGTGCGTCACCTCCAGCTGCGAAGATGGACCCCATGGTCCATGCCCGCCATGATACTTATGCCCAGACGATGAGAGCGTCGTCCAAAGTGCATACGCCTGCCGCCCGCCGCGATGCGATACTGAGAGGCGGGAACGGAGCCGCACAAGTGGAGCCTTTGGTGTCAGACTCACCATGGTGGAAGACCGCTGTGATCTACCAGATCGCCGTGCCGAGCTTCGCGGACAGCGACGGAGACGGCCGCGGCGATCTTCGCGGCATCATCGGCAAGCTCGACTACCTGAACGACGGCACCGATGGCTCCCTCGGCGTGGACGCCATCTGGCTGACGCCGATCAACGCCTCCCCGCTTCGCGACTTCGGCTACGACGTCATCGACTATCGCGCGATCGATCCGCGATTCGGGACGATGGACGACTTCGAGGAGTTGTTGGGGGCGTGTCACCGGCGCGGCATGCGGGTGATGATGGACCTGGTGCTCAACCACACCTCCGACGAGCACCCCTGGTTCGTCGAGTCGCGCTCGTCGCGGGACGACCCTCGCCGGGACTGGTACGTCTGGCGCGACGGACGGGCACCGGGCAAGCCGCCGAACGACTGGCTCGCCGTGGTGGAGGGCAGCGCCTGGGCGTTCGACGAGCGCAGCGGCCAGTACTACTACCACGCGTTCCTGCCCTTCCAGCCCGATCTCAACTGGCACAACCCCGCAGTGCGCCGGGAGATGCTCGACGTGGCCTCGTACTGGCTCGCCAAGGGCGTGGACGGCTTCCGCCTCGACCTCATCAACTTCCTGTACGAAGACCCGCAACTGCGCGACAACCCCCTCCGCTTCGGCATCCGGCCGTACCTCGCCCAGCGACACCTCCACGACTTCTCGCAGCCCGAGAGCCTGGGGGTCGCGCGCGACCTGCGCGCGTTGGCCGACGGGTTCGCCGAACGTGCCCTCATGGGAGAGGTCTGCACGGACACACCGGAGGACTGCGTCGCGTACCTCGGCGACGGCACCGACCGGCTGCACCTCTCTTTCTATCTCGACTTCATCCGACAGCGCTGGAGCGCCTCAGGCTTCCGCGGATCCGTCGGCTGGCTCGAGGATCATCTGCCCGCCGAGGGCTGGCCCTGCTACTACCTCGACAACCATGACCTGCAGCGCAGCTTCACACGTTTGGGGGCGAAGGGAGCCGGGGAGGCTCGCGCCCGCGTGGCTGCGGCGATGCTCCTCACGCTGCGTGGCACGCCGATCGTCTACTACGGGCAGGAGACCGGCATGGCGCAGAGTCGCGTCCCGCGCCAGGCGATGGACGACCCCGTCGGTATCAAGTTCTGGCCGTTGCGCGTCGGCCGTGACGGCTCGCGAACGCCGATGCAGTGGAGCGCCGGGCCGAACGCCGGCTTCACAACCGGTACGCCATGGCTCCCCGTCGACCGCACGTACGTGACCCGCAACGTGGCGGCCGAGAGTGCGGATCCGAGCTCACTCCTGTCGTGGTACCGCCGCCTCATCCACCTGCGCCGACACACGCGCGCGCTCCGGGAGGGCTCCTATCGCGCGGTCGGCGGGGCTCCTTCGGCTGTGTTCGCGTATCTGCGGGAGGCAAGCGGCGAACGGGTGGCGGTGCTGCTCAACTTCGCCGCGCGAACCGCATCAGTCGCTCTCCCCGCGGACGGAAGTCGGGAATGGAGATGCCTGCTCTCGACACATTCGCCCGAAGGCGCTCGGCCGGGTGCTACGGTGGTATTACAACCCTACGAGGCGCTGCTGCTCGAGAACGCCTGATACGACGGGTCACCGGCTCCGTCGGGCCCGTGGAGTCGAGTGCGGCGGTCCTGGCCATCTGGCATAGTGGGTAGTATCTGCTCATAAGGAGATGCGATGCTGAAGGCCCATATGGATCTCACGCGCAACGATGTGCCGCTCGCCACGCTCACGTGGCACGCGCTCGACGAGAACGGGAAGATGCTCGACATCGGCTTCGAGTTCACCGACGCCATGGACGAGGAGACGAAGCAGCGCGTGCTGGAGGTGTGCGCCAGACCGCTCACCGTCCCCTCGGGGAAGGCGTTCCCCGGCTCGAGCAAGCACTTCGAGGCTCTGCCAAAGCACCTCGAGCGGCTCGGCTGCCGGGTCCGCAGCTACTACTGACGCACGCCGGTCGGCACGAAAGCCCACACACTGACAGGGAGAAGCATCATGCCAGACGAGAAGATCGCGATCCTGGTCGACTCCTGCACCGACGTGCCGAAGGAGTACCGCAATCGGTACCAGATGTACGTGATCCCGCTGATGATCATCTACAAGGACGCCCAGTACCACGACGGGGTCGACATCCAGCCCGAGGAGGTCTTCGCCCGCTTCTCGGAGGAGATACCCTCAACCTCGCTGCCGAGTCCGGCGGAGGTGGGCGAAGTCTTCAAGCAGATCAAGGCCGACGGCTACGACAAGGTCATCGCTGTGCTGATCTCGAGCGGCCTGAGCGGCACCTACGAGATGGTCAGCGGCTTCGGCCCGTCGCCCGAGGGCCTCGATGTCCACTACGTCGACACAAAGAACATCGGCATCGGCAGCGGCTTCTCGGCTATACGCGCGGGTGAGCTGATCGAACAAGGGCTCCCCTTCGGCGAGGTATGCAGCGGCGTCGAGGAAGCTGCGCAATCCACGAAGCTGTATTTCTGCGTGTCGACGCTCGAGTACCTCGTGAAGGGCGGACGCATCGGCCTCGTCGCCGGGATGCTGGGCTCGATACTCAATCTCAAGCCGGTCATCTCCTGCAACGAGGACGGCATCTACTACACCGTCGCGAAGGCACGCGGGCGGAGGAAGTCACTCAAGCTCGCGCTCGATACCGCGCTGGCGTTCGCCGAGGGCGCCACCCGCTACAACATCACGGTGATGCACGGGGACGCCAAAGCCGAGGCCGACGAGCTGCTCGCCGAGGTGAAGGCGCACCTGCCGGGATTCGGTTACGCCGTCGAGGGCCAGATCACGCCCGCGCTGGTCGTCCACACAGGCCCGGGACTCATCGGCATCGGTGTGCAGCGCCTCGACTAGCCGGGCGCGTGGTGCTCTGATGCGCCACTCCGGTGCTATACTCGGCGGCATGTTTTCCCGAAGGACAGTGGCGCTCGCCGTCGCCATCGCGCTCGCGACGGGTCTTCTCGGACTCCGTGCGGTACCTGCGGTGGCCGTATCTCCGTCCGACCAGATGGCGGCGGATCGTGCAGAGCTCGAAGATGCGGTCGCCGAGTATGAAGCGGCGCAGTCCGCGGCAGCCGAGATCGACGCCCGGATCGCCGCGGCCAACGCCGATCTCGACCTGGCCACAGCCGCCGAGGCCCAATGCCAGGAGCGGCTGCGAGCGCGCGTGGTCTCCATGTACCGCAGTGGCGATGCTGACGCGCTCTCGATCCTGCTCACGTCGGATACGATCCAGGACCTCGTTGCGCGGATGGATCTGCTCGAGCGGGTCTCCCGGCAGACCGCGGAGAACCTGGAGGACCTCGGGGACGCTCGCGCACGCGCGACTGCGGCCGCCGAAGAACTGCTCCCCCTCCAGTCCGAGCAGGCTCGCGCGCTCGACGAGTTGGCGGCGAAGGTCGCTACCGCGCGTGCCGAGTTCGCCGCGAGCGAGGCGGCACTGCGCGAATACGAAGCGCGAGTGGCAGCGGCAGCCGCGGCCGCGGCCGCGGCCGCGAGGGCCAGGGCGAAGCCTGTGGCCGGGAACCCTTCACAGGATCTCGCGGGGACGGGCAACTGGCAGGTGGGCGTGGCCTCGCACTACGGCATCAACTTCACGGGCCGTGGTGCGAACGGCGAGCCGATCGGCCCCTATACGATGATGGTCGCCCATAAGACGCTGCCGTTCGGCACGCTCATCGAGTTCGAATACAACGGCAAGCGCGCGGTGGCGAAGGTCGCCGATCGCGGGCCGTACACGCCGGGCCGCGATTTCGACCTCGGCCCGGGGGTCGTGAGGGTCCTCGGCTTCGATGGCGTGCACCAGGTCCGGTACCGCATCATCTCGCAGTAGCATCCGTGAGCTACCCCACCATCAAGAACCGGCTCAACCGCATGGCCGCCCGTCTCCAGCTCGTGCAGATCGAGATCGGGCCGGCAGCAGAGCCCAGCGACGAGGTACTCGACGTGCTTGATCGCGGCGAGATCACGGCACTCGAAGCTGCGGAAGGCTGCGGCGATGAGCACCTATCTGCCGCCGTGTGTCGTGGCCGTACGCGTCAACAAGCCGCACCGGACTGAAGCTCACGTTATGGCCGGCGGTGCTCGGGATGATCATCTGGCCCTACTACCCCGGCGTCGCGGTGCGGTAGCCAGCACACGTCGAGCGGAACACTCCAGGCTGTCCGGAACGACTCCGGGCAGCCTGTTTCGCACTAGCGCTTCTCTACGCGACGCTTGATGAGCGCGACCCAGGCACCGTCTCGACGCTGGCTCGTCTCGAAGTCGAACCGTCCGCGTGACTCAGGGCGCAGATCGAGCTGGTAGCACAGGCTCGACAGATCGTGATCGCACAGGACGACGATGTCATCGGGGCTACCCACGTCTAGCACCCGGTCTACCACCGCGAAGACGTATGCGTTTCGCGTTTTCGCCGCAGCGGCGCGAAGATCCACAACGACCTGGCTGTTCGGTGCGCTCATGTGACTCCCTCATCGCGAGCTCGCTAGAGTATCTTCCCCCGCGGCCGCGCGACAGGCGGTGATGCCACTCACATATGTTTTGGCACGCGATGTGCTATCTATCGCGACATATAGCGATATATCGCTCCCCAGAGTGAGAGGAACTCTCATGAACGCTCCCCACCACAGCGCCGAACCTTGCGGTCACGGCAACCACGGCGACTCAGGCCGGACCGGCTTCAAGCACCCCTTCGGCCTGACCGGTCATCCGCACGGCTTCGGCGGCCCCGGCGGCCAGCGCGTGCGCCGCGGCGATGTTCGCACCGCCATCCTTCGCCTGCTTGCCGAACAGCCCATGCACGGCTATCAGATCATCCAGGAGCTCTCCTCGCGCAGCGACGGCGCATGGACGCCGAGCGCAGGCTCGGTCTACCCCACGCTCCAGCAGCTTGCCGACGAGGGTCTGGTCAGCGCGGACGAGAGCGCGGGCAAGAAGGTCTTCAGCCTCACCGAATCCGGCGTGGCCGCGGCAGCCGCTTGCGCCGATGAGCCCGCTCCGTGGGAAGCGGCCGCACAGGGCAACTCCGACTCGGCGGACTTCCGCGAGGCAGCAGCCAAGCTCATGCAGGCCGGCTTCCAGATCGGCAAGGGCGGCACGGCGGCACAGGTCGCAGCTGCGGTCGAGGTGCTGAACGACGCCCGAAAGAAGCTCTACACCATCCTCGCCGAAGGCTAGCACCGCCTCTCCCCGACCGGCCCACCAGCGGGCCTGACCACACGGAGGACGCATGCAGGCGTCACAACTACGCGCGCGGTACTGGCGCATCGTGTTCTTCTTCGCCCGGGTGACCCTCGGCGTCATGTTCTGGGACATCTTCCTGCGTCGCATCGGCCTGGGCGGATGGGCCGCGCGCACGCGCGCCGAGCGCAACCGCGCCGCGGCCGTGCGCTTCCGGGTGCTTGCCGTAGGCATGGGCGGCCTGATGATCAAGGTGGGCCAGTTCCTGTCGGCACGCCTCGACGTACTGCCGCCCGAGATCACCGACGAGCTGGCCGGACTCCAAGACGAGGTGCCCGCCGAGACATTCCCTGTGATCCGTGCCGAGGCCGAGGCCGATCTCGCGCTGACTCTATCGGAGCACTACGCATGGTTCGACGAGGAGCCGCTCGCGGCGGCGTCACTCGGGCAGGTGCACCGCGCGAGACTGCGCGAGGCCGACGCCGCCGAGCTAGGCTTCACCGATGTGGTCGTGAAGATCCAGCGGCCGCACATCGAGCAGATCGTGGAGGTGGATCTCGCCGCGTTGCGCCGCGTGGGCGGATGGCTGCAGCGCTACAAGCCTGTGAGCGACCGCGCTGACGTGCACGCGCTCGTAGAGGAGTTCGCCGCCACCACGCGCGCCGAGATCGACTACCTCGCCGAGGCGAGCAACGCCGAGGCGTTCGCCGACAACTTCGCCAGCAACCCGTACGTCCACGTACCCAGAGTGGCCTGGGAGCTCACCACGAGGCGGGTCCTGACGCTCGAGGATGTCACCGCCATCAAGCTCGGCGACCACGAGGCCATCACCGACGCTGGCATCGATCGCGCACAGGTGGCCGAGGTGCTGGTGAGCACCTACATGCAGCAGATCTTCGAGGACGGCTTCTTCCACGCAGATCCGCACCCCGGCAACCTGTTCGTCACGCCGGGGCAGGACACCGACGAGCACGGTCGCCGCTCCTGGAAGCTGACGTTCGTCGACTTCGGCATGATGGGACGCGTGCCGGACAACCTGCGGGCAGGCCTGCGTGAGGCCATCGTGGCCGTCGGCACACAGGACGGCGCACGGCTGGTCCGGAGCTTCAGGACGCTCGACGTGCTGCTTCCGAGCGCCGACACAAGGCTGATCGAGATGGCGAGCATGCAGGTGTTCGACCGCTTCGGTGGCATGAGTATGAGCGACCTACGAGAGATCGATCATGCCGAGATGATGAGCTTCGGGCTGCAGTTCCGCGAGCTGATGCTGAACATGCCCTTCCAACTGCCCGAGAACCTGTTGCTGCTCGGGCGCTCGATCGCGATCCTGTCGGGGATGTGCGCCGGGCTCGATCCGCAATTCAATCTGTGGGGCTCGATAGCACCGTACGCATCCACACTCATCTCCGATGAGGGCGGCTCGACATTACAGACCATCGTCGGCGAGGGCACCAAGATCTTGCAGACGGCTATCGGTCTTCCTGCGCGTGCAGACCGTGTGCTCACGCTCGTGGAGCGCGGCGATCTCAACGTGCAGACACCGCTCCTCGATCTGCGACTGCGCCGCGTGGAGCGATCGGTGAACCGGGTGACGGGCGGACTGGTGTTCGCCGGTGCGCTCGTGGCGGGCGCAGTCGTCTACGGTACCGATCCCGAGTTCGGCGGGATACTCATGGGCGCGTCACTCATGCCGCTGCTGTGGGTGCTGTTCGCGAGTCGGGCCCGTCACCCCGGGCTGCGGTAGGGCGAGGCGTCGGCGCTACCCTGCCGCAGCCGCTACCGGGAGCTCCCCGCTCGCCTCTCCGGCGGACTCGGCGATGCCCGGGAACGCGCGCAACACCATGTCCACCAGTTCATCAGTCGGGCGCGCAAGGGCGTCGGTCGCCGGGATGCCCAACTCGAGCTCGTAAAGGACGATGGCCGCCGTGATCTCGGCATCGGTCATGCCCTCATGGTTGATGGTGAGGCCGATCACCCGGGTGTCCGCGAAGGTCTCGATGAGGTTGATCTCCGCCGCCGGCGTCGGAACGGGCAGGCCCTCGAAGTCGCAGCGCATCGCGCGTGCGGGAGCGTGCTGGAGGATGACGCCCTCGGCCTGACTGCCGCGGAGGATGAACCCCGACGACAGGTACGCGGGATGACCGAGGGCGCTCTGGCCCTCGATGACGATCACGTCGGGGTGCTCGGCCTCGAACGCTCGGACCACCGCACCCTCCACCTCTCCCGCGCAGAACTGGCTGGGCATCGCGTCGAGGGCGACCCCGTAGCGGGCCCCCTGGATCAGCCCGGTCTGACCGGTGGCGATCATGACCGCCTTGATTCCGTGCTCGTTGAGCGCGCGCGTCAGTATGGTCGCCGTGGTCCTCTTGCCGATCGCACAGTCCGTCCCCAGCACTGCGATCCGCGGACAGGTCACCGATGCGATCCGGCCGTCAAAGAGCCTGAGGTCCTTCTTGTTGGGGGGCCGGCGCACGTCCCGGATCGACACGTGATGCTCCGCCCGAGCGGCGATGAACACCGGGTCGTCTCCGAGGAACTCGTGGAGCCCGCTGACGACGTCCATGCCCATGGCCATCGCCTCGAGCACCACGCCGCGCTCGTGCGCCGACAGCAGGCCGCTTGCGGGCGCGATCCCGAAGATGAAGGCGTCGGGCACGCGCCCGGCCAACGCCACGGCCTCGGCGAGGTCGGCGCGGATGGCGATGCCGTTGGGCACACCGTCGAGCACTTCCCCAGCATCGAGCCCCGCCTGCTCGCTATCGATCACCGAGACGATAGTGTAGGTCTCCGACTGGCGCACCAGACCGTTGGCGGTCTTGCCGTCGGTGGCGCCGAAGTTCGCTTCGCAGTAGACGATGGCCGTCGGGGTGTGAGCACTGACGCGCGTCGGCTTAGGCCGCTGTGCGTATGACATGGGACGTCCTCAAGAACGGCAGGAGCCCGACCGGCACGATGACCACGGTGTGCACGGGTTCCTGGGTTGCGGCTCGCCGTTCCGATGGGGCTCAGCACGTCGATCATGCGAGTGACGGTCGCGGAGGTGCTGATGCCGGTGGCGCGATATGTCCCAGCCGAGGTAGGGCACACGCGATCTCGAAGTCGAGAATGAAGCCAGTATACCATGTGGGCCCTCGGCGGCTGCCTTATGAATAGCCCGCGCTGCGGCTTAGCGCCTACTCCAGTCCATCTCGCGCGATGGGGCAGGTCATGCAGTGGCAGCCACCCCGGCCTTTGCCGAGCTCACCGCCCTCGATCTCCAGCACCTCGATGCCGGCCTCGCGCAGCCGGGCATTCGTGTGCGTGTTCTTCGAGTAGCCGATGACCACGCCCGGCTCGAGTGCCACGACGTTGTTCGCATCGTCCCACTGCTCACGAGCAGCCTGGAACACGTTGCCACCTGTCTCCACCACCCGCAAACGCGACACGCCGAGCGCCTCGGCCAGAGCCGGCAGAAGCCCCCGCTCTTCCCGGATATCGAACGACTGCGGGTTGTCGCCGGGGCGCACGCTGAACACGCGCATGCCCTCGATGACGGACGGGTAGATGATGACCGCGTCCCGGTCGACGATGTTGAACACGGTGTCCAGGTGCATGTACGCTCGCTCCTGCGCCATCCTGCAGACGATGATGCGGTCGGCGGTCTCGGCGGAGAAGAGCGAACTGGCGAGATGTTCCACCATGCGCCCGGTAGACCGCTCGCCCATGCCCACGAGGACCGTCCGGTTGCCAACCGGCATCAGGTCGCCACCCTCGAGCGAGACGCCCTGACTGAAGTCCTCGACCGCGAACCTGCCGGCGTCCCCCTTCGGCGGATACCAGTACGCGAAGTCGCCTGCCGCGAAGCGCGGATGGTACCGGTAGATGATCGAGAGGTTCACAACCTCGAGACGACGCGCTGACCAGAACAGCGGCGGCAGCACCACGCCCCCGTACAGCCACGCGCTCGAGTCCCGCGTGAACAGCGAGTTCGGCAGCGGCGGCAGCACGAAGCTGTGGGGTTCGGCCAGTACCGCGCCGAGCGAGTGACGGCTCAACTCCTCGAGGTCGAGCCCGTCGAGCTCCGAGACGAGCAGGCCGCCGAGCAGGATCTCGGCCAGCCGGGCGGGGCTGAGAGCGGCGAGGTGTGCCCGTAGATCGGCCACGAGGGAGACGCCCACCGAGTAGGCGGAGACGGCGCCCGTGATCGCCTCGGTGCGCGCGTCCGCCGAATGGGCGAGCGCCTCGGTGAGAAGCTCCTGCAGATACAGAACCTCCACGCCGCGCGACCGCATGAGCTCGACGAACGCATCGTGCTCGCGTTGCGCCCGCTCAACCCACACGACGTCGTCGAAGAGGAAGTCGCTCCGATTCGCGGGGGTCAGACGGTCGAGCGCCACGCCCGGACGGTGCACGAGCACGGTCCGCAGCCTGCCGATCTCCGAGTGCACGCCTGGTCTCGTTGTCATCGTGACGCTCCTTGCCACGACCCGGGGACTGCCCGGGTGACTCACCACACTGGAGAGTCTAGCTTCCGATCGACCCTCTGCCGAGCGACAGCTTGGTCTGGAGCCGACGCGCGACCAGGGAGATCGCGAAGTTGATGAGGAAGTACACGAGCGCGATGATCAGATAGATGGTGATGATCTGCGACGGCTTCCAGTACTTCGCGGCGAGGATCGTCCCCTTGAACATCAGCTCATAGGCGCCGATGGCCATGGCGAACGAGGAGTCCTTGATCACCGTCACGAACTGGGACACGATCGCCGGGATCATCTTCACCACGGCCGGCGGCAGCACCACGTGGCGCATCGCCTGGATGAAGTTGAAGCCCTGGGAGCGCGCGGCCTCCCACTGGCCGAGCGGCACGGAGTTGAGCCCTCCCCGGATGATCTCGGCGATGATGGCGGAGGTGTAGATGGTGAGGCCGATGGTGGCCGCCCACATGGCGGGCAAGCCGAGCACGAAGTAGCTCACCAGGATGAGCAGCAGCGTCGGCAGGTTCCGGATGAACTCGATGTACGCCGTTGCGACATGGCTTATCACCGGTAGGCCCGAGTAGCGCATCGAGCCGAGGATCGTGCCGAAGATGAAGCTCAGCACGATCGACAGTCCGGCGATCTCGAGCGTGAGCACCAGACCGAGGCCGAGTCCCTTGTACAGGATCGGGTCCTTCAGCATCTCGAGCACGGGGCTGTTGAGAAGGGCATCCATCTATACGCCCTTCGTCCGGTCCTCGAGACGGCGCGTGAGCACCGCAAGCGGGAAGCACATCAGGAAGTACCCGAGGCCGACCACGATGTACGTCGGACCGTAGTGCCCGTAGCGCCCCGCGAACGAGTCGCCGGCGTACATCAGGTCGCCGCCGGCGATGATGGCGATGACCGAGGTGTTCTTGATGAGGTTGACCGCCTGGTTGGTGAGCGGCGGCAGCACGATCCGCATCGCCTGCGGAATGATGATGTGCCGCATCGCCCCCACGTAGGTGAAGCCCTGGGCCAGCGCGGCCTCGAGCTGACCGCGTCCGATGGACTGGATGCCCGCGCGCACCACCTCGGCGATGTACGCGCCGTGGTACATGCCTACACCCATGATGCCGATGACGATCACGGGGATCATGACCTGCGGGTACAGCATGGGCAGCGCGTTGTACAGCATGAAGACCTGGATGAGCAGCGGGGTGTTCTGGAAGAACTCGACGTAGACGCGAGCGATCCCGCGGAGGACCTTCCAGTGCGACGTCGACATCACGCCGATGACGGTCCCCAGGGTCAGCGCGAGCGCCAGCCCCAGGGACGCCACCAGCAGCGTTACGAGTGCACCCTGGCCGAGTAGGTCCAGGTTCGCGAACAACGCCTCCCACCGAGGGATCGAGAACGGTCCCTGCTGCAGGAAGTCGATGTTCGCGACGAGTCCGGACATGGTCGGCTGGTCACTGATCCCTAGCGGATCAGTTCAGTCCCCACTTCTCAAGCAGCTCATCCATCTCGCCGCTCTCTTCCATCTCCGCGAGCATCTCGTTGATGAAATCGCGCAGCTCATCAGTGCCGAGCTTGCTCGCGATACCGTAGTCCTGAGGCGAGAAGCCATCCTCGAGGATGACGGAGTCGTCGGTGACGTAGCCCGAGAGGATCGACTTATCCACGGAGAACGCATCAACGCGGCCCGACTCAAGCGCGGCGTTGATCTCCGGGTAGGTGGCGAACTCAAGGAACGATACCGTGATACCGGCCTTGTCGGCCTCGACCTGGACGGCGTCCTTGCTCGTCGCGCCCTGCGCCACACCGATGATCTTGCCATCAAGATCGGCAAGGACCTCGATGCCGGAGTCCTTCTTCACGAGCAGTCCGACCTCGTCCTGGTAGTACGCGTCGGTGAAGTTCCACTGCTCAAGCCGCTCGGGCTTGATGGTGAAGGTGGCGATGACCACGTCGAGCTGGCCGTTGTCGAGCAGCGGGCCGCGAGTCTTGGCAGTGACGGCCTCGAAGGACACATCGTCCGCCGAAAGGCCCATGCGCTCGGCGAGCGCGTAGGCGAGGTCGATCTCCATGCCCTCGAACTCACCGGTGGCGGCATCCTGCAGGCCGAAGTTCGGGACGTCGGCCTTCACGCCCACGCGCAGCTTGCCGGTGTCGGCGATCGCCTGAACGCCTGCGGGCAGTTCGACAGCCTCTTCTCCGACCTCGGCCTTGGTGGCCTCGGTGTCCTCGGCCGGCTCCTCGGTGCTGCATCCGGCCAGGCCGAAGGCGCCGAAGGCGAGCACGAGCGCGAGCAACAGCAGTAGTGTCTTCTTCATTCCTCCTCCTTCTCCCCGGGATCTCCCGGGATGTGCGGTGGTGCTGATCTGACGGACAGTGCGCAAGAGGCCGCAAACGCGGACCTCGACCAGCCGAAAGGGGGCCTACTCTACCGCAGGATCTTGCTGAGGAAGAGCTTGGTGCGGTCGTGCTTCGGATTCCTGAAGAAGTGCTCGGGCGTTCCGTCCTCGATGATGCTGCCCTCGTCCAGGAAGATGACGCGGTCCGCGGCCTCCTGGGCGAAGCCCATCTCATGGGTGACGACCACCATCGTGATGCCGCTATGGGCGAGGTCGATGATGACGTCCAGCACCTCCTGGATCATCTCCGGGTCGAGTGCCGAGGTGGGCTCATCGAAGAGCATGATCTTGGGGTGCATGTTGAGCGCGCGGGCGATAGCTACGCGCTGCTGCTGGCCTCCGGAGAGTTGCGCGGGATACTGGTCCGCCTTCTCCCGAAGCCCGACGCGCTCGAGGTACCCGAGCGCGGTCTCGGTGGCCTCCTCTTTGGGTACACCTTTGACCACGATCGGTGCGAGCGTGCAGTTTTCGAGCACCGTCTTGTGCGGATACAGGTTGAACGACTGGAAGACCATCGCAACTTGCTGCCGCACCTTGGCGATGGGTGCCCGGTGCGCCATGAGGTCCACCGCATCCACCACCACATGACCGGAGCTCGGGCGTTCGAGCATGTTGATACAGCGGATCAGCGTGGACTTGCCACCGCCGGACGGGCCGATCACCACGAGCTTCTCACCCATCGGGACTTCCAGATTGATGTCCTTGAGAACGTGGTGAAGCCCGAAGTGCTTGTTGACGTCGACCAGCTTGATCACGCGCTGCTCCTTCACGCTGGTGCCGTCGATCACGGACTTCGGACCGCGATTGTGCCGGATGGTGCACCGGCCGGCCGGCGACTGGCCCCACGAGACTCACGTGCGTGCGCCTATCTTCCCTGAAAAGGGGCCGTCGCACCAGCGCACGTGGCAGAAGGGCCGGAGGGCGACACCTCGAAAGCTCGGCGGGGTATCGAACCTGCGACTACCCCACTGACACGAGCGACCCGACCGCCATCAGCACGAGGGCGAGCAGCGCGGCGCCGAGCATCGGGGGGCTGCCCCATCGGCCGAGCGCCCATGCTGGATCGGTCACCGCACCGGTGCGCTGCGCGACCCGGTACATCGGGAGCGTGATAAGCGCCACCACGATCGCCGTGGCGCCGGCGGCCAGGCGCAGCCACTCGAGGAACTCGAGTGCGCCGAGCCACAGCACCAGGAGCGACGGCAGTGTGGCGAAGAGCCACGCCAGGCGCGGGGAGATGGCGGTGCGCTCGTGCAGGATGTCGGCGAGCGCGAGCGAGACCGACCAGTAGCTGGTCACGAGCGCCGCCACGATGAGCAGTGAGCCCACAACGCCGGTCCACGACCCGAGGGCCTCAGAGATGCCGATGATGGCGACCTCGGTCACCTCGGCGGAGACACCGAGGGCGATGAGCGCGACGGCTGCCGTGAGGGCACCGTTGATGGCGAGGCCCGTCATGATCGCGCGTGCAGCACCGTGGTGGTCGGAACCAAGCCCCTTCACGACCTGCGGGACGCTGTAGAAGGTCCAGTACGCGTACATCACCATGCCGTACAGCGCGAGCCACTCGGTGGTCGAGCCCCCGGGGGCGAGCGGTAGGTTCACGGGCGCACCGAAGGCCCCCGCGCCGATCGCCGCGATGAAGGCGACGAGCACCAGCGCGCCGAACCGCTCGGCGATGCCCACCGCCTTCAGGCCGAAGAAGACGACGCCGGCCGATACGATGTACACGAGCACCTCGGCCACCCTGCGATGGATACCGGTGAGGTCCGCAACGATCTCTCCGGCGCCGGAGACGTATGCGGCGAGGTTCGCGAGGAATGCGAGGCTGAGCAGCGCGAACACGCTCCAGAGCAGCCACTGACCCACGCGGCCGCGAAGCACATACAGACGCATCAGCTCCACGATCTGGAGATCGCGGCCGGTGCGGAAGAGCACCTCGGCGAGCATGAGATGAACGAGTGCGCTCGCCGCCCAGGCGATCGGGAGGATGAGAGCGAGCCCGACGAGACCGACCTCTTTGGCCAGGTACGGCACCGCCATGATGCCGGCACCCACGCCGGCGCCGACCATGAGCGACGTCGCTTCCCAGCGTGTGAGCCGGTGGGCCTCCATCTCCCCGCCTCCTTCAGAACAGTCCTACAGCGTCGCTATCTCTACGTACGGTATCCGGCGGTCGAGCATCCCGGCGGGATCGATGTCCCACGAGAACGCGAAGATGTCGCTGTGGTACGTGACGTGCGGCCACCGGCGAACGACCGGCAGCAACGGGTCACCGTCGGCGAGGCCGACCATCAGATACGCGTGCCCGCGCTCGAACGCCCGGGTGGCGCACGCGCCGACGAGCGCCCGCATCACCTGCGGGTCGTCATCGGCGACCGCGATGCAGGCCGCGAACGAGAGTGGCATCGCCTCCCCCGGCGCGGTCAGCCGCTGCATCCCGGACAACCGGGCGGCCGCGTCGTACCCGGGCCGCAGACGCGTGAGCGCGCGCCCGTAGCCCTCCACGATGTCCTGTTTGTACGCCATCTGGTCCCAGGCGGCCATCACGCCGAGAATCGCGTTGCCGCGGTGCGCGATCATCACGTCGTGCGCCGCGAGCCCGCGCATCCTGGCCCGGCCCGCGAAGTCTTCGAGCGAGTACGCGGGGAAGAACTGGCGGCTCGCGCCATGCCCCCGCAGGAACGCGACCACCTGGGGCATCATGGCATCGGACGCGAAGCCCACGCGGATTCCGGAGACCGGACGCGGCTGGTGGCGCCGGAGCAGGATCGCGCAGGTCGTGAGGCCCGAAAGGCGCACCGCGCGCAACCCGCCCGGTGGGCGTCGCTCGATGAGCGCGCCCCGCGCACGCGGGTTCTCGCGTGCGATCACGCCGAGGTACACCATGCCGGGCGGGCTGAGCTCGCGCGCGAGGCGAGCGCCGCGCTGCACGAGCCAGTTGCCGCGAGACCCTTCGGCGATGCGGATCTGGCCGAGGTAGCCGGTCGTCGTCTCGATGCCATTCACGAACGTTTGGCGTTCGGCGCGGCAGGCCATTCCCGCCAGCGTGCCGTCGGGCAGGTGGCGGCCCACGATCACGTCACACGGGTCGCCCATGACCGTCGTGCCGAGGAAGTAGTCGGGCTCGCGCGCGAAGCGCACCGTGACCGCACCGGGCATCGGCGTGGAGCCGACGAGGCGCCGGAGGTCGGGCTCGTCTTCGGCGGTGGCGAGGCGGATGTCGAAGCCGCCGCTCACTGCGTCCCCAGGTGCATGCTCTGCTTCTTGAACGCTTCGCGGCGGAAGAGCGGATTGTACGCGCAAAAGAGGGCGAACCGTTCGAGCGATGCCATGTTCGTGTGGGGCTCGAACGCGCGCTTCACGATCGACGCCGGGCTGCTCCACCGCTGTCGGCACTGCCAGGCCGCCTCGGTGAGCTCGTCGGCGGTCATGCGCGCGGGTCGAAAGGCGGCGTGGTTGAAGCGGTAGTCGGGATGGAGCCACCACTTCCCGTCATAGAGCAGGCGCCCCTCCTCCTTCAGCCGCGCGTAGAGCGGCGTCGACGGGTAGGGCATCAGCACGTTGAAGGCCGAGAAGGTGAAGCGCTGGTCGAGCGCCCACTCGCAGGTGTCGGCGATCGACTCGAGCGTCTCGTGCTCGTAGCCCACGAGAAAGGCCGCCCACGTCTGCAGGTGGTGCGCCCGGAGCGCGGCGACCTCGTCTCGGTAGGCATCGAACCCGCGCAGGTTCGTCGCCTTGTGCATCTGCCGAAGGTTCTCCGGGTCCAGGCTCTCGAAGCCGATCACGTTGCCGAGGCAACCGCTCTCCACCATGAGCCGCAGCATCTCAGGGTCCCGCGCATGATCCACGCTCACCTGCGACACCCACCTGATGCGCAGGGGAATGAGCGCGCGCATGAGCTCTTTGGCCGCCTCGGGATCCGCAACGAGGTTGTCATCCACAAAGAACAGGCTGCGGAGCTTCTGCTCGCGGATCTCGGCCGCGACGTCCTCGGCTGGCCGCGCGTACTGCCGATGGCCGAAGTACTCGGTGACTGCGCAGTACTCGCAGGAGTTGGTGCATCCGCGCCCGAACTGCGTGAGTGAGATCGGCAGGTACCCCTTGCCCGCATAGAGGTCGCGCCTGGGCAGCGCCCCGCGTTGCGGCGCCCCCACGCCGCCGTCGTAGCGCGGACGGAGCCGGCCCTCGTGGGCGTCGCGAACGACCTGCGACCACAGCGCCTCAGCATCTCCCGTGAACACGGCGTCGGCGTGCTCGGCCACCTCGTCGGGCACCAGCGTGGCATGCATCCCGCCCATCACGACCGGCACGCGCCTGGCGCGGTACCCGGCGGCGATCTCGTAGGCGCGCCGCGCCGTGAACGTCTCGATGTTGATCGCGACGAGGTCGGTCGGCTCGTCGTAGTCGATCGTGTCGATGCGGTCGTCGAGCAGACGGCAGTCCACCCCGGCGGGCGTGAGGCCGGCGAGCACGCCGAGAGATAGCGGCTCCATCCGGGCGTCATCGATGAACCGGTCGCCGCGTTCGGTGCGGCCGAGGGTGGGCTTGATGAACGTCACGAGCATGTGCGGCTCCGCTGCCCTCGCGCTGCACGGAAGACAACCATACGCCCTGTATGTTCCCGAGCGAGCGCGGACGGGCCGCTACAGGAGAGCCATGAATCACGTTACCGCAGGGGCGCTAGGGCCCTCGCAGTCGGGGAAGTCCCGACCACGAGGGCCCTCATCAGGCATCAGGTTCGCGTCGGTCAGAGCGCGAGATCACACACTACTGAGCCACGGAGTACGCGGGGCCCTCGTAGCTCCAGATGTGAGCGAGGTTCGCACGGACGTTCGCGATCTCGGTCGGGTCCGAGCTGTAGAAGTGCACACCCTTGCTCGGGCTGAAGAACCGGTAGACCGGCATGCCTTCGGTCATCGAGACGTTGTACGCCACGCCGTCGAGCGAGTAGATGGCGCCGAGGGTGTTGAGGATGTTGTTCTTCTCACCCTCGTCGGCGGTGTAGAGGTGTGTCCCGTTCTGCTTGTTGTAGAAGCGATAGAGGGGAGACGAGTTGGCCGGGTTGGCGGCATTGATGCCATAGCCCACGCCCTCGTAGGTGTAGATGTTGCCCATCGTGTCGCGGATGCGCTGCATCTCCGCCGCGTCCGAAGTGTAGAAGTGTGTGCCCGTCGAGGGGCGGAAGAAGCGGTAGACCGGGACATTCACGACCGGAGGAACCGGCTCCTGGACGGAGAACTCGCAGAGATCGGGACCCACGGGGTCGGCGTTTCCGACAATCGCGACGAGGTTGGCCCCATCGATTCCCACCGAGACCGTGATGTCCTTCCAGGTGCCGTCAACCCACTGGAACAACCTCAGATCCTCGTTGTATCCGTCGAGGGCTTCGGGGTCGTACTGCAGTGAGATGTCGAGCCCCTCGTACACCGCATCCACGCCAATCAGTGAGTAGCCGTTGAGGACGTGCTGGTAGCCGGGCGCGGCCGGGCGCTTGGGCCAATCCGAGAAGTCGTATGCGGTGATGGGAGCACCGCCAACCGCCCCGTCGACCGAGGTCACCGAGTCGAAGTGCAGGCGCATGATCGCGCCGCTCGTCCAGCCGTCATCGACACCGGTAGGAGGACCGACAGGGTGCCAGAACGTCCAGAAGCTTTCATGGGGGGAGACATCGGTTGCAGCAGCAACCGGATACGTCGTGAACCCGGGGTTCCACAGAGTCGGATCCACAGGCGGGCTCACGACCTCGATAGCCTGCGCAACGTACGCGCCGGCAAAGCACGCGATGGCGAGCGCCAACGCAACGATGATGTACACACGACGGGACTGCACCTTCACGATCTCACCTCTCCTAGCTGTCGGTTTGAGCGATCGAACACCTTCATCGCCGCAGAGAGCCCCCTCTCGCCTGTATCCACTACTGGAAGTGCCTGTCAGCAATAATCGGTCAAGCTGCAGCTGGGATTGACCGCTTTCCGGAGGTTCGCGACTAGCGGCACCCGTCGTCCTACGAACGGTAGTGTGGCGTCACTGAGTCGCGACGGGCGGTACCCACTCGTAGCCGGCGGGGACCAACTCCCCAAGCCCACTCGCCGTCATGCGGTAGAGCCGGATCGGCTTACCGCTGCTGGCAGCCGCGTCACGATAGCCGTAGACGGCGCTCACGTCGAACTCACGCACGAGGCGGTCTTCCGCCCCCTCCTCGAGCCAGCCGGCCAGCTCCGGATAGTGCAGCCACAGGGCGTCGTCGGCCAGGACAACGACGGTTGCGTCAGCCGACACGTAGTCGTGATACGCATCCGCGAACACGACGCTCGCCGCCCACGTGGGGATACGCAGCCGGTAGTAGTACGGCCACGGCACGGCGGTGATCAGCACATCGTCGGCACGGACGGACGACTCCACGCCCGTGGCGACGGCGTGCAGGTAGTCGGTGTCGATCTCGGCCACGGAGGCACGCACGAACCCTCGGCCGCCCTGATAGACGGCGGCGATCAGAGCGAGCGCAAGCACCACGCTGACCACGACCCGGGAGCGAGGAGGCGTCGCGACAGTCCGAATCGGGACGAGGAGCACTGCGGATGCCGCCACCGGCACCAGGAACGGCAGCAGATGCACGAGATACCGCGAGTCGGCCGCGTCGGCCCACACGTAGACCCCCAGGATGGTGAGGCCGGCGACCAGCAGCGGCACCCCCACATCACGGGCGCTCCCCTTGCGGAGTGCGAACGCCCCGGCAACGAGCGCAATCGCGATCGCCGGGTCCCTCAGCACAAACCGGTGGACGGCGAGAAGCGGATGCTCTCCGGCAACGAGCGCGATGATGCCGTCGAGGGCGAACGCCACCGGCAGCACGGCGGCAAGTGCGACCCCCCACCACGCACCGGCGGATCCTCTCTCGGCAGACGGCCGCCTGCCGAGCGCGCGCAGCAGAAACGGCACGCCAACGCCCACGACGAGCGCGGTGCCAAGGACCGGCAGCAGGTTGCCCAGCAATTGGGCGGCGAACTCCGGCGGCGGGAACCATAGGAGCGCCGCGAGCGACACGGGCAGTGCGGCGGCGGCGGCCGCCGTGATCGCGCGCCTGCGCGTCCACCCGAACGACCCGAAGCCGAGCCAGAGCACGGGCGGTAGCACCACGATGTAGGCCGGCCGGGACAGTAGGAGGAGTGCGAGGACCAGGCCGGTCCCGAGGTCGCCGCCGTTGCTCCAGTCATCCGGACGAACGCGTGCCACCATCGCGAGAAGCGCGAGTGCGAGCAGCACCGATACCGAGTCGGTCATCACGAAGCCCGACCAGTAGGTGAGGCTGTACGACGTGGCCACGAGCGCGGCAGCCGCAAGTCCCGCCCGCCGATCGCCGATCAGGCGTCGCGTGGCCACGTACGCCATCGGCACGGCCGCCAGCGCCGCGAGCGTGGTAACGATGTGTCCCGCCGCCTCCGACCCGACACCCAGCATGGTCACAAGCGCGACCAGCGCCGGATACGTCGATTTCAGCGCCGCGTAGCCCTCGGGAGGAAACGGCTGCCCTCCCGGCCCCAGCGTTCCGAACGGACTGCCAGAGACGCGCAGGTTCTCGGCGATCATCAGGTAGTAGTACGAGTCAGGATAGATGAAGAACGCGAAACGATTGATGAGTTTCGCCACCAGAGAGAGGGTCATCAGCGCCGCGACACCGACAACGGGTACGAGACGAACCCATGGACCGGCCGGCTGCTCATCGCCGCCCAGTCTGTGCTTCAGGGATGGCATGCGCCGAGTCTAGCAGAGCCCCCACGCGAAAGGCCCGTCTAGGCGAGCCTTCGGTGATCGGGTGCGATTGCAGCTAGCATAGGCCGACGATAACGCCCCCACAGTCTATAACTGCAATTCACAATTTGTGACAGTTCGCACCTGCGAGTCCGACGAGTTGGGCACATAGACGAGGACGGCGCCATGCGGCGCCGCGCGGCTCGGTCGCGATCAGAACCGCACCTGAATCGGCAGGAAGAGGAGCTCATGCCACAGCGAGATGCAGCACCCACGGTCCTCGTGGTGTTCGGCGCGACGGGCGACCTGATGGCGCGCAAGATCGTGCCGTCGCTCTTCCACCTCAACCGCGACGGCCTGCTCCCGCCGCTGCTCCGCGTCGTCGGTTTCTCGCGACGTTACTGGTCCGATGATGCACGCGTGCACGAACAAGCTCTTCTATCTCGCGGTCCCGCCACAGAACTATGAGACGATCCTCGGCAACCTCGCCCGGAGCACTCTCACGGCCGCATGCAGCGCCGAGACCGGCTCCACGCGCGTGCTCGTCGAGAAGCCCTTCGGCCACGATGTCGCCAGCTCGAAGGCCCTCGACGATCTGCTCGCCTCGCTCTTCCGCGAGGAGCAGATCTATCGCATCGACCACTATCTCGCCAAGGAGATGCTCCAGGGGATCCTCGCGTTCCGCTCCCACAACGACGCGGACTCCATCAGGACCGCGCGCCACGCTTCTCGGCAGCCTGCGGCCGCTCAGGTCCGACGAGGTGGCGCGCCGGACCTATCGGGCTCAGTACGACGGCTACCGGCAGATCACCGGGATCGGGTCGGGGCACTTCGTGAAGATGGTCCACAACGGCATCGAGTACGGCATGATGCAGGCGATCGCCGAGGGCTTCGCTGTGATGCACCACTCTCCGCGCGATCTCGAGCCCGTATCGGGCTCACCGGGCCACACCGGGGAGAGCGCCTGGACGATCGAGACTGCACGGGAGGCGGGCATCCCGGTGCCGGGAATCGAGGCGGCGCTCCAGTTCAGGATCGATGCCGGGGAGAGCCCCAGCTACACGGGCCGGGTCGTGCAGGCGCTACGCAACGAGTTCGGAGGGCACGGGCTTCAGAGCAGGTAGACGATCTCCGAACCCGCCGTCGGGTACGCCCAGAGTCCGCCTTTGAGATCGCTCGCGGTCAGCCCGCCGGCGATCGCGGCGGCGAACACGTTGATGACCTCCTCGGCACCATGCCCGAGCAGGTGCGCGCCGACGATGCGGCCGCTTCCACGCTCCACGATCGTCTTGGCGCCGGAGACGCGCTGACCCACTCTGCGCGATGACGCCCACGCCGACGTATCGGTCAGCTTCACCTCAACGTCGAGACCGCGCTCGCGTGCCTGGTCCTCGGTAAGCCCCACGGAAGCGAGCGGCGGGTCGGAGAACACGACAGACGGGGTCACGACGGGAGCGAACCTGGCAGGGCCCGGCTCGAGGATGTTCGCGACCACGACGCGTGCCTGCGAGATGCCGACGGGCGTGAGCGGGATCCCCGATGCCGCCGCGTCGCCTGCGGCGAACACGCGGGTGTTGGTGGTCGAGCGCATTGAGTCGTCAGTGGTGATGCCATGCGGTCCGAACGCGATGCCGCCAGCCTCGAGGTCGAGCCCCTCGAGATCCGGCACCCGGCCAGCCCCGTGGACGGCCATGTCGCAGGCGACGATGTCTCCGCTGTCGCATACGATCTCCAGCGCGCCGCCTGCGCTGCGGACTTCAGCAACGACCGCCCCGGTGCGGATCTCGATTCCTGCGTCGCGATAGGCGCGCGCGAGCATCTCGGCCAGGTCCGGGTCGAAACCCTCCAGCACCCGGGCGCCCCGATGCAGCACGACCACGTGAGCACCCGCCGCTGCGGCCATGTGCGCGAACTCGAACGAAATGTAACCGCCGCCGATGAACGCCACCCGCCCGCCGAGCGTCTCGGCCGCCATGAAACCCTCGTTGTCCGTCACCAACTCCGCCCCGGGGATGCCCAGGGGGCGAGGCACGGCCCCCGTGGCGATCACGAAGTGCTCTGCTGCGTACTGCACGCCGCCGACGTCGATCGTGCCGGGCGACGTGAATCGCGCCAAGCCGTGGAGCGCAACGGCCCCGGCATCGGTGAGCCACTTCTCGGTGGCCGGCGGCACGGGATCGGTGAATGTCCGCTTGAAGGCGATGAGCGACGGCCAGTCCACGCCCACAGTCCCCGACAGGCCGTTGCCGGCCTGCGCGGCAGCGCGCTCGGCCACCTCGGCGGCGGTGAAGAGCACCTTCTTCGGCTCGCATCCGCGAAGCGCGCACGTCCCGCCGAACTCGCGCTTGTCGGCCACCGCGACACGCTTGCCCGCCGCTACGAGCTCACGTGCGGCCGTCTGACCGGCCACTCCCGTGCCGATGACGATGACGTCGAACTGCTCCATGAGTTGTGCGCCTCCTCGGCGAGATCGGACAAGCGGCGGCTGCTACTGTTGCAGTTCCTCCCACTCTGAGACCGCGGGGAAGTCCTCGGTACCGAGGCCGGTCCCGTAGTCGACGAGCGTCCACGACTCGCCGTCCCATGTCACGAACCACTGCTCGCCCTGCTCGCCCTCGAACTCGGGACTCGCGGTCGTCCAGGCCTGGACCCACCAGGTGTCCGCCGCGTCGCGGCCCAAAGCATACACGGTGGCGGACTCGATTGGCATGGTCGCGTATTCCTCGCGGGCGATCGCAAGCACGGCCGCCTCGGCCTCGGCTATCATCGGTCGCTCGGCAGCCTCGGGCTCCTGCGCCGGCTCGGGTGTCACTGCGGCGGGCTCGGGCTCCGGCTTCGTCACAGGCTCGGGAGCATCGGCACACCCGGTCAACACGCCGAGAGCCAGGGCGGTCGCGACGATGGTACCCATGAATCGTGCACCGACCGGCAGCATCGGCCACACCCCCTTCACACCGAAGCATACCGCGAATCGCGCCATCCCACCGACCCCCAACGCGGTCTCTCAGCTGCGAGGGCTGGACGACTATAATTGACCGGATCGCGTGCCGCAGCAGTCCGAGGCCGATCAGACCCGGGCTTCAACACAACTGGCGAGGGGAGCCGGATGGGGACCGGCAAGGCACAGGATGGTGGGGTGCTCAGGTTCGCGCTCCGACACGAGTACCTCGCTGCGGCGCTCGTATACTCCCTGTTGCTGCTTGTCCTCCTCGCCCCGTCTCTTCTCGGTGGCAGGGTGTTCACCGCGGCCGACTTCACCTATGAGAGCGCCCCCTGGAAGTACTACCGCCCCGCCGGTTGGGAGGCGGCCAACAGCCTCCGGTCGGACGACGGCATCCTCGCTTACCCCCAGAAGGTGCTCTTCCATGATGAGGTCGCACTTCACGGAGTGCCGTTCTGGAACTCGTACAAGCTCGCCGGATACCCGTTCGCCGAAGGAGTAAGCCAGGCTTCCTGGTTCACCCCCCTCCTCGGGTGGCTCACCGTGATCCCCGCGCCGGTCTTCGTCGACCTCTACGCGTTCGTGCGACTCTTGCTGGCCGCATTGGCAACGTACCTGTTCGCTCGCACCCTGCACGTGTCCAAGCTCGGGTCGTTCCTTGCCGGCGCCGTGTTCATGTTAAGTGGTCCGCTGATCGTATGGCTCAGCCAGGGGCCGACAGACACCGCGTTCGCATTCCCCGCGCTGCTGGCCTGCATCGAGGGGTATCTCACCGACGGGCGC
This sequence comes from Coriobacteriia bacterium, assembly GCA_049658145.1. GTDB lineage: Bacteria > Actinomycetota > Coriobacteriia > Anaerosomatales > Anaerosomataceae > UBA6100. The sequence continues at coordinate 45,108 of JBASOJ010000045.1, forward strand.
AAGCGGTGGCTCCTCGCCACGCCCATGGTCATCGGCTACACCCTGGCGATGTCCTGGCCCGGAAGCATGGTGCACCTCGCGCTCATCGGTGGTGCCTACGCGCTCATCCGGGCCTGGCAACGACGTGCTGCGCTCGGGAGTCTGTGGCCGAGACTCGGCATGCTGGCAGCGGCGGGTGTTCTCGGCGGCGGTATCGGTGCGCTCGGCGTTCATACCGCCTACACGTTCGTCTCGATGGGGCCACAGGCCGACAGGGTCAACGCGCTGATCCAGCTGCCCGCGTCATCGGCCTTGCTCCTGGTGTTCCCGAACATGTTCGGCCACGCCACCTGGGGCAGCTCACTGCTCCGGCTGCCGGCGACCGCGGTCTTTGACCCGATCGCCTCGAACTACTGCGAGTCCGCGATCTATGTCGGGCTTGCGCCGTTGGTGCTCGGGCCGGTCGCGGTGTGGACGTACCGACGCTCCGCCAAGGTCAAGCTCCTTACAGGCATGGCTGCGGTGATGGCGCTCGTGATCTACGCGAACCCGCTGGGGCTCAACCGCATGCTCGCGGCAATACCGATCGTCCAAGCGGTCGGTCACGTGCGATTGCTCACCCCACTGGTGATGATTCTCGCGGTACTCGCCGGTACCGGTCTGGACGCACTGCGTTCCGGGAAGATCCCGTCACCACTGTCAGGCAAGACGAGGGCAATCATCGGCGCAGCAGCAGGGACCCTGACGATCGGGGCCGCAGCGCTCATGGCCTCGATCACCCGTCAGACCGCGGAGGCTGTTCCCGCCGCCGATAGGATCGAGTACCTCGCCTACCAGAACCGGGAGATGCTGACCATCGCGCTGCTGGCCGCGCTCCTGCTGCTCATCGTCTTCATCATACGCAAGTACGCGGAGAAGGCAGCCTGGGCGCCTCGGCTGCTTGTGGTGTTCGCCATCGTCGACCTGCTGATGTTCGGAGCAGGATTCAACCCGCAACTGGATCCGGATGTAGTCCTGCCGCCCTCTGCCAGTATCGAGCAGCTGCGGGGCGCCGCAACCGGGTGGCGGGTGGCTCCGGTGATCGGCGACTCCTGGGGAATAGGGCCGGGCGATGTGATCTCCGCCTACGGGATCCAGACCATCAGTGGCATCGACTGGATGGGTATCTCGCCGCTGAACGGCATGTTGCGCTCCGTGGATCCGGCCTTCCGCAATGCCAGCAACGCGGGCTCGCAGCTCCACGCATCCGCCCATCTCCCAAGCCCCGTCATCAACGCACTCGGAGTCCGGTATCTTGTCACGGACCCCTCCGATGTGGCGGCGGTCACCGCGATCGCGGACGCGGGGTACCAGCCTGTCTATGACTACGACATCGTCGTGTTCGAGAACACCGCAGCGCTGCCGCGCGCCTGGAGCGTCGAGCGCGTCGCCGGGGCCGATACCATCGATGACCATCTCTCCGTCGTGTCGAAAGACACGTGGGATCCTTCCGCGCTCGCCGTCGCGGACCGTGCATCCGCTGGTTCGTACTCCAGGGCGAGCGTGGACTTGACCGACTGGAGACCCGGCAGTCTCAGCCTCTCGGTGCGATCACCCGGGCGCGCGTTCATCGTCGTGTCCGAGATGGCTATCCCGGAATGGCGGGCGACCATAGACGGGAAGCCTGCCGAGGTGGTCACGACCGACTATGCGCTCCTGGGCACCGTGGTGCCGGAGGGCGATCACACGGTCACCTTTGCCTACGTGTCGCCAGGCTTCGCAGAGTGGGCCCGCGTGTCCGGCCTATCCCTCGCGCTCTGGGCTCTTGTGGCGGTGGGGTGGCCGCTTGCCGAGCGGCGGCGCCCGGCGACCGCCGCCGCCGAGTCCGAGGCTTAGTCATACCCGCAAGGGCACCGCGGATCGTCCTACCCCACCGCCCGGCGGTTGTACAGCCACATCGACCACGCGTAGCCGCTGAACCCGATGACGGCGGACCGGCGCATCCCCGCCGGCAGCGATCCGGCGGGGATGCGCCCACTGCCGAGGAACGGCAGCAGCATAAGCGGCATGGGGAGGTTGCTCGCGGCCTCAACGCTCTTGGTCACGAGCCCGCACCCCCCGAGAACCACGTCACTGCAAGCGCGATCGCTGCGAGCAGACCGATCGCCGCAAGCCAGCCGAGGGCGTCGGCGGCCGGCCGAAAGCCGATGAGGACGCCGACGCCGATCACGAGCGCACCGCTGATCGCGGTCTGGAGCATGTTCGAGGCCACGTGACCCGCGTGCACCGCCGACCGCGAGATCGCCATCGTCCGGAAGCGGGCCACGATCCCTTCGGTCATGTGCACGGGATCTTCGAACCGAACGCCACATCACTCCGTCGCCTTGCGAAGCCCAAGATCGCGGACGATCTTGTCTACCGCGCCCTGGATCTGAGCGGCTGATAGGTTTCGCGTCTCCATCACCACGTGTTTGGCGTCGTACTCGGGCCACGTCGTGGGGAGGATCGTGAGGCCGGGGGCTACCGACTTGATCGCCTGTGCCACGGCCGGACCGTTTGTGATCGTCTCGGTCATGGCCGAGATGCCCACGATGTCGGGGTGCTCACGCTCGATGATGCCGGCGATGCGGCTGTGGTTGAGTCCGCTCACATTGAGGTCGAGAGCGCTCACGCGATGCCCATCGGCCATGAGCGCCGAGGCGATGTACGCCAGCCCCAACGGAAGCGAGAGACGTGCGTGATGCCTTCGCGACGGTCTGACAATCCGGATTTCCTTCCGGAAGGTGGGGGACGGCCGGGCCCCAGGTGGGGACCCGGCCGTCCACGCTCTGTGCGTGGCCCCGGGTAAGGGGTATGGATGTGAGTCACCCAAGGAGGTGTACCCGGGTCCCGGCAAGAGCCCGAGGTTCAGCGGCGACTCACACTAGGCCACGCATGATCAGAGCACCGAGGAGTTCGTGGCCGGGGTCGCTCCACGGCTCCCCGGAACGCAGTCCTTCGATGGTCTGCGCTCGGGGGAGCCGGGCACGATTCATCGCGAGAGCCGATGCGATTCCACGCGCCCGAAGAACCCCTACTGCTCGGACTCTTGTCCGTCTTCGTCCAGCACCGCGCGACACTCCGCGATCCGCTCTGCGATGAGCTGTTTCATCTCCGGAACCAGGATTCCGTACGCTTCGCCGGACGCGATGATGTCGTCGAGGCCAGCGGCCAGCTCCGCATCACCGATGGTGTCTCGCACCCACGATGCGAGCACGCCCGGATCGACGTAGTGAATCCGCATGCCCGTGCTCATCCCGGCGGCCTCTCCGGCGGATATCGGCCTGAGGAAGGACTCTAGGCCGGCCAGGCTCGCGACCGTCATCAGGGTGTTGCCCGCCATGGGCACCATCTTCACGACGTTGAGATGCTCGTTCGGTTCGAGGACCCGCATGAAGTGAACCGCGTCCTCGCGGGTGAGCGTGGCTGACGCCGACATCACGCCTTCCCCAGCTTCCCGGCCGTCTCGAGTACATCCGCAACGTTCCCTAGGCCCAGCTCTTCAAGCGTGCCTCGGGTCGGCTGACCGGTCGTGGTATCCCAGCCTTCGAGCGTGTAGAACCTGGTCTTCCAGTCCTCGACCTTCTGGCGATCGAGCTTCCGTCCGCTAAGGTTCTTGTACTTCCACTCGCCGTTCTCATGAACCGGCATGATGTACGGGACCTCGTAGCCGATGCTCGCGACACCCGGAATGGTGGTTGAGCCCACGTTGTACATGTAGCCCGCGTAGACCTCCATTTCACGTGTACGACCCTGAAGGGCCCAGATCGCGCGATCAAGGTTCCAGATCTTGCGGCCGACTTCGACGCCCTCTTCAAAACTCTGGTTCTTGCCGGTCACGGCATTGAAGAATCTCGGCTCGCCTTCGCCGGTCGCACCCACGTAGTCGGGACCGTAGGCGTTCAGGAAGTCGGCCCAGCCCCAGTCGCAGAAGCCGAGCGACTGCTTGTAGTAGCGCGTGTAGTGGCGGTGCCAGGCGACGGTCTTGGCCATCGACTCGGAGTAGATCCCTTCGTCGCTGTAGTCGACCATATTCATGTCTCCCGCATACGGAGCCATCTTATCGGTGATGATCTTGGCCATTTCTTCGGCGGTCACCGGAGGCTTTGTGCCCGTCAGGTTCCACACCGTGGAGCACCAGTAGACGACCCAGTTGAAGTCGTGCTCGTTGATGTCGCGCTCGCCCATGAGCGAGCCGTAGCCCCACTCGGCTTCGGTGCGGCCGTCGTAGTGGTGCACGTAGCCCCAGCACATCAGGGACAGGAAACCACTATCGAGGTCCTCCTCGAGACGTCCCCACTTCTCCGCGCACTGCCACAGGCCGAGGGACAGATCTGCTCCGATGTCCGTGTGATTGAGAATGGCATCGAAGAGTGAGGAGACGAACGCCTCGGTCCCCATATGCTCGTAGTCCAGTGAGGAGTCGATTGCTTTGCCCGCACCGAGGATGCCTGCCTTGTAGAGGTTCTGAAGCCACGCCAGTCCGCCCATCATGCTGAAGACATTCAGCCCGTACCTCTGAGCAAGGTCGGTTGACTTCCACGAGTCCTCGAGCGACTCCGGTCCGCCCTGCACGCCGCCGCTCATGAATATCGCGTCGATACACATAGATTCGTTGCCCAAGCCGGTGGACGTCCTGGCGCGGCAGTTCTTCACGCAGCCCACGCAACCCTGGGGCCGTCGATATGTTCCTGCCGGGTACGGCCCAAGGGTCTGGCCCGGGCTCGAGGACAGTGCCCAGATGCCCGGGAACGTCTGCGGGTCGTCCATGTGGGCGCCCGAGGTATACCCATCCTGCAGCCACAGCCGCGACTCCATCAGAGCGTTGGGGTCCGCGATCTCGATGCCTCCGGTGCCAAGAACGCTGACGGCCTTGAGGTTCTTCGATGCGAACACGCCACCAAAGCCACCCTGGCCTGCACCGTTGCCGGCGTCATGGATGAGACATGCCAATGGCCCGTACTTGTCAGCGTTGGGACCGCAGGTCACGACCGCGGGACGCTGAGTCGTGCGGCCGCGGTCGCGACTGGTTCCCGAAGCGTGCCAGTTGCCCTCATCGGCGTTGACCATGCGCCAGATGTCTTGCTGGGTCTCCCATGTATCGAGGCCCCAGAGATCGGCGGCGTCCTCGAAGGTCACGGCGCCGTCGAGGATGTTGATCCAGACCGGCTCCTCCGACTTGCCGAGAATCGCGATGCCGTCCCAGCCGGCGTACTTCAGCTGAGTGCCAAAGCGTCCGCCGAAGTTGCTTCTCGTGAACCAGCCGAGCGGAGAGCCCTGCAGCCCGATACCCTGGATCTCGGTACGTCCCGCAGCCGCTGGGGTCAACGTGCCCGAGAGGGGCGACGTCATGATCGTCACCACGTTTTTCGGATCGGTTCCCGCGACGGTCTTGTCCTCGCAGAGGTCCCAGAACAGGGCCGAGCCCATCCCGTGTCCGCCGCCCCACTGCTCGTAATCGGAGGTAGGTATCTCCTCCGTGGTCTTGGTTGTCAGATCGATCTTGAGAATCCTGCCTGCATAGCCGTTTGCCATCAGTAGCCTCCCTGGCTTGTGATTGTTCTAGTGGCCGCCCTCAGTGCCTCCGTTGAAGCCCCAGGCGTTCCAGGTCGCTCCGGTATGCCCAAGGTCTATGTCGTAGCCCTGCTCGGACTGGACGGGGATATCCGCGGTGAATGAGATCGCCTTCACGGGACACACCGCGACACATGCCTGCTTACCGCCGACGCCACCCTCTTCGTTCCAGAAGGGGGTGTCGGCGCACAGGTCGCACTTCTGAGCATGCTTGTCGATGCCGTTCCACAGAGCCCGCGAGGGCGTGAACGGGCACGCATTGACGCAGCGCTCACAGCCGATGCACTTGCTCTCGTCGATCATGCGCACGCCTGTCTCGGGGTCGGCATGGTTGGCACCGGTGGGGCACGCTTCCACGCACGCCGGGTACGGGCACTGCCGGCACTGCGCGATCTC
>JBASOJ010000046.1:0-6489 GCA_049658145.1 Coriobacteriia bacterium
GCGCCGGACAGCGTGGCCCTCGAAGCGATGACTGCGCCAACCGCTCCAGCGGTGAACAGCGCGTCCACGACATCCGCGCGCGATGAGTCGTGCGTCCGCGCGAGAGCGAGCAGGACCGCGGGCACAACGCCGGAGGAGCCGGCGGTGGGGGCCGCGACGATGCGTCCCATGCGGGCGTTCGTCTCGCCCACCGCAAGGGCGTCGGCGAGCGCATCCCGGAACGGGGAGCCCACGACGGCAGGACCGCCCGCAACCCGGGCGGCGTCGCCACCTGTGAGCCCGGAGCGCGAGCGTGCATGTGTGGCACGTCCGCTCGCGATGGACTCCTCCATCACCCCGAGCTCTGTGTCCATCGAGGCGCGGAGCGTCTCGATGTCGTGCCCGCTCTCCTCACTCTCGCGCGCGAGCGCCGCCAGACCGAGCGAGCCGTGGACGCGGGCCGCATCGGCCAGAGCCGTGAAGGTCGTGTGTGCCATCGGACAGTCTCCCTTGTCATAGCCTGTGCCGATTGTAGCCGAGGTGTGTCGTGCGCCCCACCATCGCAGTGGTGTGCGGGTTGACTGAGGGCGGGACGTGGGTTAGCATGGCCAACGCAGACAGATTAGTAGGTACTAACTCGCCACGAGGAGACAGCTGTGGAGGTCCGCGCCGATCGTCACCTTGAACGCCACGGCAGGCGCCACCGTTTCGGACGCGCCGCGGAGGAGCCGGGTACGCTCGCGTCGCTCCACGCGGGTGACACGGCCGTGATCGAATCCATCGAGTGTCCGACCGCACGTGCGCACGCGCTGCGATTCGGCATGGGCGAAGGCGCCACTGTGAGTTGTGTGACCGTCGTGCCGGCCGGACCTGTCGTTCTGCGCTCGGGGCGGCAGGAGATCGCGGTCGGCCGGGGGCTCGCGCGGCGGATCCGCGTGCGGGGCGGGGGAGCCTGACGTGACCGCCGTCATCCAGACCGCCGCACCGCGACTCGTGCTTGCCGGAAACCCGAACGTCGGCAAGTCGGTGTTCTTCAACCGCTTGACCGGCACGTATGTCGACGTCAGCAACTTTCCCGGCACGACCGTTGAGATCATGCGTGGTCGCCATGCCGGGTGGGAGGTGCTCGACACGCCGGGCGTGTACGGTGTGGGCTCCTTCAACGACGAGGAGGCCGTGGCGCGGGATGTGATCCTCGAGGCCGACGTGATCGTGAACGTGGTCGATGCGGTCCACCCGGAGCGCGACCTGTTCCTCACGCTTCAGATGATCGACATGGGGCTGCCGCTGGTGGTCGCACTCAATATGGCCGACGAGGCACGCGCGCAGGGAGTCGCGATCGATCGTGACCTGCTCGAGGACCTGCTCGGCGTGCCGGTGGTCGAGACTGTTGCCGTGGACCGCTACGGTATCGACGCGCTCACCGCCCGCGTTGCCGAGGCCCGGCTGGGCCACGCGGACCACAGTATCGATGCCGACCTCCTGCCCGTGGCCGCGCACACCGGCACGCGCGCCGTGGCGCTTCTCGTTCTCGAAGGAGATGAGGAGATCGCGGCGCGGTTCGGCCTGGAGCCCGGGGGCATGCGCGACGGCATCTACTCGCGCAGGCGGGAGCGCGTGAACGATATCGTCGGGCACGTGCTCTCGGCCTCGGACGAGGGGCTGTCTGTGGGTGCACGTCTCTCCCGGATCATGCTCGAGCCGCACACCGGACTTCCGCTGCTCGCGGGGCTGCTGGCGATCGTGTACCTGGTGCTCGGCGTGTGGGTCGCCGGCGACATCGTCGGCTTCACGGAAGAGACCCTGATGCTCGGCTACTGGGAGCCGTTCGTTCGCGGCGTCGTTGCTTCGTTCACCACCGAGTCGACGGTCGCGTACACCTTCCTCGCGGGCGAGTTCGGTGTCCTCACGATGACCGTCACCTACCTGCTGGGCGTGATCCTGCCGCTCGTTGCCGGCTTCTATCTGCTCATGGCCGTGCTCGAGGACTCGGGCTATCTTCCGCGGATCGCCGCGCTCGCCGATCGCGCCCTCACCGGTATCGGGCTGAACGGCCGCGCGATCATCCCGCTCATCCTCGGTCTCGGCTGCGTCACCATGGGCACGCTCACCACACGTATCCTCGGCAGCAAGCGCGAGCGGTTGATCGCGACCGCGCTGATGGCGATCGCGGTGCCGTGCTCCGCGCAGATCGCCGTGATCGCCGCGCTCATGGCGCGCGTGGGCGGCTGGTATGCGGCCGGGTACCTCGCGGTGCTGCTCGCGATCTTCGTGGGCGTGGGCACGCTGCTCGATCGCCTCACGCCGGGCGTCTCGACCGACCTGCTGATCGATCTACCGCCGCTCAGGTTGCCGCGTCCGGGCAACGTGCTCAAGAAGACGTGGGTCAAGGTATGGGGCTTCATGCGTGAGGTGGCGCTCTTCTTCCTCGCCGGAACGGCACTCATCTCGGCACTCGATATCTCCGGGGCGCTTGCCGCGATCCAGCGTGCCGCCACACCCCTCACCGTCTCGTGGCTGCATCTCCCCGCCGAGGCGGCCACGGCCTTCGTGATGGGCTTCGTGCGACGCGACTTCGGCGCGGCGGGCTTCTTCACGATGGACCTGACCGACGCGCAGCTGTTCGTCGCGATGGTGACGATCACGCTGTTCGTGCCGTGCATCGCAAGCATGATGGTGATCTTGAAGGAGCGCGGCTGGCGGTACCTCGCGGGGCTCTTCGCTGGGTCTATCGGCGTGGCGTTCCTCATCGGTGGGCTGCTTGCGAGAGCACTGGAGGCGATCGCATGAGCGAGAAGACGCCGAAGAGTGACGGGCGGTCCAAGGGAACGCCGTGCCCGGTCTGTGGGCTGGTGGCCGAAGGCATCCGCTGTCCGCGCTGCAACGCGCTCAAGCTGACCTCGTGCTCGGGAGCGTGCTCGTCGTGCCGGTCGCGCGAAGGGTGTGCCCCGCGGTAGCGTCTTCCACCATGACCGGCGACATCCATGGGCGGAGCCTGCGTTCGCCGGCGGACGGCTCGCCGGCTGGATCGCCGAACGCGACGGCCGGGGGATCGCCACCCGGCTCGTGGCCGAGGCCGTTTCTCACGCTCGCGAGCAGGGTTACGACCTTGTTACGCTGCACGCCGCCGACAAGGCCCGTCCCCCGCCGTTCGGCGCGAACGGCGGCCTGCCGGGATGCCGCTGCTCCTAGACCGCAGGCACCGTCCGCACGCCGATCACGCCATCCAGGCCCGTGATCGCCGCAGCGACCCCCTCTTCCACGATGGTGTCCGTCTCGATGATCATGAGTGCACGGGCTCCCCGGCGCTCCCGGTACACCTGCATCGACGCGATGTTGACGCCCTCGGCGGCGAGGCGGGCGGATACTGCCGCCACCACGCCGGGTTGGTCGTGATGGATCACGCCGAGTGCGGGGAACTCACCGGTGAGCCGAACAGAGAAGTCGTCGATGAGTGTGATCTCGACGTCGCCCGCGCCCACTGACGAACCGCGAACGGTCACACGATCCCCGGTCGCGGTCTCCACGACCAACTCCACGGTGTTGGGATGAACGTCACCGAGGTCGGCTTCGGTGAACTGGACATCGAGGCCGCGAGCCAAGGCGAGCGCCCGCGCTTCAGGTATGCGGGTATCGTCGGGCATGAGACCGAGCAGACCGGCGACGATCGCGAGATCGGTGCCGTGCCCACAGCCCGTGGATGCGAACGAACCGTGGAGGGTGACCATGGCGGAACGCGGAGTGCCGCCCGCGATCGCGCGGGCGAGTGCACCGAGGCGTACGGCGCCCGCGGTATGGCTCGAGCTGGGGCCCACCATGACCGGCCCCACGACGTCGAATATGCTCCGTTGGCGCACCATTCGCTCATTGTACCCGTGCGTTGCGCCGCCGTGTCCGTAAGCGTAAGCTGTCCGAGCGCCCAGGCGCCGTTCAGGCAAGCATTCGGAAGGACCAAGCATGGAAGAGACGCACGAGAGCACCGAGAGCACGGCCGCTCCGAAGAACAAGTCGGTCATGATCCTCCTGGTGGTGATCATCGTGCTGCTGGCTGCGGTGGTCGCGTACTTCGTCTTCGCGGACAAGGGCACCACCGACACCACCACGACGACGGATACGTCGACCACCGAGACCTCGGTCACTCCACCCGCGGGCATGCCCGGTGCGACCACGACCGAGTTCGACCCGGCCACGGCAACCGTCGTTGCGGCGGGGCTCACCCCCGAGCAGCACGTGACCACGTACTTCGATGCGGTCGTCAGCGGCGACTTCTCGACCGCGTTCGCGATGCTCCCCACCGCTAAGAAGACCGAGTATGGCGATGAAGCCGCGTTCGCCAGCCAGCTGACCGGCTACGGGATCACCTCGTACACGATCGACAGCGTGACCGAGAACGGCGACGAGACCGAGGTGACCGCCACCGCGGTCATGCCCGGCGGCAACTTCCAGTATCTCTGGACGTTCGTGAAGGACGGCGACAAGCTGCTTGTGAAGTCGCGCACCCTTCCCGGGATGAACTAGCACAGAGGTCCCATCGCACTGCCGAGGCGGCGCCCGACCAGGGGGCCGCCTCTTTCGTGTCCGGTCGCACCCGGGCGGTGGAGCCGGTTCACATCGGGCTCACATCGGGGTCAGGATGCCGTGCTACGCTTCGGTGCATGCTGACCGACCCGCTCGCGCCATATCTCCAGCCCGGCACGGATCCCGACGTGGTCCGTGCGTACTCTACGCTGGCCGCGCGCGCGAAAGAGACGGTCTTCGGCTTCGAGGACGAGGTCGTCATCCTCGATCTCGAGACCACCGGGTTCGATCCCGTGGGCGACGAGATCATCGAAGCCGCGGCGCTCATCGCCCGGGGGCCGGAGGTGCTCGATCGTTTCAGTTCGCTCGTCCGGCCGATCCGGCCGATCCCGCACGAGACGACGCTTCTCACAGGCATAGACGACGCGATGGTGGCCGACGCGCCGCCCATCGAGCGGGTCACGGCCGCGCTCGTCGAGTTCGTGGGCGGGCGGACCATCGTGGCCCACAACGCGACGTTCGATCGGACCTTCCTCGAGGCGGCCGGGTGTGCCGTCCCCCGGCCGGGCGGCGCCTGGGTCGATTCGCTCGAGATCGTCCGGCTGGCGCTGCCGCGTCTGAGGTCGCACCGGCTCGCCGACCTCGCCAGAGCGTTCGGGCTGGAGTCCGGGCGGTCGCATCGGGCGCCGGATGATGTCGAGGCGCTCTTCGGCGTGTGGCGCATCGCCCTCACCGCGCTCGGCGATCTGCCTCCGGCGATCCTGCACGAACTTGCCCGTCTGGCCGCCTCCGTGCCGGGCTGGTCGGCGGGCCCGCTGCTCTCGCACCTGGCCGCCGGCGTTGCGGGCCGACCGTTCGACTTGCGACAGCTGCGGACCGACCGGCTGCGTACCGAGCGGCTCGAGACGCTCGCCGATGCGAGCGAGACGTCGCTCACCGCTCCCGACGCATGCGCGTTGCTCGCCGAGTTCGAACCCGACGGCGCGGTGGGGCGCATGTACGAGGGGTACGAGCCGCGCCAAGAACAGGCGCGCATGGCCGAAGCCGTGCTGGAGGCGTTCACCTCGGCGCACTGTGCGGCTGTGGAGGCGGGCACGGGCGTGGGCAAGTCGGTGGCGTACCTGCTGCCGGCCGCGCGGTTCGCGCAGTGCAATGGCGTGCCCGTGGGTGTCGCCACCAAGACGAACACGCTCATGGACCAGCTGATGTACCGTGAGCTCCCGCGCCTTGCCGAGGTCCTCGGCGGCGATCTCCGGTACACGGCGCTCAAGGGCTACGAACACTACCTGTGCCTGCGCAAGGTGCAGCGGATGCTCGATCTGCCGCAGGATCCGGAGACGGCGGCGGCGCTCGGCATGTTCGTCACCTGGGTCGCGCAGTCCACCTGGGGCGACAAAGAGGCGCTCAACCTCCACTGGCCGCAGGCGCTGCGTTCTCAGGCGCTCGCCTCGTTCTCCGACTGCACGAAGAAGCGCTGTCGCTACTTCCCGAACCACTGCTACCTGCACGGCGCGCGTCGGCGTGCGGGGGCCGCACACATCGTGGTCACGAACCACGCCTTGCTCTTCCGCGACCTCACCACCGACGGCGGCATCCTGCCCGCCATCCGCCACTGGATCGTCGACGAGGCCCACGCCGCCGAGGCGGAGGCGCGCGACCAGCTCTCGCTCGGCGTGGGGCACGCCGAGGTGCGCGGACTCCTCGGCGGGCTTCACACCAAGGGGCGCGGCGGCTTCCTGAGCGCGCTGCGCGCAAAGGTCGCGCTCGAGGGCGAGGATGACACGGCGGGCACGCTCGGGATCATCGACGAGATGCGCGAGCTGGTGGAGCAGGCCGCGGTGATCGGGGCATCGTTCTTCGACTTCGTGAAGGACCTCGGCGCCGCGAGCGCGAGCACGTACGATCGCGCCGAGCTGCGCGTGACGGGCGAGCTTCGCGAGAGCGGCCCGTGGGGGATCGCTGCCGGCGTGGGGCGTTCGCTCGCCAGGCGGC
>JBASOJ010000047.1:0-11565 GCA_049658145.1 Coriobacteriia bacterium
GGCTACGACGCCGACCGCTTCTCGGCACTCGTCCCGATGCGCCTCCTCGGCGTGAACATGGAGCCATACTCGAACGCGTGGGAGACCGAGCGCGACAACTGCCTCGACATCATCCGCAACTTCGTCCCGTTCGAGCATCAGGACCGCCTGTACGCGCTCGTGGCCGAGCGCTCGCGCACGATGGGCGCAGAGGGCCTCTTCCACATGCGCAAGCAGATCTGGAGTTTCGCTCACGACCAGATCATGAAGGAGAAGCACGAGCACCTTGATGCCGCCTGGTGGAACCAGCAGATCGAGGACACGCTCGACTGGGTCTCGTGGTGCGGCGACATCGCGCTCGGCGTGGCAAGCGGCGCGTACCTCGGCGTTGTCGGGTCGATCGCCATCGGCATGCTCAAGCCGCTGCTCGTCTCGGCGATGGAGACGTGGCTTGCCGGCGGTTCGCTCGAGGACTGGCTCATGGCGCAGTCCGCGACGCTCACCGGCGTGCTCGAAGGCGGGCTCACCGACCCCGACTTCCTCACCAAACTATCCGGCGACAAGAAGGCGATCGGGTGGGCGCTGTTCATCGCCTACTACTTCGCCAAAGAGATCTACAACGACCCGCAGATGTCGGTCACCAACGCCATGAAGAACGTGGGCCGACAGCTCCGCGACGAGGGCCTCATCCGCTTCCTGCAGATGATCGCCGGCATGAAGGGCATCACGCCGAAGGTCGGTGGGGCAGACGGCAGTACGCCGAAGGCGGCAACACCCGATGCGTCAGTGGCTAAGACCCCAGCGGCCACTCCCGACGCACCGCGCCCGAGAACGCCCGCCGCCGGGGAGGCACCACCCCCGCGGACCCCTGCTCCCGAGGGCACCACGCCCGATGTGCCGCGCGCCGGCACCGAGGGTGCCGACGCGGACGCCGCGACCAGAACGCAACCTGACGCGCCGGATACCCCGACGCGCCCCACGGACACCGATGCCGCACCGCGCGACACCGAAGCGGCCGAGCCGGCGAAGAAGACGCCCGAGGCCGACGCGGACGCGGACGCCAAGCCCGAGCAGAAATCGGAGCAGAAGCCCGAACAGAAGCCCGCAGAGCCGGTCGTCGAGAAGGCACCGGACGTCGACCCGCGCACGAGCGACCCCGACCCGGCGATGCGTGCCAGGGGCATCTCGGACGACATCGCCGCCAAGACGAGCGGCGGCAAGCCGCTCGATGTGCCGACGGTCGAGCGCATAATGCGCGACCCCGACGCGATGCGGAAGCTCCGCGCGTCCGACCCCGAGGCGTGGCGCAAGTTCAACGAGACCCGGCAGAAGGTCTACAAGTCGCACGACGCGGAACTGCGGGACTGGGCCAAGAAGAACCTGCCCGAGGGCCAGGACCACGAGATCGCCGTGCACACCGTGGGGCACGTGGACGGCGTGGACCGCGACTACCGCCTCGGCTACTTCACAAAGGACCCGAGCGGGCACAATCGCTTCATCGAGATCCCGCGCGAGAAGTGGGCGCCTGAGTCCCAGCGGATCTTCTCGGAGAAGACCGGCGGGCCATCGGATCCGAAGGGCGCCGAGAAGTGGACCTCGGAGCGGCAGCAGCTCCAGACCGACTACACCCACGAAGAGGCATCGATCGACATGGCCGACCAGGGGACCATCTACGATCCCAAGACCGGCACGTGGCAGGAGACCCGGATCACGCCAAACGACCAGATGGTGAAAGACGGTCACTCGACGCTCATCGATCCTGGGGGCTACGGCGAGACGTACCAAACGAAGGTGATGAACTCATACAAGCAGGGCAACACCCTCGACGCGTTCACCCAGGCGGAAAAGGCCGTACATTCGCTTGATGACGTGCGGAAGGGCTACACCAAGCAGAACTACCAGGTCGATGACCTGTCTCCGCAGCTGAAGGAAAGCATGTACGTCGTCACCGCAGCGAAGAACGGCACCCTGAGCATCTCGGACGCGAACGCGCACCTTGCGAGACTGGGCTATAGCGACGGGCTGCCGAGCTTCATGGATGACATCGCGAAGCAATTCGGGAATCTCGGCTCGGCACAGAAGACCTAGCCCCGCGCCGTCAGCCCGTTCGGCTCAGCGGGCCAACTCGTCTTCAAGGTCGAACCCCTCGGCGAAGGGGTTCGCGAAGCGCACGCCTTCGATGACCGCGCCGTCGGTGAAGTCCTCGGAGAGCACGAGCGGGATGCGGTTGACGCGCGCCACAGCCCAGATCTGCGCATCGTAGTACGGCATCTGGTACCGAACGCAGCCTCGCAGGGCCTCGAGGACGATCGCCACGGACGTATCGTGCGTGCTGAGCGCATCAGACCAGTCCCGCACATGACCCGCTGCGGCCTCGGGAGTCATGCGGTGCCTGAACCGGCGCGACAGAACCGAGTAGAACTCCCCCAGCACCTGAGCACTCACCGCGCCACGCGCACCCCAGATGAGCGAATCCAGCACCGCCAGAGCACGGTTCCGCTTGCCTTGCTCGTCATCATCGAACGCATAGACCAAGACGTTCGTGTCAACGAGAGCGACCGCGCTCATGCAGTTCCTCCCGGTTCCACCTCAGCCCCCCGCTGCCGATACCGTCTCGAGCCGCCTTGTCGCTGCCTGCCCTAAGCCGCTCCCACGCCTGAAGTCGGCGCTCTTGTTCGGCCGCACCTTCCAGCAGCGAGTCGATCGCCTGCCGGATGAGCGCAGACTGCGACACGCCGAGAGCCTTTGCATGCGCCTCGAGCGCACGCTCCTGCTCGGGCTCGATGACGATCTGCTTACGCACCATGCGCGCCATGATGACTCGCCCGCCTTAGCCGGAATCCAGCCGGTCTTGAATCGCAGTTACACACCACTATACACACTCTCGCCTGGAGCCGGGCGGGACAACGCAAAGGACCCGGCTAGGCATGCGGGTCCTCGGGTCGTCCGTGTGCTCGGGGCTACCCCACGCTCACCACGCTATCGGCGGTCATGAACAGCGCTGCTGCGTCGTTCATGGTGCCGACCGCGCCCACGGCCAGCTGCTCTTTGAGCGAGAACCAATCGAGGCAGGTACCGCATGACAGTACCCTCACCCCGTCAGCTTCGAGGAGCCTGAGGTCCTCGACCGTCGCGGCACCCCCACACGCGAGCCGCACTGCGCCGTTCATGAGGCCCACCGCGTAGGGCTTCGGCTCCGTGCGCGCGAGCGAGTACAGGAAGCTCCCCATCAGCTTGCGCCCGAGCTCATCGTCGCCCTCGCCGATCCGTTCGGAGTTGATGAACACGACCTTCATCGCGAGTCCCTTCCGTGAGCGCTACACGATCCGGATCGTGCCGGCCTCGCCATCGACCATCCGCCCCACGATGGCGGCCTCCTCGCCACGGAACGCAAGCGCCGCGAGCAGCGCGTCGGCTCTAGAGGGAGCCACCGCCATCATCAGCCCCCCGCTCGTCTGCGGGTCGGCAAGGATGCTCTTCCACACGAAGTCCGCCGGGCCCCACTCGGTGAACGCGTCGAGGTACGCCACGACGTCCGCAGTCCGTCCGGGGCGCACCATCGCCTCGGCGTACTCCATCACCTTCGGCCAGACGGGAACCCGCGCGAGCTCGATCTGACACGCACATCCGCTGCCATGGGCCATCTCGCGCGCATGCCCGGCGAGCCCGAACCCGGTGATGTCGGTCGCCGCATGCACGCCCACCTCGAGCATCGCCTCGGCGGCGGCCCGGTTGAGATGCGCCATGCTCTCTATCACGTCGCGTTGACTCTCCTCGGTCTCGAGACCTTGCTTGATCGCGGTATTGAGGATGCCCACGCCGATGCGCTTGGTGAGCACGAGCAGGTCGCCCGGCTTCGCGCCGACGTTACGCACCACCTTGTCCGGTTCGCACACACCCATCACCGACAGTCCGTACTTGGGCTCTTTGTCGTCGATCGTGTGCCCTCCCACGATCACCGCACCCGCCTCACGCACCTTGTCGGCACCACCGCGTAGCACCTCGGCGGTCACCTCCGGCGGGAGCGAGCACGGCATGGCTACAAGGTTCATCGCGGTGAGCGGGCGCCCGCCCATGGCGTAGATGTCCGAGAGCGAGTTCGCTGCCGTGATGCGACCGAAGTCGTACGGGTCGTCCACCATCGGCGTGAAGAAGTCCACGGTGAGGAGCAACGCCTGGTCGCCCATCAGGTAGACGGCAGCGTCATCCGAGGTGTCGAAACCCACCAGCAGGTCATCTGACTCACCGGGATGCATCGTTTCAAGGACGGCTGCGAGGTCACCCGGACCCCACTTGGCGGCTCAACCGGCCTTGCTGGACATCTGCGTGAGACGGATCGGCTCCATGGACACTCCCGGCAATCGGTCTTTCGTATTGACAGCATAACCGATGGTGATGCCGGGGTGCGAGTGCCGAACCCGTCCTACAGCGTCGGTCTGACGTCCTCGTCCGCCGGATACGGCACCTGCGGCTCGCAGAACAGGAAACCCTGGCCGTACTCGACGCCAAGCTCGCGCAGCGTGGCGAGCTGTTCGGGACGCTCGATGCCTTCGGCCACCAGCTTCACGCCGATGCGCTCGGCGAAGGTGACCATGCTCGTGACCAGGCTGCGCCGGATGTCATCGGTGTCGATCTCGCTCACGAGCGATATGTCGATCTTCAGCCACTCGGGGCGCACCTCGGCGAGACTCTGCAGCGAGCCGTAGCCGGCCCCACCATCGTCGACCGCCACCCTGAACCCGAGCCGGCGCAGGTACTCCAGCGTGGCGCGAAAGGCCGAGAAGTCGGTGATCGCGGTTCGCTCGGTGATCTCGAAGACCACACTCTCCGGCTTCATGCCGGACCCGGCGACCAGCGTGGTGAACATGATGTCCCGGAGTTCGGGATCGGCCACGGCCTCGGGCTCGATGTTGATGAACAGCAGCTTGCCCTCGGGCAGATCGGCGGCGGCTTCGAAGGCACGCTTGCGGCAGAGCCGTTCGAGACGAACGACCAGATCGGCGTCGTAGGCGATGCCGAAGAGCTTGTCGGGATACTCGAACTCCGTCCCTTCGGGTCCGCGAGAGAGCGCCTCGTATCCGATCACGGAGAGGTCGTCCAGCCGCAGGATCGGGTGCACCAGCGTCCTCACGCTCTCCGCACGGATGATCTGCTCGAGCCGATCCCGCCGTACCTGTGCGTCGGTCTCCTCGCGACCGGCCGACTCATCGAGCGCCTTCTCGAGTGCTGCGTGCACCAGTCGTTCCAGGCGCACCTTCGGATCGCGGTACGCGATGGCCGAACCGACGTAGCAGCCGAACTTCGGGAAGACCTCGGGGTCGAGGATCTCGGCGAGCTCGGCACGGACATCATCCTCGACCCGGAGCCCGAGCCGCTTGAGCGCGTCGGGGGTCATCACATCGGTGGTGCGCGGCGGCGACAGCAGCACGACGAACGCGTTGCCGGAGATCATGAGCTCGGCGACCATGTCCGAGTCGCGTAGCTCCGCGCCCGTGATCCGCTCGAGCGCGGCCGCCACCTCGCGCATGACCTCATCGAACATCTCCCAGCCGTAGATCTCCTCGATCTTGGAGTACTTCACGACGTTCAGGCACAGCAGCGAGACCTCACCACGGTCCTCGAGCAGCGATTCGATGCGCGGGAAGAGCAGCGGCGTGGTGGGGAGCCCGGTGACCGGGTCGAACAGCAAGCGCCGCACCTCGGGATGGCTCGCGATGATCTCATGGAACTCGAGCCACGACTCGAGGAGGAACGGGTGCTTGCTCTCACCATCGTGCATCCGGCATCTCCCTTACCCGTACGACAGGCGCAGCGCAACGGCCGCATTCGGGCCCAGCGGGACGCCGAATGCGCGAGCCCCTACCTCGGCCGCCGCGCCCCCGCGGACATCCATCACTGAGGCTACCACACGCTCGGCGGTGAGCGTCACGGTGATCGTCTCGGCACTGTGGTTGAGGACGAAGACCACGTCGCCGGACTCGCCCTGGAACAGCGCGATCTCGGCCGCGGGGTCGTCGCAGTCGATGACCGGCCCCGCGCCCGCGGCACGCGCGACGGCACCGTAGACGGTGCGCAGGAGCGAGCGCACGGGGTCGGGCGCGGCCCACGGGTCGCTCTGGGCGATCGCCCGCTCGAGCGGCGCGGCGAGGAAGACCGCCTTGCCCTGACCGTACTGGTTGAGCGTGAGCAACGGGCTGCCGGTGGCGTCGGTCGTGACCACCGTGGCCGTGCCACTCCCCACCAGCGCGTAGTGCGGCAGGTCGAGCTTCACGTCGAAGGCGCTCAAGTCCCCCAGCAGTCCCGGCTGCGCGATGCGACAACTCACCACGGGGCGCACGCCGTGGTCGCCGAGGAACTCGACACCGAAGATCTCGCGCAGCGCCGGGTCGGCATCGCCGCCACCGTACGAGAGCACCACCGAGCCGCCCGACTGCACGAACGAAGCGAGATCGGACCACATCGATGCCGACAGCCGTGCGGCCGACGGGATGAACAGCGTCATGAATCCGCCGAGCGCGTCGCCCTCGCGCGCCAGCGTGATCGGCAGGTGCGCCTCCTTCGCGGCCGTGTACGCCTGGAGGCACGAGCGCGGCGCGTACAGACCGGCAAGCGACGGCAGCGGTTCGTAGCGTTCGGCGGGCACGAGCACGGCCGCACGCTCAGGGGCCGGCGTATGCACGCGAAGATCGAGCCGGGCGGCGACGCGCGCGAACCGGCGCACCTCGGCCAGCACCGGCTTCGGCTCACCATGGACGTCGTTGAGGCCCACCAGCACCTCGTACGGGTCCCGGTAGTACGGCTCGCGCTTCTCGGTCTCGAGGTCTCTCCACCGACGCAACAGCACGCCCGACGCGCGGTTCATCAGCGCCGAGTAGAGCGCGGTGCGCACGTAGGCGGCCTCCTCGGACGAAGACACGTCGAGGGCGTGGATGCCCACACCGTCCGCGAGCACCGGCAGGTCCCGCAGAGCGGCGCGCAGCAGGAATGAGTCGAGGTACGTCGCCGGCCCGTAGGTCAGCGGGCCCTCGGCGGCATACGCGCGGTACGGCGCGGTCACGTGGCTCACACCGTACTCGAAGCCGTCGATGGCTCCGCGGGCGTCCACGCCGCTCTCCCTCACGAGGGTCTCGGGGTCGCACGCGAGGATGATCGCACGCGCCGAGTCCACCTCGCGGATAGCGTCACGCATGGTCGCGGCCCAACTCTGCAGGGCCTCTTCGCTGGCGAAGCCGGTGAAGAACGCCTCGTTGCCGAGTTCCCATGCCCAGACGGCGGTCTCGCTGCGGAAGCGGTTCACAACACGCTGCACGAGTGAGATCTCGCGCTGCACCAGGTAGTCGTCGTCACGCGGGTCGCGCTTCTTCGCCCACGGCAGGTCGTTCATCTCGGCAAGCCGGTCGTCGGCGAAGAACACGACGATCGCCTTGAGGTCGTGGGCGCGCGCGGCCGCGAGGATGTCGCCGAGGCGGTCCTCGGCATCCGCGTCGTACTGCCCCACCTGCGGCTCGAAGAGCTTCCACGAAACGTAGACGCGCACGAGCGAGATCCGGGCCCTGGCGATCGCCGTGAAATCAGCCTCGACATCGCGGTCATACCAGTCGTCGAACGAGGCGCGCTCCTCGTCGAGCGGGTAGTAGTCCACACCGATCGGGAAGAGCTGGTTGCGCAGCGGTCCCATCTCCTCGACCGGCGGCTTCGCGTCCTTCGACGGGGTCTTCTCGGGGGCCTTCGCGCCAGGCTTGGCGGCTGCACCCTTCGCGGGTCTCTTGCTCGCGGACTCGGCCATCAGTCCTCACCCGCCCCGGCGTACTCGTCATAGAGCCGCCAGAAGAGCCCCTGACGCTTGGTGTCGTAGTAGGCGGCGCGGCGGATCTCCCACTGCGCCTCGGCGAAACGCCCCTCCGTGAGATGCGACGCGGCCAGGCCGAAGCGGGCACGCACGCACGCCGGGTCGAGGCGCACACCGAGCCGGTACGACCGGCCTGCGGCCTCGAACTTCTGCAAGCCGAGCAGTGACTCGGCGAGCAGCACGTGGACGAGTGCGTGCGTGCCGGCGCGCTTGGCGAGCGCGATGAACACGCGGGCGGCATGCCGGCTGAGCCCCGTGCGCCGGGCGTACACCACGCCGAGGCAGTAGAGCGCGGTGGGCAGTTCCGGATCGAGCGAGAGCGCGCGCAGCGCACACGCCATCGACTCGTTGGCGGCCTCCTGCTTGAGGTATGCGTACGCCGCGAGCGCGAGGGCTTCCGGATCCTCGGGGTTCTCGTCGAGCACCAACCGCACCAGATCGGCGGCCGCGAACAGATCCTCGGCGCGCAGCGCCAGCCCGGCGGCCCCCAGGCGCGCCTCCCGCGCGGGCTTCACGCGTTCGATATCGATCGGCTCGGACGGGGCGTCCTTCACGCCGAGGAGCATGAAGAACAGCTCGTCCTGGCTCGGGTCGAGTTCACCTGCCTGACGGAACAGCGGCAGCGCGAGCGCCATGCCCTCGCGCTTCAGGCTCGCAATCGCGAGGTTGTACGTGGCGCGGGCCTCCTTGGGGTCGAGTTCCAGCGCCCGCTTCCAGCTCTCCACGGCGTCGTCCTCGAACGCGGCCGCCGCGAACGCCTCACCGAGTTGCACGTGCGCGGTCACCAGGTCGGGCGCCACCTCGGCAAGCTCGTGCCATACCAGCACCGACTGATCGGACATGCCGCCGCGCCGGTCGTACGCGAGGCCGAGCGCAAGATAGGCCGCCGAGCAGTCGGGATCCATCTCGATCGCCTTGGTGGCCTCGGCGATCGCCTGGTCGTAGAAGTCGCCTTCGAGCATGAGGTGCGCGAGCAGCGCGTGGATGCGCGGCTCGCGGTCGCCGAGTGCGAGCGCCTCGTAGCAGGCCTCCACCGCGGCACCGACCGCCCCCGAGCGTGCCAGCCCCTCGGCCGTGACCAGGGCTGTGGAACGGCTGCTCACGAGGCCTCACCCTCGGCCGCGGCCCGGTCGCGCGCGACGCGGGCGACCAGCTTGAGTGCACTCTCGGCGCTGGGCACCACACCGTTGGCGCCCACTTCGCGTGCGAGGCCGGGGTCGGCGGCAAACGGTCCGCCGCTCACCAGGATCACGACGTCGTCGAGCCCGTTGGTGGCAAGCATCTCCCGCACGCGGGCAACCGCGCGGGCGGTGGCCATCATCTCGGCGAACACGATGACGATGCGCGCGCCCGTCTCCTCGACCCTCTCAAGGAAGTCTGAAGGCCGCACGTCCACGCCAAGGTCGTTCACGCGGAAGCCGGCTTCCTTGAGGGTAGCCGCGATGATGGTCCGCGCGATCGA
Source organism: Coriobacteriia bacterium (assembly GCA_049658145.1). Classification (GTDB taxonomy): domain Bacteria; phylum Actinomycetota; class Coriobacteriia; order Anaerosomatales; family Anaerosomataceae; genus UBA6100. Next base: position 9,291 of record JBASOJ010000047.1, read on the forward strand.
ATGGTGGTCGCGGTGCATCGTACCCACGACCACGGTGACGCCGGTGTCGCGGCGCGCTGCCGGTGGCATGACGAACGAGCCGATCTGCTCGGCCACCACCGCCGCCTGCGTGAAGGTGATCTCGTCGATGTCGCCCGCAGCCCACGCCCCGCCCAGGAGACCCATGGCAGGCGCGTACAACACATCGAAGAGCTGCTCCTGTGGCACTCCCGAGGCGCGCGCGTGCTCGACGACCTGGATGGCACCTGCCGGGTCCTGGTCGACGAACGCCTGGTAGAGATCTGCCGCGTCAGTGGCGGCCACGCTGCCCTCCGTCACCCATCGATCTCGCGACCCGCGGCCGCGAGGTGTCACGCTGGTAGCGGTGGTGGGATTCGAACCCACACGGCCTTTCGGCCAGAGGCTTTTAAGGCCCCCTCCTGTACCAGTTCGGATACACCGCCGTTAACTAGGATGCTCCCGCATGATCGCAGTCGAGCACCATGCCGTAGAGGATATCGTGTTCGCTCACCAGCGTCGAAGAAAGCCCCGCGTACGCCATCACCGATTGCAGTATGAGCGCTCCGCCGACGATCACACCCGCGCGGTCAGGCTCCAGGCCGACGACCTGTCGGCGCTCGGCCTCGGTGAGTACCGCGAGATGCTCGAGCATGTCGAGGAGCGATGCGCCCGTGATCCGGTAGCCGTGGATCCGCTGGGGGTCGTACGTCTCCATGCGTAGGTCGATCGCCGCGAGACTCGTGGCCGTTCCCGCCACCGAGACCATCTCGCGCGGTCGATCCTTTAGCGGCACGAACGCCGTCCTCAGTTCATCGGCGATCCAGCCGGCCGCTTCGTCGATCTCCCGGGCCGTCGGCGGATCCGAGTGGAGGAACAGCTCGGTCACCCGACGCGAACCGATGTTCAACGAGCGGACGATGTCGATGCTCACCGGACACCCGTAGACCGATCGACGACCGCTGCCCACCACGAGCTCGGTCGAGCCGCCGCCCACATCCGCCATCAGGATCCGCTCTCCGGGAAAGCCGTGGGTCACGCCGAGGAAGGTGAGGTAGCCCTCCCGCTCGCCGGTGATGATCTCGGGGCGCACGCCGGCCGCCTCGAGCGCATCGAGGAAGGCCGCGCTGTTGGAAGCGTCGCGCGCGGCCGAGGTAGCCACCGCAAGCACACGGTCGGCACCGAGCGCGCGCGCCTCATCGGCGAATCCGCGCACCGCGTCAGCGACCCGCGCGATGCCCTCCTCCGAGAGCTCACCGCTCGATGCCCAGCCCTCACCGAGGTGGGTGATCGCCTGACGGCGCACCACCTCGGTGATCGTGCCGCCGGTCACATCGGCCACGAGCAGGCGCGCCGTCACCGTGCCGATGTCGATGACCGCCCTGCGCTCCGTCTCGCTCACACCGCCTCCTCACACCGCCGGTCCGCGCACTCGGCGGAGACCTGCCGTACCACCGCGGCGCCGATGGGGTCGTCGATGCCCGCCAGGTACCCCGCCACATGAGCGTGCAGGCACTTCACCGCGAGCGGGTCCCGCTGGCCGGCGATGCCCACTCCCGGCGTCGGATCGACCCCGCCACCTTCGGCGGCGCGTGCCCCCCGGTAGGACACATCGGCATTCCGCAGGCGTGACGCAAGCGACGGGTCGGCCGCGACCGCCTCGCGCCAGCGCTGCGACTCTCCCTGAGACTCGAGCGCCGAGGTCCGGGCCACCAGATGCGGACAGGTCAGATAGTAGAGCGTGGGGAACGGCTCGCCGGTGTCGAGCAGCGGCTCCGTCGCGATGCAGGTGGGGAATCCGTGGCTGCATCGCGCGACGCACCGCCATCGCCCCCGGGGACTGCGGCCGAGTTGCCGGGCGACGACCGCCGCATCGTCCATCACTCGAGGCCGAAGAGCGCGTCGAGCGCGCGTTGCCACAATGGCGGTTCGCCCGGGCCGGGTGACGCGGTCGCGGATGTCTCAAGAGACTCGCCGGTGACACCACCGGTCACCACGTACGCCTGCTCCCCCGGTTTGACCAGACCGAGCGTGTCGCGCGCGACCTCCTCCACGCCTTCCGGCGTCTTGAGCTCATCCACCTCGTCGCGAAGTTCATCGTTCCTGGACTTCAGGCCTTCGAGCTCGCTCTCGAGCGAGTCAAGCTGTCGCCGGTGTTCATACTGCAGGCGGAAGACGGGATACACCATCCAGGCAGCCGCGACGAGAGTGACGATCAGGATCAGCGCGGTGAGCCGCGCCTGTCCGCCGCTTCGCGCCGCCCGCGCAGCGCGAGTTC
>JBASOJ010000048.1:0-3988 GCA_049658145.1 Coriobacteriia bacterium
GCCCCGCTCCACGGCCGAGAGCGGCTCGGCGTAACGACCGCCGTCCGAGAACGAGTCGGGGGTGACGTTCAGGATGCCCATCACCAGCGGGCGGTCGAGGGTGAGCGCATACGCGCCACAGCGCCACACGCGGGTGGCCGGTGCCGGCGGCACCGTGCCGCCCATCACGCGCCCTTGATGAGGCTCATCGCCTCGGCCCGCGTGGCGGCGTTGCGCGCGAAGATGCCGCGCACTGCCGACGTGGTGGTGACGACGCCCGGCTTCTGCACGCCACGCATGGACATGCACAGGTGCTCGGCCTCGATCACCACGAGGACACCCTGCGGCGCGAGTTCGTCCACGAGCGTGTCGGCGATCTGCGACGTCATCCGCTCCTGCACCTGCGGGCGTTTGCCGTACACGTCCACGAGACGCGCGATCTTGGAGAGCCCGCAGATGCGCCCGTCTTTGCCCGGCACGTAGGCCACGTGCGCTTGGCCAAGGAACGGGAGCAGGTGATGCTCGCACACCGAGTACAGGGGGATGTCGCGGATGAGCACCATCTCCTGGTGCCCCTCGTTGAACGTCACCCGGAAGTGCTCGGAGGCGTCCTCGCCGAGGCCGGCGAAGATCTCCTCGTACATGGCAGCGACACGCCGCGGCGTGTCGAGCAGACCCTCGCGAGCCGGGTCCTCCCCGATCCCCTCGAGGATCAGGCGAACGCCCTGTTCGATCATGGCACGGTCCATTGGCCACTCCGACCCCATCGACGATGCTTCTGCCGTTCCCGTTCAGCATAAAGCATGCCCGGGCGAATCGGGCCGTGATGCCCTTGCGGCCCGTCACAGAGAGGCGTCCGGGTCCCGAAGGTCCCGCTACAGCAGCGATGCCGCTACCGCGTCGAGCGCCGTTATCAAGGCGAGCTGCCCGACCGGGGGCGTTGGCACGAGGTCACGTCTCCTGGAACGCCGGAACAGCGGCCACTCGAACCAGTCAATCGCCCTGAACGGCTTCGTCCCCTCCAGCATTCGGCCCCCTCGACCTGGACCACACTACGTTGGTACCCAACGCCGAGGAGTGTACGCGCGTGCTATGACAAGTCGGTCGCTCTCGCGACTCGGCGGACCGCCTCGAGGGCCGGTCCATCGGGATATGCGGAGAGGGCGCCCATCGCCAGCAAGGCGGGGATCCGGGCGATCGACTCGTCGTAGGGGATCTCGGCGAGCATCTCCAGGCCTTCACCGCGCACGCGTTCGCGCAGGCGTTCAGCGCCCGGGTGCGACAGATCGGCCTTGTTGAGCACGACCCGCACGGGGATAGTGAACCTGCGAGCCAGCGCGACGAGGCGCATGAGGTCGTGCTCGCCCGAGACCGTCGGTTCGGTCACCGCGACCACCAGGTCGGTGCCGGTGAGCGCCGCGATGGCCGGACACCCTACCCCCGGCGGCCCGTCGATGAGCATCAGGTTGCTCGCGCTCTCGGCTGCGATCCTGTCAGCACGCCCACGGACCTCGGTCACCAGCTTGCCCGAGAGGTCTTCACCTGCGGCCAGCCTGCCGAATGTCATCGGCCCAACCGAGGTCGTGGCGGTCAGCACCTCTCCCGCCTGCGTGGGAACCATGCGGATGGCCCGGTCGCTGCACGCGGGCACACAGGCACCGCATCCCTCGCAGGCCAATGGGTCGACCGCAAACGACCGGCTGCGGAAGAAGTCGCCATCCGGACCGATCGCGTCGAATCGGCACACGATCCGGCACGCGCCGCACCCGCGGCATGCCGCGGGGTCGACGATAGCCTTGGGCGATCCCGTGAACGGATCACGGGTGACCACCTCGGCCTCAAGCGCGATCGGCAGATTGGCGGCCTCGACGTCACAGTCGGCCAGCACGAGCGAGCGCCCTTCGTCGCTGAGCAGCCGCGCCACGAGAGCAGTCAGCGTCGTCTTGCCCGTGCCGCCCTTTCCGGACGCGAACACGATCCGCCGCATCACGCCTCCCCCGCAAGCTCGAGCACGGCGTCCCACAGGCCGCCGAACCACGCGGCGCCGCCCGGGTGGCCGTCGAGCACCAGGCCGCCTTCGGCGTATACCTCCGCGACCCGCCGGTCGAAGGGTATGCGGGCGAGCACCGGGATCCCGTGTTCCGCGCAGTACCCGGATACGTCCGACGCGCCCGCGCCATCGCGATTGACGACCACCCCGATGGGGATGTCCATCTGCCGCCCCAGCTCCACCGCCAGCTCAAGATCGTGCAGTCCGAACGGCGTGGGCTCCGTGACCAGCACGAGCACATCGGCTTTGCGCACTGCGGCGACCGCGGCGCAGGCCACGCCTGGTGGCGCGTCAAGGATGGTGATCGCGCGGTTGAGGACCACAGCGCGCTCACGGGCCGCCCTGATCACCGTCGGGGCCTTGACCTCACCGATATCGAGACGGCCGGTGATCACAACCACGCCCGCAGGGTCGGCGACCGGGCGCGCGACCGCGCCCCACTCCACCTCGCCCACCCGGGACGGCTCCTCGCGCAGCGCCCCCGGTGTGCACAGCCGAAGGCATGCACCGCACCCGTGACACAGCTCGGGAAAGACGATGAGCTTCCCGCCGAGGATGCGGATCGCCCCGTACGCACACGCTTCACGACAGGCGCCGCACAGTACGCAGGCGCCCTCGTCCACGACCGGGAGTGGCACTGTCACGGGGGCCACCTGCGGCGCCTCGGGCGCAAGGAACAGTGCGTCGTTGGGTGCGTCCGCATCGCAGTCAACGAGCGCCACAGGGGACCCCGCGCGAGACGCCACGACGCTCAAGTTCGTCGCGACGAGCGTCTTGCCGGTGCCGCCCTTGCCCGAGGCGATCGCCACGGTCAGGTGCGGAGGGTGAAGTCCGAGCGAGGACATCCGCTAGTGGCCGCCGCACACGGCCGAGGGATCGATGAGTTCGACGTCGCCCGCGAGTAGGGCGTCGATGACGTCCGACACCACAGGCCTGGTGTTGTCGAAGTAGACAGCGATTCCCGCATCGGTGAACCCCGCAAGCGGACGTCCGCCGATCCCGGCGACGACGAGTGCGTTCACGCCCTCGCCCGCCAGCAGGTTGACCGGCCGAAGACAGCCGCCTTCCTCGTGCGGCGGGTTCGCGACGATGCGCACGCCACAGACGGCTCCGCCTTCGATCTCAACCACCGTGAAGCAGTCGCAGCGCCCGAAGTGACCCGACCGCTCACACTCCAGCCCGCCAGCACCGTTCGAAGGCACCGCCAGCACGATCCGTCCGTTCTCAGTCACGCGTCCGTCCTTCCGTAGGGCCGGCCTCAGCCGGCGTGAGCCTCTCCCGCTTCGGTCAGTTCGCTCAGTGTGCCGGCCGCGAGCGCCGCCACCGCCTCGCGCACCGTCATGCCTGTCCCGTCGTAGCCGGGTATCCGTGCCGCCTGCAGTGCGGCGAACGCCTTCGGCCCGAGATGGCCGGTGATCACAGCCTCGGCACCGTGATCCGACACGGTCTCGGCGGCCGCGATCCCGGCACCCTGGAGCGCATTCATGTTCGTCGTGTTGTCCACGACGTCCGCGGTGTCGGAGCCCGTGTCCGCGATGACGAAGTACCGCGCACGACCGAAGTGCTGGTCGACCGCGTCGTCGAGCGTCGTGCCAAGAGATGAGACAGCGATCTTCATGAGTCCTCCCCGGTAGAGATTCCGATGTCAGTCCTCGGCGGAGACGCCGCGCACCGCCGTGATCAGCACGTCGAGCGCGTGTCGGCGCGCTTCGAGATGACCGATCCAGTGCTCGAGGAGCGCGCGGCCGTCGTCCGTGATCCGGTAGGAGCGCCGCTGGGGGCCGCTGCCGCCGTCTTGCCACTCGGAGGTGACGAATCCGTCCTCCTCCAGCCGCCGGAGCAGCCGGTAGAGACCCCCGGTGTCGGGCACCACCTCGCCACCGGTCGCCTCCTCGATGGCGCGCACGAGGTCATAGCCGTAGCCCTCCGACCTGGCGAGCACTGCGAGCAGCGCCGGCT
>JBASOJ010000049.1:0-12103 GCA_049658145.1 Coriobacteriia bacterium
GGGGTGAGGCGCTGTGATCGCGCGACGCGACAGCGCGGACCGCATGCTGCGCATGGCCCTCCCGAAAGGCTCGCTCTACGCCGAGTCGGTGGGGCTCCTCGAGCGCGCGGGGTTCGATGTGACGGGCCTTGCCGACCCGGGCCGGCAGCTCACGCTCCGCGCGGGCGACATCGAGTACATCATCGGCAAGCCGACCGACATCCCGGTCTACGTCGCCTACGGAGCCGTCGATATCGCGATCGCGGGCAAAGACAGCCTGCTCGAGTCCGCGCTCGACCTGGTGGAGATGGTCGACCTCGACTTCGGCGCGTGCCGTTTCGTGGTGGCCGAGCCCGAAGACGCGCAGCGGAGCGTGGCGGAGATCTACCGGCACCTCGGCGTCATCCGGGTAGCCACCAAGTACCCGCGCATCACCGAGGCGCACTACGCGTCGCGGGGGCTGCAGGTGGAGATCATCAAGCTTTCGGGAAACATCGAACTAGCGCCGCTCATCGGCCTCGCCGATCAGGTGGTGGACATCACCGCCACCGGGCGCACACTCGCCGAGAACCGGCTGCGCATCGTGGAGGAGGTCCTCTCATCCACGGCGCGCTTCGTCGCGAACCCGGCGAGCCTCAAGACCGACAGTGATCGCGTGACCGGCATCGCCGAAGCGCTCGCCGCGGTAGCGGCGCGAGAAGGAGGACGACAGTGATGATGCGACGGATCGAGCTCGTCCGGGGCCGGAGGCTCACTTCGGCCGATGTGCCGCGCACCGGCGGCATCGACGCCGAGGTCCTCGGCGTGGCGCAGCGCATCATCGACGACGTGCAGGCGCGTGGCGACGAGGCGCTCTACGACTACACCGCGCAGTTCGACCGCGCGACGCTCGATGACCTGCGGGTCACCGAGGCCGAGATGGAGTTCGCGCTCGCGGAGGTAGGCGACGACTTCCGCGCCGCGATCGCCGATGCGGCGTTCTCCATCGAGGAGTTCCACCAGCGTCAGGTGACCCAGAGCTGGTTCACCACCGACGAGCGCGGGGTCTTCCTCGGTCAGAAGGTCACGCCGCTCGCGCGTGTGGGCATCTATGTCCCCGGCGGTCGCGCGCGCTATCCCTCCTCGGTACTCATGAACGCGATCCCCGCGATCGTGGCGGGGGTGACCGAGATCGCGATGGTCGTGCCGCCGGACGCCGATGGCCGCGTGAACTCGTACACGCTCGCGGCGGCGGCCGAGGTGGGCCTGACCGAGATCTACAAGGTGGGCGGCGCGCAGGCGGTCGCCGCGCTCGCGTACGGCACGGCCACCATCCCGCGCGTGGACAAGATCATCGGTCCGGGCAACGCGTACGTCACCGCGGCGAAGAAGCTCGTGATGGGCGAGGTGGGCATCGACATGCTCGCCGGACCTTCGGAGGTCCTGATCCTCGCCGACGAGACCGCCGAGCCCGCGTTCGTGGCGATCGATCTGATGGCTCAGGCCGAGCACGACCCGCGCGCCGCAACGTACCTGGTGACCACCGACGAGGAGTTGCCCGACATGGTGGAGGCCGCGGTCGCCGAGCTGCTCACCATGTCGCCCCGGGCCGAGGTGGTGGAGCGTTCGCTGGCCGACAACGGCGTGATCGTGGTCTGCCCCGACGTGGATGTGGCACTCGATGCCGCCAACATGATCGCGCCCGAGCACCTCGAGGTGATGATGGCCGAGCCGCTCGAGCTGCTCGGCGCCATCCGGAACGCGGGCGCCATCTTCCTCGGTCCGTGGACCCCGGAGAGCGTGGGCGACTACATCGCCGGGCCCAACCACGTGCTCCCCACGGGTGGCACGGCGCGTTTCAGCGGGCCGCTCTCGGTGGACGACTTCGTGAAGAAGTCCTCGGTCCTGAGCTACTCGCTCGAGGCGCTCGAGGCCGACGGCGTGAGCGTCATCACGATCGCCGAGGCCGAGGGTCTGGACGCACACGCCCGCGCGGTGGCGCTGCGCCTGGCCGCCGCCTTCGGCATGGATGGTGAGCTCGAGTGAAGCGACTGCGTCCGGCACGGCCGGAACTCGAGGACATCGAGCCCTACGACGCGAAGGCCGTGCGCGCCGAGGTGCGGCTCTCGGCGAACGAGAATCCCCATAACCTCCCCGGTGAGATCCTGGACAAGCTCGCGGACCGCGTGCGAAGCGACATCGACTTCAACCGCTATCCCGATCCGATGAGCACGCACGTGCGCACCCTGATCGCGGAGGCGAACGGACTGGAGCCGGGCAACGTCCTCGTGGGCAACGGCGGGGACGAGATCATATTGGATGTGGTGCTCGCCTGGGGCGGCCCGGGGCGGACGCTCGTGGACCTGCCGCCGACGTTCGCGATGTACGGCATCGACGCGCGCATGACCGGCTCGCGGGTGATCGAGGTGCCCCGGAAGCCCGACTTCGAGGTGGACGGCGAGGCGCTGCTGGCCACCATCGCTGCCGAGGACCCGGACATCATCGTGGTGTCGAGTCCGAACAACCCGACCGGCACGATGGCGCGCGAGACGCTGCTGATCGACGTGCTCAACGCCACCGACGCGCTCGTGCTGGTGGACGAGGCGTACTTCGAGTTCAGCCGCCAGACGATGCGCCCGCATATGGAGCGCCACCCGAACCTCGCGATCCTCCGCACGTTCTCCAAGGCGTTCTCGCTCGCCGGGCTCCGTGCAGGCTATCTGCTCGCCCACGAGGACGTCATCCGCGAGCTCACGAAGGTGCGGCAGCCGTACTCGGTCAACCGTTTCACCCAGGTGGCGGCGGCGCTGACGTTCCGGGAGCGGGTGGTCTTCGAATCCGGCATCCGTGAGACGATACGCACCCGCGACCGGTTGCTGCACGGTCTCGGCGCCATCGACGGCGTCGAGGTCTTTCCGACCGAGGCCAACTACGTACTCTTCCGCGTCGCCCAGGCCTCCGCCGTGTGGCGCGACCTTCTCCACGACCACTCGGTACTGGTCCGCGACTTCTCGCGCACGCCGGGACTCGAGGACTGCCTGCGCGTGACCGTCGGTTCCGAAGCCGAGGTCGAGCGCTTCCTGGCCGCGATGGAGGAGATCGTGGCGGGCAAGCGAGCGGCTACCCATTTCGGCATGAGCGCCACGCCAACCGGACGGATCGGGAAGGTCGGGGGGTAGAGGTGACGCGGCGGGCCACCATCGAGCGGGCGACCTCGGAGACCGAGATCGCGCTCACCCTGGAGCTGGACGGCGAGGGAGCGACAGCCGTCGCCACGGGCGTCCCGTTCTTCGACCACATGCTCGAGGCGTTCGGCAGGCACGGCTTGTTCGACCTCGAGGTGGACGCTGCCGGCGATGTGGCGGTAGACGCACATCACACCGTGGAGGACGTTGGCATCTGTCTCGGCACCGCGCTGGCCCGGGCGCTCGGCGACAAGCGCGGCATCCGCCGTTTCGGCTCGGTGTTCGTGCCGATGGATGAGGCGCTCGTGCTGGCGGCAGTGGACATATCGGGTCGCGGGCAGCTGCACTACGCTGTCGAGACGCCGATCGAGCTGATCGGTACGTTCGACACCACCCTCGCCAAGGAGTTCATGATCGCGCTCGCCGCCAACGCGGGGATCACCATCCACGTGATGGCGTTCGCGGGCGAGAACGCGCACCACATCATCGAGGCGGTCTTCAAGGCGGTGGGCCGCGCGCTCGCCGAGGCCGTTGAGATCGACCCGCGCGTGACCGGTGTACCCTCCACGAAGGGCTCGCTGTGACCATCGCGATCGTCGACTACGGCATGGGCAACCTTCGCAGCGTGCAGAAGGGCTTCGAGCACGCGGGCGTGCCCGATGTCGTGATCACCCCCGGTCCCGCGGAGGTGGCCTCGGCCGATGGCATCGTGCTCCCGGGCGTGGGCGCTTTCCGCGACGCCGCGGCGCATCTCAGGAGCGCAGGTCTTCGCGAGGTGATCCTCGAACGCATCGCCGGGGGTGTGCCGTTCCTCGGCATCTGCCTCGGCATGCAGCTGCTTGCCGATGTGGGACTCGAAGACGGCGAGTGGGAGGGGCTGGGGGTACTCGGCGGAACGTGCGAGCGACTGCCCGGTGGGGTGAAAGTGCCGCATATCGGCTGGAACACGGTGGCGTATCCGAGGGAGAATGAGTTGTTCTCCGGACTGCCGGAGGATACGGCGTTCTACTTCGTGCACTCGTATCATCTGCGGCCGGCCGATCCGGAGTGCGTGATCGGAATCGCGAGCTACGGCGTAGAATTCGCTGCGGCAGTGGCGAAGGGTAATGTGTATGCCGTTCAGTTCCATCCGGAGAAGTCGTCTTCGGCGGGACTGGCGCTCTTGGGCAACTTCGGCGGTATCGTGGCGAGGAGGCGGGGATGATCGTCTTTCCGGCAATCGACATCCTGGACGGCAAGGCCGTCCGTCTGCAGCAGGGCAGGCTCGATGCGGTCACCGTGTACAACGAGGACCCGGTCGACCAGGCGCAGCGTTTCATGCAGGCCGGAGCCGACTGGATTCACGTGGTCGACCTCGACGGCGCGGTGCTCGGCGATCCGAAGAACATCCGGATGGTGCAGGACATCGCGAGTCTCGGTGTCAACGTGCAGACCGGTGGCGGCATCCGCAACATGGACACGATCGACCGGATGTTCGCGGCGGGCGTGAAGCGCGTCGTGCTCGGCACCGCCGTGGTGAAGGAGCCGGCGCTCGTTGAGGAGGCGTGCCGGATCTACCCGGATATCGTCGCGGCGGTCGACGCCCGCGAGGGCAAGGTCGCCATCGAGGGCTGGGCCGAAGGCACGGACCACACGGCGGTCGAGCTGGTGCTCGCGCTCCAGGGTCTCGGCGTCAAGCGCGTGGCGTACACCGACATCGGCCGTGATGGTATGCAGACCGGCCTCAACTTCGGCGCATATCGCGCGCTGACCACGCATGTCTCGCTTCCGATCATCGCCTCCGGCGGCGTGAGTGCGCTCAGGGATATCCGCGAGCTCGCGCTCCTCGGTCCCCAGATCGAGGGCGTCATCATCGGCCGTGCGCTCTATGAAGGTTCTTTCACGCTCATGGAAGCGCTCCAGGCGGCGCGCGCCGAGGGAGTCTGACGCGCGGATGCTCACCAAGCGCGTCATCCCGTGCCTCGACGTCCACGAGGGACGCGTCGTCAAAGGCGTGAACTTCGTGAACCTCATCGACGCGGGCGACCCGGTCGAGCTCGCCGCCGTCTACGATCGCGAGGGTGCTGACGAGCTCGTCTTCCTGGACATCACGGCCACGCATGAGGAGCGGCCGTCGATGCTCGACGTGGCGACCCGCACGGCCGAAGAGGTCTTCATCCCGTACACCGTGGGCGGCGGTATGCGCTCGGCGGCGGACATCCGCGCGATGCTCAGTGCCGGTGCCGACAAGATCTCGATGAACTCGGCGGCGGTCGCATCGCCCGCGCTCATCACCGAGACCGCGCGCATCTACGGCTCGCAGTGCATCGTGATCGCCGTAGATGCTCGCCGGGTGCCGGGCAGCGCGCCGGCCCGGTGGGAGGTCTTCGTCGCGGGCGGTCGCACGAACACAGGGCTTGATGCGGTGGCATGGGTGGCCGAGGCGGAGCGCCTCGGCGCGGGCGAGGTGCTGCTCACGAGCATGGACTGCGACGGGACGAAGGACGGGTTCGATATCGACCTCACACGCGCGGTCACGCGCACGGTGAACATCCCGGTGATCGCGAGCGGTGGCGCCGGCGAGCTCGATCACTTCGCCGAAGTCGTGGTGGAGGCTGATGCCGATGCGGTGCTGGCCGCGAGTGTCTTCCACTTCGGCGAGTTCTCGATCCGCCAGGTCAAAGAGGCGATGGCCGCCGCGGGCGTTCCCGTGCGGCTGTAGGGGCGCACGATGCGACGTGAGGACCACAGGATGCCGACCGAGGAGTGTGAGGCGCTCCTGCGCCGCGCCGAGGTGCTGCGTCTCGGCTTCTCCGATGCCGATGGCCCGTACGTGGTGCCGGTCAACTTCGGTTACGAGGACGGGAGAATCTACGTGCACGGGCCGCGCGAGGGCAGGCGCATCGCCGCGGTCGCAGGTGGCGCCCGGGTGTGTTTCGAGGTGGACGAGGGCGAGATCGTGCGCGCCGACACGCCGTGCGGCTTCACGTCGCGCTTCCGCAGCGTGATCGGCTACGGCACCGCGAGGCTGTTCTCCTCGGCGGAGGAGAAGCGTCGTGGGCTGGATGCGATCATGCGGCACTACGGCAGCACGGGCGCGGGCATACCAGACGCGAAACTCGACATCACCAGTGTGATGGAGATCGAGATCGGGTCGATGGACGGGAAGTGGCATCGTGCCGAGTCACAGTGCTAGCAGGCCGGCGACATTGGGGCGTGTGGTCACCGCGCTACTGATCGGTGCTGCGTCGCCCGTGTTGATCGTTGCCCTCGCTGCCACTGCACCGATGGTGAACAACTCGTTCATCACGCCCATCGACGGGCGTATCCTCACGCTCGCCTGGTGGTTCCTCTTCCCGCTGGGAGTGGCGGCAGCGGTGATGCGCGGCCGGCGGCTGTGGATCGGCGTCGTGATCGGCGCGGTGGCCGTCGTGGCCTTCCATGTTTCGATGGGGCTCGTTCTGCCTGCCGATGAGCAGGGGGACTTTCTTGGTTCGATCGCTGCGCTCGCAAGCGCGGCCTTCGCACTCGTTGTGCCGTGGGCGCTCGGCATGACCTTCGGCCGGACAGCGCTCGACCATCGCCGGGTACGGGCGGATGGTGTGCCGCGGGACGGTATCGACCGCGGTGGCGTCTCGGCGTGAGCCGCTGACGCCGGTCGTCTGCGGGTGCGACGCCCGCTACAATGCGTATGACACCTGACCCGGAGGTATGCGTGGACAGAGAACGTGACGAACTCGGCATAGGCGACCTCACGTACGACGAGTCGGGGCTCATACCTGCGGTCGTCCAGCAGGAGGGCACCGGCGAGGTGCTCATGGTGGCCTATATGAACGCCGAGTCGCTGGCCAAGACGGTCGAGACGGGCCACACGTGGTTCTGGAGCCGCTCCCGCCGGAAGTACTGGCAGAAGGGCGAGAGTTCCGGTCATGTGCAGCATGTGCACGAGATCCGCTACGACTGCGATGCCGACTGCCTTCTCGTCACGGTGGACCAGGTGGGACCGGGCGCATGCCATACCGGCGAGCGCAGCTGCTTCTACCGCGTGCTCGAGGGTTCGGTTCGTCCGGCCGCCGGGTCCGCGTCGCCATCTCTCGGCGGTGTGCTCGACGGCCTCTTCGGCGTGCTCGAGCAGCGCAAGCGCGATCTGCCGGAGGGCAGCTATACCACGCAGCTCCTCAGCGGACCGCAGGACTCTCTGCTGAAGAAGATCGCCGAGGAGTCCGGCGAGGTCATCATGGCCGCGAAAGACGCCGACCGTGACCACCTGCGCTATGAGATCGGCGACCTCCTCTACCACCTGCTCGTGGTGATGGTGCGTGAAGGGCTGACACTCGACGACCTTGCCGCCGAGCTCGACGGTCGCAGGAAGTAGGCCTTCGTGGCACAGCGCCCGTCGCCCACACTCGCCAACGCTGTCGCACCGGGCGTGCGGGTCGAGCGCATCGAGCCGCTGCAACGTCGTGTCGAGAAGAACCGCCTGCGCTTCGTCGGCTTCATGGTCGCCTTCACGACCTGCGCCGCGCTCGCCCTGTTCGCGTGCCTGTTGCTGGCCGTCTGGGTCGCCGTACTCCTGGGCCTCGGCCCTCGCCTCGGAAGCCCCGGCGCTGTGGTCGGCTGGACGCTCGGCGTCTCACTGGCGGTCGCCTGGGCATGGGCCCTCGCGATCTTCTTCCGCGCCGACATCACCCTGCTGGCGCGCCTGGGCGCCCGCATGCCGAAGGCGGGGACGCTCATGCCGACGAAGAGCGTTCTTCGCGATATGGCCATCGCCGCCGGACTTCCTCGCACGCCGTACTTCTACGTGATCGACACGCCCGGCGTGAACGCGTTCGTTCTCGGGCGTTCCATCGAGCGCGTGCGGATCGGCGTCACCCGCGGGATGCTGGAGCGGGTTCCCGCCGGCGAGCAGCGTGCGGTGTTCGCCAACCTCATCGCCCGCGTGCTCACGCGCGACACGCTGTGGGCGACCGCGGTCTCGGCGCTGATGGGCCCGATCTGGGCGATGCGCGACTTCGATCTCAGATACGATCCGACCGACCCATCGGCCGACGCTCGGCTCGGGGGGCGGCCGGGGAAGTCCACGGATGATCAGCGTGCGGGGGCCTTCCTCGTCTACGGTCTTGCCGTCGTCGTGACCGAGCTGCTGTCCTGGTATCACCAGGAGGCGGCCTGGAAGGCGGCGGAGAAGGCGGATGCCGAGGGGATGCTGCTGCTGAAGGACCCGCAGTCGATGCTTCGAGCGATCGAGCATGTGCTCGAGCGCAATAATCACGTTCCGGCGGCCGGTGATGCGTACTCGCAGCTCTTCTTCTGCTGGGCCGGCTTCGGCTTCGCACCGGAGGACGATCCGGAGATGCGTCGTGTGGCGCGTCTGCGCGAGACACTCGGCGCCGAGGGGGCCGCGTATGTGCCGCGCCCGAACTTCGCCGGTTGGCCGACCGCGCCCCGTGCGCCGCGGCTCGAGTTGGCCGAAGAGATCGCCCAACGAGGAGGCGCCGATGCGCCGTAGTGCGAGCATCCTCCTCGGCGCGCTGCTCGTCGTGATGCTCGCGCCAGCACCGGCGCGAGCGGCGACCACCTCTGTGGAGCGTGCCACAGCCTCCGTGGTGGCGATCACCTCGTATTCGGGCAGGATCGGGACGGGTGTGATCATCGCCGAGGACCGCGTGCTCACCGTGGCACACGTTGTCGACGGCGCCCAGGGTACTCCCACGCATGTGATCGCGGCAGACACCCTGCTGACCTACGAGGTGCTGGCGATCGACCGGGTGCGCGACCTGGCGCTGCTCGCCGTCGACCTCCCCGACGATGTCGCGCCGATCGTCTGGGGAGACGACAGGGCACTCACCCTCGGCGACGATGTCATCGCCATCGGCTTTCCCATCGGTCTCACATCGGTGACGCTCAGCAAGGGCGTGGTCTCCTCCCCGAGCCAGGACTATGCGGGCGCCACGTTCGTCCAGACCGACGCGGCCATCAACCCCGGCAGTTCGGGCGGGCCGCTCGTGGACGCGCAGGGGCGCCTGGTGGGCATCACGGTGGCCAAGGTGGCGCAGGTCGAGGTCGATGCGGTCGGTTTCGCTGTGCCCGCCTCAGATGTGGTGGCGTTCCTCGCCCGTGAAGCGCCCGACCTGGTGATCCTTCGGGACACCTCTGCCACGGTCGAGCCTGACGAGGCCGCCGAGACGCCGGTCGGTGCCGGGCAGAAGCCGGATGAGGGTCGTGGAGGTGCAGTCGTCCTCGCGCTCGCCATCGGGCTTCCGGTGGCGCTGATACTCGCGGGGCTCGTGCGCACACGGCGGCGCGCAGCGCAGCACACGGACGTGGGAGCTGTCCCGGCCGAGCCGGACCGGACGGTTTCGCGGGCGGTGTTCCGCGTGGTCTCGGCTGCCGGGGAACGGGAGTACGACCTTCGGCTTCCCGCTGTGGCGGGCGATGCGCCGAACGCTGACATCCCGTTGCGCGGTGAGGATGTGGCGGCCTATCACGTGCGATTCTCGCCTGCGGCCGGCGGCGTCACCGCCCTCGACCTCACGGATGGTGGAGGGATGTACTGCGGGGATGCGTGTGTGGCGAGCGTCTCCCTGATGCCCGGGGAGAGCGTGCGCGTGGTCGGCTTCACGATCACGCTCGTGCGGGTGTACGAGGCTTGATGCCACTGCACCGGCGGGCGACAATGGGCCGTCAGCATTCTCACGGAGGGGGACCCGTGCGCCGGACATCTGCCGCGATCGCCGTTGTCATCGTGGCGCTCGCGCTATCCGCATGTTCGGCGCCTGCCGACGAGTCCGCACCTTCCGCTGAGCGTCCGGTCGTCGAGTCGATCCTTCCCACGGTCACCGTAGAACTGCCGCAGCCGGACGGCCCGAACCCGTACACCGACGGCATCAAGGTCGCCAGTTTTCTCGGCAACGAGACGCGCCGGTACTACGGCGAGGGGCCGGTCCCCGAGACGCTCGCCCTCATCTGGAAGACCGCCATCGGCAGCGGCACCACAGGCGGTACCGCGAGCTCGGCGGGAATGGTCACGTGGGCCGGCACCGGCTGGACAGGGCAGCCCGCACTCGTGCGCGAGGGTGGGAAGCTCTATCTGCTGGTGGGCGGCTTCGACCACAACCTCGTGAAGCTCGATGCCGAGACCGGCAAGGAGTTGTGGTCGTACACGTTCGACGACGTCATCAAGGGCAGCCCCACGGTGTTCCGCATGCCAGACACCGGCAAGCTTGCCGTGGTCGCCGGCTCTCGGCGCGGGTTTCCGAAGTCGATGGGCGACCCGAGCATCGCGCCGGTCCGCTGCGTGGACTTCGAGACCGGCCAGGAGCTCTGGCGGATGACGTCGCCCACCTCGAGAAGCTACAGCCGAGACGCCGACTCGAGCCCGATCATGGTGGGCGACACGCTCTTCGTCGCGATCGAGACCGGCTACTTCTACGCGGTCGATCCCACGAAAACGGAGGAGCGCGGTGGTCACCGCTGGCCGGTCGTGAAGGCGGAGCAGCTGCTCCTCGGCTCGAGTGCCGCCGGTCATGGCGGCAACCTCGTGCTCGAGAGCTCGCCTTCAGTCATCGGCGAGACCATCTACATCTCGTCGGGTGCCGGTGATGTGTACGGGCTGTCCACGAAAGACATGAGCGTCGTCTGGGACTACTGGATCGGCTCGGACATCGACGGGTCGCCCATCACCACCGAAGACGGCTGCATCCTCCAGGCGGTGGAGAAGCAGTACATCTCGGGCCAAGGCGGTGTGCTCAAGATCGATCCGCGCAAGCCGCCGGCCGAGGCCACCGTGTGGTTCTTCCCCACGGGCAACCGCACGTTCGCCGACTGGCAGGGCGGGGTGATCGGCTCGGTCAGCGTGAACGACGAGTACGGCTCCGGTCTTGCCCGCCCCGCGCTCGCCTCGTTCACCGCGATCGACGGCAACCTCTACGTGGTCTCGCAGGACGAGACCGAGGGGACCGCGACGACTCCGCAGGGCGCCACCGTGCCCATGGCGAAGCTCGTATTCAAGGACGGTGTCGGCGGCGGCATCTCCACGCCGATCATGGTGGACGACTACATCATCCAGGCCGGCTACGGTGCGCGCGTGAACGTGTACAAGATCGACTACCGAGCCGAAGGAGGCGTGCCGCTCACCGATCGTGGCGGGCATCAGTGGACGGTCGGCGTCGCCAAAGTGGCGAGCTTCGCGGCGGGCAGCTTCGAGTCCACACCGATCGTGTGGCAGGGGCGCATCTACATCGGCTCGCGCGACGGGAACTTCTACTGCGTCGGCGATCCGGCGTATCAGCCAATAACGATGCCCGAGGTACCGTAAGGGGTTGCGTTGCCCCCTCCGCGACTGCTAGAGTGCGCCTCAACCGAATACACGGTCTGTGACGGGGAGTAGTACTCCGGTCAGCAAAACCCAGAGAGTCGGGGATGGTGTGAACCCGACATGAGCGACCGGCAGGAATGGACCCTCGAGGCTTCGGAGCAACAGCGCGCACGCGCCCACTAGTTCCGACGGACGCCCACCGATACCAGGGACCAGGTATGAAGGCAGATTCTGGCCGAGTACTGTCGGAAGAGTGGCCGAAGGCGCAAGCCGACGGCAACAAGGGTGGTACCGCGGGAGCATAGCTCTCGTCCCTTAGGGGACGAGGGCTTTTTGTATTCCCGAGGTACCGGGAGGAGCGGGCAGATGATCCTGCCGAACAGAGACGAGTTCGTGCGGCTGGCAGCGGATCACGACGTGGTGCCGGTCGCCCGTGAGGTCTACGCGGACCTTGCCACGCCGATCTCGGCGTTCATGGCGCTTGCCGAGGGCGCGGAGCACGCGTTCCTGCTGGAGAGCGTGATCGGCGGCGAGCGGCTCGGCCGCTACAGCTTCCTCGGCGTGGGGGACAGCGAGGTCATCACCGCGCGCGGCTCGGAAGTGGTCGTGGAGAACGGCGGCGTGCACGGTGTCCGCGCCACCGACCCGCTGACCGTCGTGG
>JBASOJ010000050.1:0-6275 GCA_049658145.1 Coriobacteriia bacterium
GGGCGCGACCGGCGACATCGGTCCGATCGGGCCCCAGGGTCCGCAGGGCGAGCCGGGCGTGACGCAGGATCTCACGCCGCTGCTGGCCCGGATAGACGCCCTCGAAACGGCACTGGCCTCGGCCGAGACCACGATCGCCGCGATTGAGGCCAACAAAGCCCTGCTCCTCGGCCCCTACGTCACGGTGGACACGAACGCCATCAACGGCATCGCCGGGCCGAACATCATCTTCACCGGCGCGAACCTCCACATCCGCAGCGGATCCGGGTCCACCATGGGCCCGCTGAACGGACGCGGGAACCTCGTCGTGGGATACGGGGAGAACGAGATGCTCTATGCCCGCACCGGTAGCCACAACCTGGTGGTCGGTCCCAATCACGGCTGGACAAGCCTGGGCGGCTTCATCGCCGGGTACCAGAACCGGGTCAGCCGTTCCTCCGCCAGCGTCTCCGGCGGTGCGTACAACCTCGCCGACGGCTCCTGCTCCGCTGTGAGCGGAGGTTCGCTCAATCAGGCGCTGGGCTCGCAATCGAGCATCAGCGGCGGTGATCAGAACCTGGCACTCGGCATGTCATCGAGTGTCAGCGGAGGCTTCCTCAACATGGCAGTGGGGATGCAGTCTGCGGTAAGCGGCGGCGACTCCAACCTGGCGTTCGGATCTACCTCGTGCGTCAGCGGCGGCTCCAGCAACCGGGCGGAGTATGCTTCCTCGACGGTAAGCGGTGGGTTCGCTCTGTCGACCACCGCAAACCACCAGCACCTGCCGTAGCGCCACCCGGTACGTTGTGACAGGCGAAGGGCGCGGGTTGCACCTCGCGCCCTTCAACATCCCCTGGATGTGGGGATAGGTTATGCCGACGTGATGAGCCCGTAGTCGCCGTCGTTGCGGCGGTACAGGACGTTAGTCCCTTCCGTGTCCTCGGATCGGAAGACGAAGAAGTCGTGGCCCAGGAGCTCCATCTGCAAGATGGCCTCATCGGTGCTCATCGGCTTGGTGGCAAGCGTCTTGGTCTTCACGATTGCGGGCTCGTCAGGCTCTTCCGGCGCGGGCGCAATCGCGGCGACCGGCACGCCCTTGGTGTGCCGGTCCACGGTCTTTTCCTTGTACCTGCGCACCTGGCTCTCGAGCTTCTCGCTTACCAGGTCGATGGCGGCGAAGAGATCCGACGCCGCCTCCTTGGCCCGGATCACGTGCCCCTTGGTGTATACGGTGACCTCGGCGACCTGACCCTTCTCTATAGACTTATTGCGCTCGGTGTAGAGCTCTACCTCTGCGCTCATGAGCTGACTGTTCAGAATCTTGGTGACCCGCCCGATCTTCTCCTCGGCGTACTCCCGGATAGCAGGGGTAACGTCCATGCGGCGGCCCTTCACGATCATCTGCATACCGCGGCCTCCTTAGTAGGGTCCGGACACTATGAACATACCCGCGCTGCCGCCGATGAGGCACCCAGAGAGCGTGTATCTGCGCGGAATCTCCACGGCGCGGCTAGAACGGCGCAAAGGGCAGATCGCGCGCGGTCCACAACACGAGCACCGGCCCCGCCAACGCCACGCCTATGAGATGTGGCCGAGGAAGTCCTTCGTGCGCTCGTGCTGCGGATGGTCGAACACCTCGGAGGGAGTGCCCTCCTCCACGATCACGCCGCCGTCCATGAAGACCGCACGCGTTGCCACATCGCGCGCGAAGCCCATCTCATGGGTGACCACCAGCATGGTCATGCCAGCCTTCGCGAGCTCCTTCATCACGTCGAGTACGCCGCGCACGAGCTCCGGGTCGAGTGCCGAGGTGACCTCGTCGAAGAGCATCACGTGCGGATCCATCGCAAGCGCGCGGGCGATCGCCACGCGCTGCTGCTGGCCGCCAGAGAGCTGCGCGGGGAAGTAGTCCACGCGGTCGCCAAGGCCCACGCGCTCGAGCTGCTCGAGCGCGATCCGCTCGGCTTCGGCCTTGGAGCGCTTCAGCACCTTGCGCTGCGCGAGCATCACGTTGCCCATCGCGGTGAGGTGCGGGAACAGGTTGAACTGCTGGAACACCATGCCGATGCGCTCGCGCACCTCGTTGATGTTCGTCTTGGGGTCGTTCACCTTGATGTCCTCGAGCAAGATCTCCCCGCCCGTGGGCTCCTCGAGCCGGTTCACGCAGCGCAGCATCGTCGACTTGCCCGAGCCGCTGGGCCCGAGGATGACCACGACCTCGCCCTTCTGGACGTCCATGTCCACGTCACGCAACACCTCGAGGTCGCCGAAGCACTTCCGGAGGTTCCGGATACGGACGATCGGGCCGCTGTGGGGTGTCGCGTTGGGCTCGTTCATCGTCATCACCCCTCACCGTCCGTGGAAGTTCGGCTGGCGGCGCCTTCGGCATCCTGGAGCACCTTGGCCGCTGCAGCCTCGGCGGCAGCCTTCTTGGCAGCGGCTGCCGCGAGGTTGTCCTTCTCGCTCTTCTCAAACGTCTCCACCCCTCCGCCTTCCGAGCGTGCCAGCCGGTTCTCGAGCCGCTGCACGAGCCGGCCGAGCGGGATGGTGATGACCAGGTAGAAGCCCGCCGCGAGCAGGTACGGGGAGACGTTCAGGGTGCTCGAAGCGACCTCGCGCGACCGCATGACCATCTCCTTCATGCCCACCGCAGCGAAGAGCGCCGTGTCTTTGAACAGCAGGATGAATTCGGACATCATCGTCGGCAGGATGCGCCGCACCGTCTGCGGGATGATGATGAACGCCATCGCCTGCGGAGTGGTCATGCCGAGCGAGCGTGCGGCTTCCATCTGCCCCTTGCTGATGGACTGGATGCCGGCGCGGAAGATCTCGGCCATGTATGCCGCCGAGTTGAAGCTCAGGACCACGAACGCGCGGATCCACATCGAGTTGTCCACGCCGAACAGCCCGGGCTGGTTGATCACCGGGAATGTCTCGACCATCACCTTCCACGGCGGCAGGAGCGTGAGGCCGAAGAAGACGATGAGGATCTGCAGGAAGATCGGCGTCCCGCGGATCACGTCCACGTAGATCGTGGCCGGAACGCGAGCCCAGCGCGTGCGCGCCATCTTCATGAACGCAAGCGTCAGGCCTCCAGGGATGGCCAGTGCGAAGGAGATCAACACCAGCACGAGCGAAACGCGAAGGGCCAGCGCCACGATGGTGAACGACTCGGCGATGACCTTCGGCGAGGCGTAGAGGTGCGAGATGGTGCCCGCTTCCCACCAGTCGAGCGCGCCGGCGAAGCCCGTGCGGCCCGCATCGAACGTCACGTCGGAGCCGCCGATCGTGATGATGTCGTTGTCCGCGAGCTCGGGCGTGCCCTCAACGGGCTCGCCGTTGAGCAGCACGGGCGTCGGGCTCGTCTCCTCGGCCTCAAGGACCCAGGTGGACTTGCCCAGTCCGGCGCCCGGAGGCGTGCGCCTGAGGGTCGCGGCGGTCGTTGTGGCCTTGTCCAGCTCGGCCAGGTCAACGGTCACGTTCACCTGCGACAGACCGATAGTCGCATCGTCCCGCGTGGGGGCGATGATGTACACATCGTCGACCACGCCGGTCTGGCCGCGCCGCGCTTTGTGCTCGTAGAGCAGGCGCTCCGGACCCGACATGGTGAGAAGCAGAACCAGAAGCACGATGACGACCGCCGCCGCGACCACGTAACCGACGGCGCCCCGAATCTTCGAGTTCACGCAGCCTCCCCAAACGATTGGCCAGAAAACAAACGTGGGGCCGACGGTCGCAAAACCGTCGGCCCCAAGTCTACCGTAGTCTCAGCGTACAGCCACTACTCGGCCTTCTTGACTGCCAGCGACTGGTTCGAGTTGATGTACGGATCCGAGAAGTCCACCGACTGCCAACGCTCGTCGGTGATGGTCATGGCCGAAGCGATCAGGTCGAACTCGCTGCCGGCCTGCACGCCCGTGATGAGCGCGTCGAACTTGTAGCTCTTGAACTCGACCGTGAGGCCGAGCTTCTCGCCGATCGCATTCACCAGGTCGACGTCGAAGCCGACCGTCTCGCCACCCTCGACGTTCTCGAACGGCGGGAAGGCGGTGTCGGAGCCAACGACGATCTTGCCAGCGGTGATCAGCGCGGGAGCATCCGCGGGCTTGGCGGTCACGCCGCTCTCAGCCTCGGGATACGACATCGGGGCTGCGCCGAACCAGGTCTCGTAGACCTCGTCGTAGGTGCCATCGGCGATGCACTCGGCGAGTGCCCAGTTGACGGCGTCACGGAGCACGGCGTCGTCCTTGTTGAATGCAAAGCCGTAGGTCTCGTCGGTCTTGATCTCTTCGACGATCTCGAGGCCGCGGGTCTCGTCCTTGACGATGTCCTGGCTGATCGGGAGATCGTTGATCACGCCGTCCACGTCGCCGGCCTGCAGCGCCGAGAAGGCAAGCAGGATGTCATCGTAAGGAACAACCTCGACACCGTTGGGCTCGAGGTTCTCCTTGGCCCAACCCTCACCCGTGGTACCGGACTGCACGCCGACCTTGTCGCCCTCGCCGAGGTCGTCGACGCTGGTGATCGCCGCGCGCTCGGTGGTCTCCTCGGTCTCCGTGCCGTCCTTGGTGTCATCCGTGCAGCCGCTCAGCGCAACCATGCCGAGCACCAGCGCGAAGACCATGAAGAGCGCAACGAACTTCTTGCTCTTGCTCATGGAGCCTCCTTCGTATGCTGTGCGATGAGGGCCTTCCGGCACCCCCTGTAACCACGATGTGAACTATACCGCAAACGTGCGTGCTCTACGTCAGCTGGTGGTCTCCGCAACTGGGACTTCGAGTGCTGGCAGATCGCCGAGCCATTTCGAGCGGATGGTATCGAGGGTGCCGTCGGCCGCGAGCGCATCGAGCGCCTCGCGCACCGCAGCCTCCAGCTCGGTGGCGTCCTTCTTGACGATAACGCCCAGCGGTTCGGCCGCGCCGAACTGCCCCACGAAAGCGACGTTCTCGAAGTCGCGGGCGATGTACGCGCCCACGGCCGCATCACCGATCACGACGTCGGCGTTGCCCGCGGCGAGCGCCTCGAACGCCTCCTTCAGCGTAGCATAGCCGGTGGCGTAGCCCTCACCGTAGTCGGCCTCGAGCGTCCAGAACGCGGGGCTCTCCTTCTGAGCGGCGACACGCTTACCCGGAAGGTCCGCGGCGGTGAGCGTGGTGGCAACCGAGTCGGAGGGCACAACCGAGAAGATGCCGGAACCATCGATCAGATACGAACCGGCCGTGGAGGTATCCGCGAGCACCGCATCGGTGATCGAGATGCCACCGAGCATGACGTCGACGGTGCCCTCGTTGAGTGCCGAGGCCATCTCGTTCGGCGTGATGTCCACCAGCTCCACCTTGAGTCCCAGACGCTCGGCGATGGCTGCTGCGACATCGACGTCGATCCCGGCGTTCTGCCCCTCGTCGGTGCCGGCGAACGGCGGATAACTGAGGTCCACGCCCACCTTGAGAACGCCCGCGGTGCCGATGACGGGCGGTGTGATCTTGGGCTCGAGCGCCGGCTCCTCGGGCTCCTTCTTGCACCCCGCCATCGCGAACGCGAGTGCGAGGACGAGTGTGACGGCGATCAGACGTCGTGCGACTGTCATTCGGCTCCCTCCCGAGAAGCAGATCAGTGCTTTCACCCGGCTGACCTGGTCTTTGGCCCCACACCCGCATACCGGGGCTTCCGCAAGACCGCAGTCTCACTACCGGCCCTCTCGCCCGCAGCGACCTCTCGGCTACTGCGGACGGTACGACTTACCCCTAAGGCGCGCCATGCTCACGACGAGGCTTGGCCTCGCGCTTACGTGGGTCCTTTCGGCCGCGCCTACCTTGGACTAGGACGCTTGCGCGTCCGCAACCACAGACCCGGGTGAAAGCAAACAGAAGTGTAGCAGGTGGGAGCGGTAGGTTCACGCCGAACCGGGCCGTTGGACCGCCCGCGCCACCGCCAGCACACGCACCTCGGCCGCACCAGCCTCGCGGAGCACGCGTGCAGCGGCGTCGAGCGTGGCGCCGGTCGTGAAGACGTCGTCGATGAGTACGATCCGCTCGGGCATCCCGACGCGGGCCGACAGACCGCGGGGCTCCGCAAGCCGGAAGGCTCCGGCGCGGTTGGCGAAGCGCTCATCGCGACCGAGCGCGCGCTGATCGGCGGTAGCGGTCGCGCGGAGCAGGCACACTGCCGGATTGCCGGTCAGCGCCGCGAGTGAACGGGTGATATCTTCCGCGTGGTCGAAGCCGCGCCTGCGCACAGCCGCCGGTGAGGCAGGCGCCGGCGCGAGCACGTCCTCGGGTGCGAGCCAGCCTTCGGCC